>JBOHME010000069.1:0-23006 GCA_050729795.1 Allostellaceae bacterium | reverse complement strand
CTAGTGGATTGAATCTAACACTTGGTACCCACGGCTTGCGGCGGCGATGATCCGATCGGGATTGGCTGTCCAGACGAAGGGCTTTGGGCTGCGATTGTGCTCCGCGAGAAACCGATTGATCGCGGCCTGGAGATCGACGAGCGAACGAAAGACGCCACGTTTGAGGCGGCGGCGTGTGAGCTTGGCGAAAAAGCCTTCGACGGCGTTGAGCCAGGAGGCCGAGGTCGGGGTGAAGTGAAATGTCCAACGCGGGTGGTGGGCCAGCCAAGTCCGGACCTTGGGATGCTTGTGGCTGCCATAGTTGTCGAGGATGACATGGATCAACCGGCCGGCCGGGATCTCGCGTTCGATGCGGTTGAGAAAGCGCAAAAACTCCTGGTGCCGATGGCGCTGCATACATTGCCCGATGACGCTGCCGTCGAGCACGTTGAGCGCCGCAAACAACGTCGTCGTGCCGTTGCGGATGTAGTCGTGGGTCATCGTCCCGGCCCGGCCCTTCTTGATCGGCAAGCCCGGCTGGGTGCGATCAAGAGCTTGGATCTGGCTCTTCTCATCGATCGACAGCACCAGGCTGTGCGCCGGCGGGGCGACGTAAAGGCCAACGACGTCATGCACTTTGGCGGCGAATTGCGGATCGCGGCTGAGTTTGAAGATCCGCAGCCGGTGCGGCGCAAGACCATGGGCGCGCCAGACTTTCTGCACCGTGCTGACCGCCAAGCCCATGGCCTTGGCCATCGCCCGGCTGGTCCAGTGGGTGGTCTCGCCCGGCGGCGGGCTGAGCGTGCGCGCGATCAATTGCGCGACCACGGGATTTGGGATCGGCGGTTTGCCCGGCTTGCGCGTTTTGTCATGCAGCAGCCCATCGACGCCGGCTTCCATGAAGCGGCGCTGCCAGCGCCACACGCACGGCTTTGAGACCCCGGCCCGGCGCATAATCTCCGCCGTGCCGCGGCCTTCGGCCGTGTCGAGGATGATCTGCGCCCGCCAGACATGTTTCTGGGCGCTGTTGCGCTCGGCTACGACCGCCTCAAGCCGCTCGCGATCTCCCGGCCCAAGCCAAACTTCGACATCCTTCCGCATTCCCGGATCATGGCAGAACACCGCACCCAACGGAATCTTTTGTTTCGGTCAAACCACTAGATCATGGTCGATCCGTCGCGACCTCTCGCTAACCTTTCTAGCCCTGAAATCGAAAAATTCCTGAAAGATCCGCCACAAACCAGTGTCATCATCGAGATTGATCCGGAAACTGCCGGGGCGATTTTGGCGCACAGAAACGAGCGAAATCGACCTCCTAAACCCAGAAAAGTTCAGCAGTTCGCTGACGACATGGCAAACCATCGATGGGGTTTGACAGGAGATACGATCAAGTTTGGAACAGACGGGCGTCTTTTAGACGGCCAAAACCGGCTCTCGGCAGCTGTTCGAAGTGGCGAATCGTTCCGAACACACGTCGTCTTTGGGATAGATCCTAATCTCTTCGGCAGAATGGATATCGGAAAACCCCGAAATCCAGCCGATATACTACATATCGCGGGCTTTAAATATTCCTCCACACTCGCAGCTGCGATCCGATGGGCACACCTTTTGGACACCGACCCATACAATAGGGCAACCATGCAACCCGAATTTGTTCTCGAACTAGCACGAGACAAATACGCAGACATCAAGTCATTCCTCAAAGACGGGCGCGATATAAACAAACATTTTTCTCACCCCGCGGGTCAAATGACGGCATTGATCTATCATTTTGCTAAGAGGGACGTTAACCGAGCGAAAGATTTCGTTAAGGCGTGGACGCGGGGAGATCGAAACGGTAAATACCAAATCATCGACACCATGCAAGCGCTTTTGCACTCGCAAAAAGCAAATAATAATGGACGAATTCACGAGCTCGCCCGAGCGGGAATAATCATAAAGGCGTGGAATATCTTTCGGGCCGGTCAGAAAGGATCTCTCGCAGCACTTCAAGCAGCCGTGACAACGAGAATCGAGCCGATAGCCTGAAGAATTCTGGACGCGGCTGCCCGTACAACCAGCCGTTACGGCTGGGCGCTGCCACACATCGGCTCTCGCCGAGATCGTCGGTCCCGTGGTGGAAACACAATAGCTGCGGATCGAGCTCAGGTCCCAGTAACGTCAAGGCCGCAGTCGGCTCGCCGCCCGGGCGCACGATCTGGCTGGCGTGGTGCACCGCGCAGGCTGACGGCTCAGCCTTCACGGGTGAGCTTGCGGATGCGGTGGTTCTCGGTGTCGCCGATATAGATCGCACCGTCGGGGCCGACCGCGACACCATGCGGGCGGCCGAGCCCCGCCGCCACCGCTGGACCGCCATCGCCGCCATTGCCCTTGCGCCCGCCGGCCAGCGCCTCGACAAGCCCGCTCTCGACATTGAAACGGCGGATCGCGTGGTTCTCGGTGTCCACGATCAGAATGTCGCCATGCCGGTCGATCGTCATCTCCTTTGGCGCGTCAAACACCGCCTCGCGCGCCGGACCGCCATCGCCTGCATAACCGCGGGCGCCGGTGCCGGCCGCGGTGGTGATCACGCCACGCGTCGAATCGACGGCGCGCAGGCTGCTGCCCTGGCGTTCGAGGATGTAGACGGTCCCGTCCGCGGCCACCTTGACTGCGCGCGCACCCCATACCCCGGCCACCGCGGCGGGCCCGCCATCACCGCTGTGCTCGCCGGCGCCGGTGCCGGCAAAGGTCGCGATCGTGCCGCGAACGAGATCGACCACACGCACCCGGTTGTCGGCGACATCGGCGATAAAGAGGCGCTGCTGTGCGGGATCGAAGGCGAGCCCGTTCGGCTCGACCAGCCCGGCCACCGCGGCCGACCCGCCATCACCGGAATACCCGGAGCGGCCATTGCCGGCACAGGTGGTCACGATCCCCGAGGTGCCGTCGATGCGGCGCACGCAATGATTGTGGCGGTCGGCGACATAGATGTTTCCGGTGCGATCGACGGCGATGCCGTAGGGCTCGTTAAAGGCAGCCGCCGTCGCGGGTCCGCCATCACCGCGGTAACCGGCCTCGCCATTCCCGGCGACCGTAAAGATCGTGGCGGTGCGCGCGTCGACGCGGCGGATGCGGTGATTGAAGGTGTCGGCGAAATAGAGATTGCCGGCGACGTCGAAACCGATATCAAACGGCCCGTTGAGCAGCGCCTGTGCGGCCGGCCCGCCATCTCCGGCACAGCCGCGCTCGCCGGTGCCGACCGCGGTCGTGATCGTCCAGGTCGGTTCGCTCATCCAGGCTGCTCCATTATCGCGGCGGCAATCTTAGCACCGCTTTCCCCGCCGGCGAGCAGCGATGTAAGCTTGCCGGATGCCGACCCCACGCTTCTCGTACCGGCATTTTTTGCGCTTGGCTGCCGCGCTTGTCGCCGCGGCGGCGCTGTGCGGTGCGGCAGCACCCAACCCGGCCAATCACGGCGAGCTCACCGGGCAGCTCCTGGTCGCCGCACCGACCATCGGTGATCCGCGCTTCTACCATGCGGTCATTCTGCTGGTGCGGCAGGACAAGACCGGCGCCTTTGGCATCGTGCTCAACCGCCCGCTCGAAAAGCGCTCGATCAAGGGTCTGCTGCAGGCAGCTGGCGACCGGGCGAGCGGGGTCGAGGGCAGCATCCTGATCTTCGCCGGCGGACCGGTCGAGCCCGAGCTCGGCTTTGTCGTGCACAGCACCGACTACCACGATGCCGACACGATAGCGGTGGATCGCGATGTGGCGGTGACCGCGGACAAAGAGATCCTGCGCGACATCGGCCACCATCACGGGCCGAAAGAGAGCCTGTTCGCGTTTGGCTATGCCGGCTGGGGCCCGGGACAGCTCCAGGCCGAGATCGCCCGGCATGACTGGTTCACCACCATCGGCGATCCGAAGCTGATCTTTGACGACGGGCGCGCCGAGCTGTGGGACGACGCGATGGCCCGCCGCACCCGTGAATTGTAGCGTGCAGCACGAATTGTAGCGTGCAGCACGAATTGTAGCGCCAGGCGCATACCCGATTTCACCTGGGCCGGGTTCGGAGCGCCGCATGGCAGCCCCGACATCGCACGAGGCGGCTGGAAAATCACCGGACGGGCTCGTAACCTGACGGTCATGTTTACCGGTATCGTCACCGAGCTCGGGCGGGTGCGGCGCATCCGCCACGGCGCCCTCGCCGAACTGACGATCGCCAGTGGTTTCGATCCGGCCACGATCGCGATCGGCGCGTCGATCGCCTGCTCCGGTGCGTGCCTGACCGTGATCGCGGTCGAGGACGGCGCGTTCACGGTGCAAGCCTCGGCCGAGACTCTGGCGCGCACGACGATCGGCGGCTGGACCGAGGGAACCGCGGTCAATCTCGAGCGGTCGCTGCGGCTCGGCGACGAGCTCGGCGGGCATCTTGTGTCGGGTCATGTCGATGGACTTGCCCGCCTCCTGGAGCGGCGCGCGGAGGCCCAGTCGGTCCGTCTGGTGATCGAGGCGCCGGTGTCGCTGATGCGGTTTATCGCGCCCAAGGGGTCGGTGGCGCTCGACGGTGTCAGCCTGACCGTCAACGAGGTCACGGGCAGCCGGTTTGGCGTCAACATCATCCCGCACACGCTCGCCTGCACCAGTCTCGATGCGGCGCAGCCGGGACAGCGGATGAACCTCGAAATCGACATGATCGCCCGCTATGTCGCCCGCCTTCTCGGGGAGGATGGGCCGGTTGCCGATCAGGAAGCGATGCGATGACCCAGCCGCCGCATATCCTTGTCGTCGAGGCGCCCTATTATGCGCACATTGCCGCCGAACTGCGGCGCGGGGCCGAGCGGGCGCTCGCCGCCGCCGGCGCCACGCACGAGACGATCACGGTGCCGGGGGCTTTTGAGATCCCGGCTGCGATCGGGATCGCCGCCCGCGCCGGCCGGCATTTCGACGGGTTTGTCGCACTCGGCTGCGTGATCCGCGGCAAGACCACGCATTACGACCATATCTGCGCCGAGAGCGCGCGCGGCCTGCAGGATCTCGCGGTTCGCGACGGGCTGGCCATCGGCTACGGCATCCTGACGGTCGAGAACGAGGCGCAGGCGCTCGAACGGGCCCCGCCGGAAGGCCGCGACCATGGCGGGGCGGCGGTGCGCGCCTGTCTGGCGATTGTCGCGCTGAAACAGCGCCTGGCACAGGCCGGCGAATGACCACAACCGGCGATGAGACCCAGCGCGAGCACCGGCCGCGAGCCGGCGGGCGGCGCCGCACCGTGGCGCGACTGGCTGCGGTCCAGGCGCTCTATCAGCTCGAGCTGAACCCGGCGCTCGAGCCCGATGCGGCGGTGCGCGAATTCGCCCGCTACCGCTTCGACCAGGAGATTGATGGCGACCAGCTGGCCGAGGCGGATCCGGCGTTCTTTGCCGATATCGTGCGCGGGGTGGCGGCCGAGCGCGAGCGGCTCGACGCTGACATCTCGGGAGTGCTGGTCGCGGATTGGCCGCTGTCGCGGCTCGACGCGGTGCTGCGCGCGATCCTGCGCGCCGGCGCCTGGGAACTGGCACAGCGGCCGGACGTGCCGCCACGCGTCTCGATCAGCGAATATATCGCGATCGCCCACGCCTTTTTCGCCGGCAAGGAGCCAGGGCTGGCCAATGGCGTGCTCGACCGGCTCGGCCGCAACTGGCGCGCGGCGGACATGTAGGGTCATGGCGGGCGGCGCTCCAGTGAGCGAGGCGGACAAGGCGGGAGCCGAGCCGGACGAGTTCGAGCGGATCCGCCGCTACTTTGCGCCGCTCGCTGGACCGGGCGGTCTCGGCTTGCTCGACGATGCCGCGTTGGTCGATTGCCAACCCGGGCAGCGGCTGGTGATGACGGCCGACGCGATCGTTGAGGGCGTGCACTACCTGCCCGACGACCCGCCGGAACTGGTCGCGAAAAAGCTGCTGCGGGTCAACCTGTCGGACCTCGCGGCGATGGGTGCCCGGCCACTCTCCTACCTGTTGACAACGGCGCTGCCGGCCGCACGCGGGGCGGCGTGGATCGCCGGTTTTGCCCACGGGCTCGCCGAGGATCAACGCCGGTTCGGCATCGCGCTCATCGGCGGCGATTCGGTCGCCACCCCGGGCCCGGCGGTATTGGCGCTGACCGCGATCGGCGAGGTTTCGGCCGGAGCCGAAATCCGGCGCAACGGCGCCCGCGCCGGCGACATCGTCTGGGTCTCCGGCACGATCGGCGATGCGTATCTCGGCCTCGGTCTGCTGCGCGGCGCCGATCCCGAATTGCCCAGCGAGCATCGCGCAGCGCTGATCGGCCGGTTCCGCGTGCCGGAGCCGCGCGTCGCCCTCGGCCCGGCATTGCGCGGCATTGCCCGAGCGATGATCGATGTCTCGGACGGCCTTTTGGCCGATCTCGGCCACATCTGCGAGACTTCCGGCTGCGCCGCGACCGTCACTCTCGACGCGCTGCCGTGCTCGGCCGCGGCGCAAGGGGTTCTCGCCCAGGACGGCGCGCGGCGTGCAGCGCTCGCAACCGGCGGCGATGATTACGAATTGCTGTTCACCGCCTCGGCAGCGGCCGGCGACCGGATCGCCGAGCTGTCCGCCACCCTCGGTCTCCCGATCACCGCGATCGGCCGGATCGAAGCCGGCGCTGGGGTGCGACTGGTCGATGCCCCCGGTCACGAGGTCGCGATCGAGAGCCACGGTTACCGGCATTTCTGACCGGGCCCGGGGCCACGGCGATCACCGCGGGCAAGCGTCGCGCACGGTCGGTGGGCGTCGGCAGTTGCCCAATCATTAAGCTTCTGCCATGTTCCGCCGGCTCCGACCGGTCCGCGCCGGATCGCGGAGCTCCCCTGTTCGCTGGTCGTGAGGCAAGCTTTCGGATGGCTTATGCACACTATCTCGTGATCGCCTGTGGCGTGCTGGCGCTGCTCTATGGTGTTGTGACCAGCCGGCAGGTGCTGAGCGCCAATGCCGGGACCGCCCGGATGCAGGAGATCTCGGGCGCAGTGCAGGTCGGCGCCCGCGCCTACCTCAATCGGCAGTATCGCGCTGTCGCGATCGTCGGCATCGTGATCCTGATCATTCTAGGGCTGCTGCTCGGCTGGCGGGTGGCGCTCGGCTACCTGATCGGCGCGGTGCTGTCGGCCACTGCCGGTTACATCGGCATGAACGTGTCGGTGCGGGCCAATGTGCGCACTGCGCAGGCCGCACGCGGCGGCCTCAAACCCGGGCTCGCGATCGCCTTTAAGGCAGGTGCGGTGACCGGGCTTCTGGTGGTCGGGCTCGGGCTCCTCGGGGTATCGATCTATTATTTCATTCTGCGGGCGACCACTGGCGACGATCTGCGCCTGGTGCTCGAAGCCATGGTAGGGCTGAGCTTCGGGGCCTCGCTGATCTCGATCTTTGCTCGGCTCGGCGGCGGAATATTCACCAAAGGCGCGGATGTCGGGGCCGATCTTGTCGGCAAGGTCGAGGCGGGCATCCCCGAGGACGACCCGCGCAACCCGGCGGTCATCGCCGACAATGTCGGCGACAATGTCGGTGATTGCGCCGGCATGGCGGCCGATCTGTTCGAGACCTACGCCGTGACCATTGTCGCCACGATGCTGCTCGCGGCGATCTTCTTCGCCCCACCATGGCGCGACAAGCTCTTGCTGCTGCCGCTCTTGATCGGCGCGGTGTGCATCGTAACCTCAGTCATCGGCACGTTCTTCGTCCGCC
The DNA here is from genome assembly GCA_050729795.1 of Allostellaceae bacterium. GTDB lineage: Bacteria > Pseudomonadota > Alphaproteobacteria > ATCC43930 > CGMCC-115725 > AP-15. The sequence goes on along the minus strand of JBOHME010000069.1, from coordinate 15,321 downwards.
TCGGCGCCGATAACGGGATCATGAAGGCGCTCTACAAGGGGCTGATCGCCACTGGCGTGCTCTCGATCATTGCCATCGCCCTTGTTATCCGGTGGCTCGTCGGCTTTGCGCAACCGCTGCCGATGTCCGGCGGCAGCTCGACCACCGGGTTCGCCCTGTGGCTGTGCGCGATCGTCGGCCTCGGGGTCACCGGCTTTATCGTCTGGATCACCGAATATTACACGGCGACCAACTACCGCCCGGTGCGCAGCATCGCGCAGAGCTCGACCACCGGACACGGCACCAATGTGATCCAGGGGCTGGCGGTGTCGATGGAAGCGACTGCGCTTCCGGTCGTGGTCATCTGCGTCGGCATCATCGTTTCCTATCTGATCGTCGGGCTATTCGGCATCGCGGTGGCGGTGACGACGATGCTGGCTTTGGCGGGCATGATCATCGCCCTCGACGCCTATGGGCCGGTCACCGACAACGCCGGCGGCATTGCCGAGATGGCCGATCTGCCGCGCGAGGTGCGGCGCACGACCGACGCGCTCGACGCGGTCGGCAACACCACCAAGGCGGTCACCAAGGGCTATGCGATCGGCTCGGCCGGGCTCGCCTCGCTCGTCCTATTCGCTGCCTATACCGAGGATTTGCGTCACTATTTTCCGAATCTGCACATCGATTTCGGGTTGCAAAACCCGTTTGTCGTGATCGGGTTGTTTATCGGCGGGCTGCTCCCCTATCTGTTTGGATCGCTCGGCATGACCGCGGTCGGCCGCGCCGCCGGCTCGGTGGTGGTCGAGGTGCGGCGCCAGTTCCGCGAAATTCCCGGGATCATGGAAGGCAAGGCCAAGCCCGATTACGGGCTCGCGGTCGATATGCTGACCCGCGCCGCGATCCGCGAGATGATCGTCCCTTCGCTGTTGCCGGTGGTGGCGCCGATCGTGCTCTACATCATCATCGATCTGATCGCCGGCAAGGCCGCAGCGTTTAGCGCGGTAGGTGCCATGCTGCTCGGCACGATCGTCACCGGTCTCTTTGTCGCGATCTCGATGACCTCAGGTGGCGGTGCCTGGGATAATGCCAAGAAGTACATCGAGGAAGGCCATCATGGCGGCAAGGGGTCCGAGCCGCACAAGGCTGCGGTCACCGGCGACACCGTCGGCGATCCCTACAAGGACACCGCCGGCCCCGCGGTCAACCCAATGATCAAGATCACCAATATCGTGGCGCTGCTGCTGCTTGCGGTGCTGGCAAAGTGGGCGCTCTGAGGCGGCGTTTTGGGCCATGTGAACGCGGGCCAGGTGAAGGCGTGAACGCCAGCTGGGTGAACGGCGGCTATGTGAACGCGGGCGGGGACCGGGCGGCGGCGATCCTGAGCGCGGCGCGGAGGGCCGCGCCGCCTACTCCTCGCTGTTCGGAGCAGGTCCCGGTGGCCGACCGCCGCTGCTGGTTGCGCCCGCCTCCCCACCGGTGCCGTTGAATCGACCGAGATTGCCGATCAGCTGCTCGAGAAAGGTCAGCTTGCGACCGGGTGCCGGCGTCGTGCGCGCCACCGGCACGATTTTCTCGGCGTTGCGCAAGGTCTTGTGGTCGACGGCCCGCACCACCCCGTCTTCGTTGAAATCGATGACATACACCTCCTGGTCGAGCACCGAAGGATCAAAAAAGGCGACCTGGCTGGTGCGGCGGCTGATATAGTACCAATCCTTGTCGTCGAAGACGCCGATACTGGAGGGGCTTCCCAGTATCTGGGTGACTTGGTCCTTGGTGGTTTTGCCGGGATGGATCTGGGCGATCTCGTCCTTGGTCGGGAGATTGCCGCGCTGTTCGACATTCGCCGCACACCCCGTCAGCACGATTGTCGCCGACACGACCATGGCAGCAGAGGATAAGCGTAGCTTGGTCATGGCTCCACGATGACGCAGGTGTTGATGCGTTGGCGACGCGCTGGGCGCAACTCTCGATCGGAAAAGGCCGCGGCGCGACTGGTCTGCGTTCGATATCCTCAGCTGAGTGTTGGGCGTTGTCAATGGCGCCAGCGAGTGGCGGGCCGATGCTGACTTCGTTTGTGCGGCGCAAGCCGATTCGCAGTGCGGCGATGGTCGCCTATGCTCAAATCGTCGCCCAGGCACGCCGGCCAGTGTTTTTCGCCGATTACGGTGTGCCCGACACGCTCGACGGGCGGTTCGAGCTGATCTGTCTTCACGCATTCATCTATCTTCACCGCCTCAGGGAGCTGCGGCCGCGCGCGGCGGCGCTGTCCCAGGCGGTGTTCGACACGATGTTCGCCGATCTCGACCGGTCGCTGCGCGAGCTCGGCACCGGCGATCTGAGCGTCGGCCGCCATGTCAAGCGCATGGCTCGCGGCTTTTACGGCCGGATTCACGCCTATCAGGACGGCATCGCGCGCGGTGACGCGGCACTGGCCGCCGCCCTGGTTCGCAACCTCTACGGCACGGTCGGTGGGCCGAAGGTGGGAATCGGCGCGATGACCCGCTATCTCCGCCGCGCGGTGGCCGAGCTGGCGCGGCAAAATGCAGCGGACCTGCTGACCGGCCGGGTCCGTTTTCCGGTCCCTTGCACCGAGCGGCCGGTCGCCGCGAGTGCCGCCGGGTGAGTCCCCGCTCGGCCGAATTCTCGCGGCTGGTTTCGCTGGCGCAGCTCGGCACCGCTGCGTTCTGTCAGCAGATCGTGGCCAGCGCGGCCGAGCGCGAGGCCTTGGCCCGGCGCTTCGATCTGCTGAGCCTCGACCGCCTGACCGCGACGGTGAGCCTGTGCCGCCGCGACGGCGGCACGATCCTGCTCGACGCGGCGTTCGAAGCGGCATTCACGCAGAGCTGCGTCGTCACCCTCGAACCGGTGCCGGGGATGGTCGCGCAGAGCTTTTCGCTGATTTACGGACCTTCCGGCCAAACCGGTGCCGAGATCGCGCTCGATATCGACGACACCGTGTTCGAGCCGCTCGACACCGATGTGATCGATATCGGTGAGGCGGTGGCGCAGGAATTGTCGCTGGCGCTGCCGGAATTTCCGCGCGACCCCGAGGCGGTGATCGATATCGCGGCCGACGAACCAGCCGACACCCCGTTTGCCGTGCTGGCGCGGCGACGGGATCAGCAACCGGACGGCATGGGATGATGCGGTACTGTCGGCGGCTTGACGACCCAGCGTCCCGCAGCCGTGTCGGTTGTTGCCCTGGCGCGGTTTTTTGGCTAATTAACGGGTTCGCCGCGCTGCCTGATCGGGTCACTCATGGCTGTTCCAAAAAAGAAAACCTCGCCATCGCGTCGCAACATGCGGCGCTCGCATCACGCTCTGAAGCCGGCTTCCTATGCGGAATGCCCAAATTGCGGCGAGCTCAAGCGCCCGCATCATTTGTGCGGATCGTGCGGCTATTATGACGGGCGCGAGGTGACGCCGCCGCGTTCCGAGACGGCCTGAGCAACCGGCGGCGGGGGAGCCGCGTGGCAAGCACAGGGATCACGATCGCGCTCGATGCGATGGGCGGTGACCGCGCTCCGGACATGGTGCTGCGGGGTGCGGAGATGGCGCTGCTGAGGCATCCCGAGCTGCGTTTTATCGTGTGCGGTGCCGAGCCCGAGATCGCGCCGCTGCTGGCCAAGCTGCCGCGCCTGCGTCCGGCCGTAAGCATCACGCATACCGACGAGGTGGTGCTGGACGATGCCAGGCCATCGCTGGCATTGCGCGCCGGCCGGCATACCAGCATGCGGCTGGCGATCGATGCGGTCGCGGACGGGTTTGCCGACGGTGTCGTTTCAGCCGGCAATACCGGGGCGCTGATGGCGATGGCCAAGTTCGTGTTGAAGACCCTGCCGGGCATCGACCGGCCGGCGATCGCGTCGTTCTTTCCGACCCGGCGCGGCGAGAGCGTGATGCTCGATCTTGGCGCCAATGTCGATTGCGATGTCGAAAACCTGGTTCAGTTCGCGCTGTTGGGCGACGCTTTTGCGCGGACCGTGCTCGGTCTCGTTGAACCGAGTGTCGGCTTGCTCAATGTCGGCTCGGAAGAGCTGAAGGGCAACGACGCGGTGCGCGCCGCGAGCCTGCGGCTGCGCGATGCACTGTCGCCGATTCGCTTCCATGGCTTTATCGAAGGGGACGACATCCCGGCCGGGACGGTGGACGTCGTCGTCACCGACGGGTTTACCGGCAATATTGCGGTCAAGACCGCGGAGGGCACCGCCAAGCTGTTTGGCGAGTTTCTGGCCGGCGCCTTCCGCCACTCGCTGATGGCACGGGTCGGCTATCTGTTTGCGCGCCCGGCGCTGCGCATGCTGCGGATGCGGATCGATCCGCGCCGCTATAATGGTGCCGTGTTCCTCGGGCTCGGCGGGATCGCGGTCAAGAGTCACGGATCGACCGACGCGCTGGGCTTTGCCAATGCCATCGGCGTCGCTGTCGATATGAAGGCCAACGGGTTTCTCGACCGGACCCGGATCGTGCTGGCACAGCTCTATCAGGCGACCTCGATGCCGCAGCCGGCGGCCCTCTGAAACCGCCGGTGACAGCGTTGCGATCCCAGGTCGTCGGGTGCGGCGCTTATCTGCCCGAACGGATCGTCACCAACGACGAGCTCGCGGCCCGCCTCGACACCTCCGACGCATGGATCCGGCAGCGTACCGGCATCGCCGAGCGCCGGGTGGCCGCGGATGGCGAGCTGACCTCTGATCTTGCCGCGCATGCCGCTGCACACGCGCTCGACAGCGCCGGCATCTCTGGCGATGAGCTCGACCTGATCGTCCTCGCCACCGCGACCCCGGACAATACCTTTCCGGCAACCGCGGCCAAGGTGCAGGCGCGGCTCGGGATGCATCGCGGGGCGGCGTTCGATATCCAGGCGGTCTGTGCCGGGTTCGTCTTCGCCCTCGCGACCGCCGATAACGCGTTGCGGCTCGGCCAGGCGCGCACCGCGCTGGTGATCGGCGCCGAGACATTTTCGCGAATTCTCGATTGGGAGGATCGCGGCACCTGTGTGCTGTTCGGCGACGGCGCCGGCGCCGTGGTGCTGCGGGCAATACCCGACCCAGGGCCGCGCGGCCGACAGGTTCTGTCGAGCCACCTGCATTCGGATGGCCGGCAATACGACATTCTCTATGTCGATGGCGGGCCGTCCTCGACCCGCAGCACCGGGTTTCTGCGCATGGAAGGGCGCGAGGTGTTCCGCCGCGCGGTCGAGCATCTGTCCGAGGTCGTGGACGAGGCGCTCGCCGCCAGCCGGATGAGTGCGGCCGACCTCGACTGGCTGGTGCCGCATCAGGCGAACAGCCGGATCATCGAGGGGGTGGGTCGCAAGCTCGGGCTATCACCCGACCGGGTGATCACCACGATCGCGCAGCATGCTAATACCTCGGCCGCGTCGATCCCGCTCGCCCTCGCGAGTGCCGTCGCCGATGGCCGGCTCCAGCCTGGGCATCTCGTCCTGATCGAGGCGCTGGGTGGCGGGCTGAGCTGGGGTGCCAGCCTGATCCGCTGGTAGCCGTCACCGACGTCCGCTTTAGGACCCGGCGGGGGCGGACAACGCTTTGGAATTTGACGCGATTTTCCGGCCGCAGTAACCTCCGCGAAAAGCGGGGAGGGCTGGATGGCCGGGCATACGGTAACGCGCGCGCAGCTCAGCGAGGCGGTCTATCAGGAGGTCGGCCTGTCACGCAACGAGTCGGCCGAGCTGGTCGAGGCGGTAATCGCCGAGATCTCGGGCGCGCTTGAACGTGGCGAGATGGTCAAGATTTCGTCCTTTGGCAGTTTTGCGGTGCGCCAAAAGGGACAGCGCATCGGCCGCAATCCGAAGACCGGGCAGGAAGTGCCGATCAGTCCGCGCCGAGTGCTGGTGTTCCGCGCCAGCCATGCGCTGAAGGACCAGATCAATAGCGGGCTCGGCGAAGCCGGCTCGGCTGCGACGCCCGAACGGGCGGCAGCCAAGGCTCCAGGCTGAGGTGATCCCGGCCGAGGTGATCCCGGCCGAGGTGATCCCGGCCGAGAAGGCACGGGCAGCCGAGAGCGCGCCGATCGGGTGCAGCAGGATCGGGCCCAGCCAGTCTGGGCACGGCGGAAAATCGGCTGCGGCGTTCCGCACCACCGGTGAGGTGGCGCGGGCGCTCGACCTGCCACCGCACGTGCTGCGTTTCTGGGAATCGAAATTTCCACAGCTGAAGCCGCTGAAGCGCGGCGGCGGCCGACGCTATTACCGGCCCGAAGATATCGCCCTGTTGCACCAGATTCGGCAATGCCTCTATCAGCAGGGCTACGCGATCCGTGGCGTGCAAAAGCTGCTGCGCGAGGGGACATTGCGCGGCGACCCGCCACTCCCGGCAGCCGCCGACGACACCGTCGAGACCCTGCCGGCGCAGTCGGCGGCCACAACGGTGATCGTGGCGGAAGCCCCGGTCAGCGCCCCGCCGCCGCCCCGCCAGCCGCTGCGCGAGACCCTCGAAGAGCTGCGCCGGGAGCTTGTCGAAATCCGCGCCCTGCTCGACCGCTTGATTGCACCCTGAGGGGGTGCCGACACCATGTTGCTCCACCGGCTCGGCATTCGGATGCCGGACAAGCCGCGCCGTGCGCAAATTCGCCTTGTCGATCGGTTATCGGGTCAGCGGAACCATTGCCGCAATTCGATATGAAAGCCGTTTGGATCAGAGATTTCGGCGCGGGCGTAGGTGGGCGTAACCCGCGGACCCCAGACGATATCGACGCCCTTTTCCTTCAGATAGTCGGCTGCGGCTCTCATGTCGTCGACCTCGAGCGCGATCATCCGGTAGCCGAGATGATCCGTCTGCGGCGCTGGATCGACAGCCGCACCCTCATAGGTGATCAGCTCGACAACCGTACCACCCAAATCGAGATAGACGAGGTCGATCGGCACGCCGCGCCCCGATCGCTCGACCCGGTCGCGTGCTTTGACGGTGAACCCTAGAATCTCCGTGTAGAAGCGCTCGGTCCGCTCCGGCTTGTCGGTCACGATTTCGACATGGTCGATGCGCTTGAATGTTGCCATCTGCGCTACTCCGCCGCCTGGGCGCGGGTGACCTGCACCGAGTTGGGGCCGTAGCGGTCGCGATATGGGGCGGTGTCGATCTCCTCGAGCTCGATCTCGCGGTTAAGCACCCCCTCTTTCCATTCCCGCTGCTCGGGCTCATGGGCGTGGAATTCGGGCATCACCTCGGTCGCGAACAGCTCGAGGCTCTCGCAGATGTGCTCGTGTGTATTCTTGCCGGCCTGGTTCAGAAAGATGATCTGGTCGATATGCGATGTCTCGAAGCGGTGGAGCCTGCGCCGGATTGTCTCTGGTGAGCCGATCAGCCCGCCCGACAAGGCGCGGGCGAGGCCTTCGGGGTTGGCACGCTTCCACTTCTCGTATTCGTCCCACAGATCGACCGTGCCGGGCTTTGGCCGCTCACGGTTCGGGCTCAGCCCGTAAAAACGCAGCGCGAACTGGAAAAACGGAATCCCGTCGGCGCGGCGGCGCGCTTCCTCGTCGGTCGGTGCGCACATGAAATAGCTGGTCAAGGCCAGGTTGGGGTTGGTCACATAGTCGGCGAGCTTTTCCTGGCGCTTTGTAAAGGCGTTGTAATAGGCGTGGACCCAGGCATGCGCGGCCTCGGCCGACAGGAACTGGAAAGCGAGCGCGCCGAGGCCACGGCGCCCGGCCATTTCGATCGTCTCCAATTGCGAGCAGGCGCACCAAAGGGGCGGGTGCGGCTTCTGCGCCGGTTTGGGGACGACGTTGCGCAGCGGAAAATCGAAATAGGGCCCGTGATATTCGCAGCCGCCATCCTTGAACATCGGGATAATCGCGCGCACCGCATCCTCCCACACCGCGCGTTTTTCCTCGAAGACGCGCCCGAATGGTTCGAGCTCGGTGATGCTGGCACTCTCGCCCATGCCGAATTCGACACGGCCATTGCTGACGAGATCGAGCGCGGCGATGCGCTCGGCGACCCTGGCCGGCGGGCTTGTCGTCAGTTGCATGATACCGTGCGCCAGCCGGATGTTTCTGGTGCGTTGGCTCGCCGCACCCAAAAACACCTCGGGTGCGGGCGAATGCGAATATTCCTCAAGAAAGTGATGCTCGACCTCCCAGGCGAAATCGTAGCCGAGCCGGTCGGCCAATTCGACCTGGTCGAGCGCGTTCTGGTAGAGCCGCAATTCGCCGCCTGCTTCCCACGGCCGCGGCAATTGCAGCTCATAAAAAATGCCGAACTTCATCTTCTTCTCCTCGGCGCGAACCTGGTAGCGACTGCGCATGGACCGGCGGGAAACAATCTGCTACCCGATAGCCATGCCGCTCACTCTCTATAATTCGCTCAGCCGCCGCAAGGAGGCGTTCCAACCGCTCGATCCGAACCTGGTGCGGATGTATGTCTGTGGACCCACCGTCTACGACCGCGCGCATATCGGCAATGCCCGCGCCTTTGTTGTGTTCGACGTGCTCTACCGGGTGCTGCGCCACACCTACGGCAAAGAGCACGTCCGCTATGTCCGCAACATCACCGATGTCGATGACAAGATCATCGCCGCCGCGCGCGAGAACGGCGAGCCGATCGCGGCGCTGACCGAACGCACGATCGCCGCGTTTCACGACGACATGGCCGCACTCGGCAATCTCGCGCCCGATGTCGAGCCGCGCGCGACCGCGCATATTGCGCCGATGATCGCGATGATCGGGCGGCTGATCGCCACCGGCCACGCCTATGTCGTCGACGGCAATGCCAGCGCCGGCCATGTGCTGTTCGCGGTCGCGTCCGATCCGAACTACGGGCAATTGTCCGGCCGCGGCCGTGACGAAATGATCGCCGGCGCGCGGGTCGAGGTGGCGCCCTACAAACGCGATCCCGCCGATTTCATCTTGTGGAAGCCGTCGGAGCCGGAGCAGCCCGGGTGGGACAGTCCATGGGGTCGCGGCCGGCCGGGCTGGCACATCGAGTGCTCGGCGATGAGCGAGACGCATCTTGGGGAGACATTCGACATTCATGGTGGCGGCATCGACCTGATCTTTCCGCATCACGAGAACGAGATCGCGCAGAGCGCCTGCGCGCATGCCGGGCGCCCGATCGCGCATTATTGGCTGCACAACGAGTTTCTCAGCATCGACAGCGCCAAGATGTCGAAATCGCTGGGGAATTTTTTCACCGTGCGCGACCTGCTTGACCAGGCGCCGGGGGAGGCGATCCGGCTGGCGCTGCTGTCGGCGCATTACCGCGACCCGCTCGACTGGACGAGCGAGCGACTGGAAGAGGCGAAGCGCACTCTCGACCGCTTTTACCGCGCCCTTTCGCTGTTCAGCGTTGAATCCGATATCTCGCCCGCAGTTTCAAGAAATGTGCTCCATGCCCTGGAAGATGACTTGAATACGCCCCAAGCCATCGCTCACCTCCACGAGATTGCGGCGGCGATTTTCCAAAACAACGTGGAACGGGCTCCCTTGCAGAAGGAGCTTTCGGTCAGCGCCGGGCTCTTGGGTCTACTTGGCTCACATCCGCTGGCATGGCTTCACCGCGGTGAATCCGAAAAATCGCCGTGGATCCAGGATCGGATAACCCGACGCGCCGCGGCACGGGCGGCCGGGCGTTACGCTGAGGCAGATCGCATTCGAGGTGAACTGGCGGCTGAAGGAATTATCCTGGAGGACAAGCCGGACGGCATTACGACCTGGCGTCGAGTATAAAGATGGCCGGGACCGATCATCGCCCTCACCCACATGCCGACGTGGCTGGTCCTGCTCGGGAAGGCTGCACGCGCCGAGATCGGTTTGTTCCAGTCGCTATTTCGACAAACGCCGCCTATCGACGAAAACAAAGTCGCACACATATTTAGGCTCGCTGATGGCCACCTTCCGACCGATACACCCGCCAACCGTCGCCTACTACGTCGCGTCGCCCGGAGTCCAGCAAACCGCCTCGGCACGGATCGGTTTGGTGTCGATTGGGCCGCGCAAGCGATGCCGAACGGTGGCCAGGTATGGGTGCAAGTCTGGCGCGGCAGGATTGTCAACGGCGGCGTAAACGCAGCGCCCCGCAGCTTCGATCAGATGACAGGACTCGCTGGCGAGCGGCGAAAAGGCCAAAATAGTGAGCAATGAATTGTTGTCGACGAGCCAAGCATTCCTAGCGATGGCTCAATTCCTTGAACATTATCACCAACGGACGGGTAGGAAAGCTGAGCTGGTGGTTCTCCTCAGTGAGCTTCAGATGTTGCCCGATGGACGGCCGGCCGACCCCGCAGCCTGGGAGGATTGGTTGGACGCCGTGCGTTTGGTGACCGAGGACGCCGGAGCGTAGATGGCCGGCACCGACCATCGCCGGCGCGCCGCGGCGGGCGGACCCGCGATCATCCTGGTCGAGCCGCAGCTCGGCGAGAATATCGGCACAGCGGCGCGGGCCATGATGAATTGCGCGCTCGACGATCTGCGGCTGGTCCGGCCGCGCGACGGCTGGCCATCGGATCGGGCGGTCGCTGCCGCCAGCGGTGCCGATGGCGTGCTCGACCGGGCGCGGCTGTTTCCGAGCATCGCCGCGGCGATCGCCGATCTCGTCCATGTCTATGCGACGACGGCGCGCGACCGCGGCATGGTTCGGCGCGAGGTGACGCCGCGCCAGGCGTCGGCCGAAATGCATGCCCATCTTGCCGCCGGCGAGCCATGCGGGGTGCTGTTCGGGCCCGAACGCACCGGTTTGCTGAACGACGACCTGACGCTCGCCGACACGATTGTGACCGTGCCGCTGAACCCGGGCTTCTCATCGCTGAACCTCGCCCAGGCGGTGCTGGTCGTCGGCTATGAATGGTTCACCGCGGCGGCGGACGCGCCGGCGGAGACGCTGCATACCGGGCTTTCCCGGCCAGCCGACAAGGCGGAATTGCTGAATTTCTTCGGGCATCTCGAAGAGGAGCTGGAAAACAGCGGTTTTCTGCGCAATCGCGAGGCGCGCCCCGGCATGGTGCGCAATCTCAGGAGCCTGTTCCAGCGGGCGCATTGCACCGAGCAGGAGCTGCGCACCTTGCACGGTGTCGTCACCGCCTTTTCCGGGCGCCGCCGGCGCGGCAAACCCGACGGCAATACCCCCGGCGATTGCTGAAAGGCTGCGATCGGGCCGCACGCTCAGCCGGTTCCTTGGTGCAGCGAGGAGGGCGCGGCAGGGATCACCAAAACCGACCTATGGGAAGACAGCGAGATTCGGCATATTGCCGATCGGCAAGCGGGAGATCGGACAATGCAGCTGCACTTGCAGACTTGGCCGGAAGTCGAGGCCTATCTTCAGACGAGCCGAGGCATCATCCTGCCGATCGGCTCGACCGAGCAGCACGGGCCGGTAGGGGTGATCGGCACCGACGCCATCTGCGCCGAGGTGATCGCCCGTGGTGTCGGCGAGGCGGCCAACGCCCTGGTCGGCCCGACCATCGGCGTCGGCATGGCGCAGCACCATATGGCGTTTCCTGGCTCGATCACGCTGCGGCCGAGCACATTGATCGCGGTGCTGCGGGATATTGTCGAGTCGCTGGCCCATCACGGGTTCCAGCGCTTCTATTTCGTCAACGGGCATGGCGGCAACATCGCTACCGTGACCGCCGCCTTTTCGGAGATTTACGCAACGCGCAGCCTGTCGCCCGAGGGTGCTGTCGGGCCGGTCAAATGCCGGCTGCGCAGCTGGTGGCAGGGCCAGGGGGTCGGCCAGCTGGCCAAGGAATTGTACGGCGACGCCGAGGGCAGCCACGCGACGCCGAGCGAGGTCGCGGTGACCCAGTTCGCCTATCCGGAGGCGATCAAATCGGCGCCGCTCGACCCGCAAATCGCACCGCATGGCGGATTTACCGATGCGGCCGAATACCGGCGCAATTTCCCGGATGGGCGGATCGGCTCCAACTCGGCATTGGCGACCCCGGAAGCCGGAAAGCGCCTTTACGAGGCGGCGGTCGCCGCACTTGCCAAGGACTATCTCGCCTGGGTCGGAGGCTAGCAGCACTCCCGCGCCGCTTTCGAGCCGAGGCCGACCGGGCTGCGACATTGGGCCCGGCTGCGACCTTGGGCCCGGCTGCGACATCGTGGAAGATCCGCCGGCAATGGTTGTCGCGGTGGGCCCGTGCTAGCATCGGAGCATGCGTTACCGCATCGAGCTTCCACCGCGCCAGGCCTTGCTGATCGCCTGCGCAATGGCTCTTGTCGGGCTGGTCTATGCCGAGGGCTGGGTTTGGTCGCTCAAGGTGGCGGCAGTGATGATCCCGGTTTCGTTCCTGGTCGGCTGATCCCGGCGCTGGCGGCTAGCCGCGCAGCGGTTCGAGGATGCTGACAAAATTGGCGACCGCCGCACCCCCCATGTTCATCACCCCGGCGAGCGAGGCACCGGGCACCTGAATGCCGCCTGCGGTGCCGGTCACCTGCATCGCCGCCAGCACATGCATCGACACCCCGGTGGCGCCGATCGGGTGGCCCTTGGATTTGAGCCCGCCCGACGGGTTGACCGGCAGCCGGCCGCCCTTTTCGGTCCAGCCTTCGAGGATCGCGCGCGCGCCCTCGCCTTTTGGAGTGAGGCCCATCGCCTCGTATTCGATCAGCTCGGCGATCGTAAAGCAGTCATGGGTCTCGACCAGATCGAGATCGTCGAGCGCCAGATGCGCCGCGGCGAGCGCACGCTTCCACACCAGCGCCGGGCCTTCGAAGGCAATCACGTCGCGCCGGCTCATCGGCAGAAAATCGTTGACCTGCTCGGCGGCACGGAAAATCACCGCCTTCTTCATCGCGAGAGCGGTCGCGGTGTCGGCCAGCACCACCGCCGCGGCACCATCCGACACCAGCGAGCAATCGGTGCGCTTCAACGGCCCGGCGACGAGCGGGTTTTTGTCGGAGATCGTGCGGCAGAATTCGTAGCCCAGATCCTTCTGCATCTGCGCCAACGGGTTGGCGGCGCCGTTTTTGTGGTTCTTGGCGGCGATCCGCGCCAAGGCGTCGGATTGGTCGCCATAGCGCTGGAAATAGCTCTGCGCGATCTGGCCGAAGATGCCGGCAAAGCCGCCCTCGATCCGGTCCTCTTCCTTGCGATAGCTCGCACCCAGCAGGATGTCGCCGATTTGCGCGCCACTAACCTCGGTCATCTTCTCGACGCCGACGACAAGCACGAGACGCGCCCGCCCCGCGGCAATCGCGTTCAGCCCCTGATGGATCGCGGCCGAGCCGGTGGCGCAGGCATCCTCGACCCGCGTCGCCGGCTTGAAGCGGAACCCGGGATCGGCCTGAAACACCAGCGAGGCGGGAAATTCCTGGCGCACAAACCCGCCGTTCATCGTGCCGAGATAGACCGCGTCGATATCGGCGGCGGCAACCCCGGCATCGGCCAGCGCCCCCTGCGTGACCTCGACGATCAGCTCCTCGATACCCTTGCCGTCGTGCTTGCCGAATTTCGAATGTGCCCAGCCGACGATGCAACCGCTCATCTCCGCCCTCTCCGACTTCCGCCATGCCAGCGCGCCGCCATGTCCAGCGCGCCCACGCCTGTTTATGCTCATATGGGAGCGTGATCATCTGTTGCCATGATCGATCGGAGGAACGCATGCCCGCCGCCGTCAGCCTCGCCGCGAAGCTGCGTCTGTTCTCCGACCATTGGTCGCCAAAGATCGTCGCACAGTTCAATGGGCACGATGTCATGGTCGTCAAGGTAAAAGGGGAGTTTGTCTGGCACTCGCACAGTGACACGGACGACTTCTTCCTGGTCCTCGACGGCAGTCTCGCCATCCAGCTGCGCGACGGCGAGGTCAGGCTCGGTCCGGGTGATCTTTACGTCGTGCCGAGGGGGATCGAGCACCGGCCCGTTGCCGAAAGCGAAACCCACCTTCTGCTGATCGAACCGCAGGGCACCCCGAACACCGGCGATTCGACAACCGCAGTCGTCAAACAAGCAATCTGAAAATAGACCAACTTATCCGTGTTATCCGATCCCGACAGTGCAGAGGAGGACTTCGGACCCGTTATTGCCGTGGCCGCCCAATGCACGGTGTCGCTGTCAATGCGGGAGGTTGGCGGCCAGGCCCAGCCGGACCGCAGCAGCTTGCAGGCGACGGTCGCGCGTCCACAATTTGCCGTCTGCCGTGAGCCGTGCAGATGCTAGCAGATGAGCGTCGATATAACCGATGCCGCACCCGAACAGCGTCTCACGATCGATGAAGCGGATCACCTCTGCATGCGAGGCGCTGGCCGCTTGAGGCAGATCCTGCAAGTCGCTCAATACAGCATTTCGTTGCCGCAGACTGCCAAGCGACAGTTCGCCAATGACAAAGGGATGGCCAAGCACCGCACCGGCATCGAGCAGCGAGATCAGCCGTTCGTCGCCGACGCGGAAATGCTCGATCCACACCGAAGTATCGACGAGGATCACTTGGCTTTTATCCGCCGGCGCGGGATGGTGGCGAGGTCGGGTTCGCTGCCGCCGAGCCGCGCGAGCCGATGTGCGGATTCACGCGCGATCAGCGCCCGCAGCGCCTCGCGGATCAGCGCCGACTTCTCGCGGATCCCGGTATACTCGCCGGCTTTTGCCAGCAACTCGTCATCGATTACAACGGTCGTCCGCATGCTCTGCGCCGCTCTCTCAATTCCGCACAAATTATGTCATCGTTTGATGCCATGATCAATGCCGATCGAGGTTTCCCCCAGATGCCGACCCAGTGATCGGAGCCGAAATGGCGGTTGATATCAAAAGCATCACATTGCGCCGGCCCGACGACTGGCATGTCCATCTGCGCGACGGCGACATGCTGGCGCAGGTGCTGCCCGATACGGCGCGGCAGTTCGCCCGCGCGATCGTGATGCCGAACCTGGTGCCGCCGGTGACGACGATCGCCGCGGCCGTCGCCTACCGCCGGCGCATCGTCAAGGCGTTGCCGGAGGGCCGCAGCTTCACCCCGCTGATGACCTGCTATCTGACCGATGCCACCGACCCCGAAGAAGTCGCCCGCGGCTATGCGGCGGGCGTGTTCGCCGCGGTCAAGCTCTATCCGGCGCACGCCACGACCAACGCCGCATTCGGCGTCGCCAATCTCGATCGCGTGAGCCCGGTGCTCGAACGCATGGCCGGGCTCGGCATGCCCTTGCTGATCCATGGCGAGGTGAGCGACCCCGAGATCGATATCTTCGACCGCGAGGCGGTGTTTATCGACCGCGTGCTCGACCCGCTGCGCCGGCGGCTCCCCCAATTGCGCATTGTCCTCGAGCACATCACCACCATCGAGGCCGTCGCCTATGTCGGCGCTGCGACGGCAAACCTGGCGGCGACGATCACCGCGCATCACCTGATCATCAGCCGCAACGCGCTGTTCGCCGGTGGCATCCGTCCACAT
>JBOHME010000068.1:0-23089 GCA_050729795.1 Allostellaceae bacterium | reverse complement strand
GCCTTGTTGTGCAGGCGCCCGGCGGTGTCGATCAGCAGGATATCGGCGCCCGCGGCCCGCGCCTCGACCAGCGCGTCATAGGCGAGGCCGGCGGCGTCCGAGCCCGCGGGGCGGGTCACCACCGGGGCGCCGATGCGCTCGCCCCAGATCTGCAATTGCTCGACCGCGGCGGCGCGGAACGTGTCGCCGGCGGCGAGCACGACGGCGAGCCTCTGGTCGCGGTACTGTTTGGCGAGCTTGGCGATCGTCGTCGTCTTGCCGCTGCCATTGACGCCGATCACCAGAATGACAAACGGCCGGCGCGCCCGGTCGATCCGCAATGGCCGGGTTACCGGCTCCACAAGCCGGATCACCTGCTCGGCGAGTGCGGCGCGCACCTCTTCGGGGGCAACCTCCTGGTTAAAACGGGTGCGTCGCAGGCTTTCAGTTACCTCGGCGGCGAGGCCTACTCCCATGTCGCTGGCGATCAGCAGCTCTTCGAGCTCGGCGAGTGCTTCGTCATCGAGCCGGCGGCGCAGAAAGATCTGGTTGATGCCCTGGTTGAGCCTCTCCGAGCTGCGGGCGAGCCCGGCCCGCAGCCGGCCGAACCAGCCCCGCCGTTCCGCGTTCTCCCCGGTTTCTGCCAAGACGCTGGCCGCCGCCGGCAACGCCGCATCCGCAGCCGAATCGCCGGGTGGCTCGGCCTGTGGGAGCTCGGGTCGAAGCCCGGTTTCGGCGTCGGCCCGGTCTTCGGGGAGCAGCCGTTCTTCGGTTTCCGGCTCCGTCTCCGCCGCAACATCGGGCTCCGCCGCAACATCGCGCTCCGCCGCAACATCGGGCTCCGCCGCAACATCGCGCTCCGCCGCAACATCGCGCTCCGCCGCAACATCGGGCTCCGCCGCAACATCGCGCTCCGCCGCAACATCGCGCTCGGCCGGAACATCGCGCTCGGCCGGAACATCGCGCTCGGCCGCAACATCGCGCTCGGTCGGAACATCGCGCTCGGTCGGAACATCGCGCTCGGTCGGAACATCGCGCTCAGCCGGAACATTGCGCCGCCAGAACCTCATGTGATCGCGACCCCGACCAGACTGCGGGCATCGCTGCCGACAAGCCGCATCCGCTGCAGGGAACCCGCAGCAGCACCATCGGCAAACTCGACCTCGGCATAGAATGAAGCGCGCCCCCGCCCCGGACGCTCGACCAGCACCTCGGTCTCGGTCCCGACCCGCGCCCGCAGCGCACTCGCGAGCGCGTCGGCCCCGGCTGCGCGCAACCGCGTTGCCCGCTCCTTGACGACGGGTCCGGCGACCGGCGGCATGCGTGCGGCCGGGGTGCCGGGCCGCGGGCTGTACGGAAATACATGCACAAAGGAGAGCCCGCACTCGGCGATGAGATCGAGGCTGCGGCGGAACATGTCCTCGCTCTCGGTCGGGAACCCGGCGATCAGATCGGCACCAAGCGCCATTTCCGGGCGCAGCGCGCGAGCGCGGCGGGCGACCGCGATCGCTTGCGTCCGCGAGTGCCGCCGCCTCATCCGCTTCAGGATCAGGTCGTCTCCAGCCTGTAAGGACAGGTGCAGATGGGGCATCAGCCGCGCCTCTTCGGCAATGAGCCGCCACAGCTCGGCATCGATTTCGGCCGGGTCGAGCGAGGAGAGGCGCAACCGCGCAATCTCGGGCACCGCGTCGAGCAGTCGGCGAACCATCTGCCCCAGGCAGGGCGTTTCCGGCAGATCGGCGCCATAGGCGGTCAGATCGACCCCGGTCAGCACGATTTCGCGACAGCCGGCGGCGACCAGCTGGCGAGCTTGCGCGGCGATCGCGCCAAACGCGATCGAGCGGCTCTGGCCGCGGGCGAACGGAATGATGCAGAACGTGCAGCGGTGATCGCAGCCTTGCTGCACCTGCAAAAAGGCGCGGGCCCGGCCTGCGAAGCCATCGACGAGATGCGCCGCTGTCTCGCCGAGATCGGGCGCCTTGGCTGCCGTCGGAAGATAGCTTTCTGCGCGCAGCTTCTCGCGATTGCCGAGCACATGATCGACCTCGGGCATCGCCGCGTATCGCCCGGGTGCGAGTTCGGCGGCGCAGCCGGTGACGATGATCCGGGCATCGGGATGGGTGCGGCGGGCATGGCGGATCGCCTGCCGCGCCTGGCGCTCGGCTTCGGCTGTCACGGCGCAGGTGTTGATGATGACCGCACCTGCGAGACCGGCCGCGGCGGCAACTTGTCCGATCACTTCGGATTCAAACGCGTTGAGGCGGCAGCCAAAGGTGACGATCTCGTTTGCCGGCATGGTTCGGGTCATCGCCGTGCCAACAGCGCTGGGACGGCTAAGGGCGCCGGGTCGGCCAACAGGGCCCGGTCGAAACTGCCTTTGAAGCTCAGCGCGGCAGGACCGGTCATGATCACGTGCTCGTCCTCGCGCCAGCTGATATCGAGGTTGCCGCCATCGAGGCGCACAGTAGCGCGCCGACCAGCGAGACCCCGGCGGTGTGCCCCGACCAGCGCGGCACAGGCACCGCTGCCGCAGGCGCGGGTGATCCCGGCACCGCGCTCCCAGACGCGCAGGCGGATCGTGCCGGGCGCGGCGATCGCGGCGACGCCGATATTGGCCCGATGCGGAAAGAGCGGATGATTTTCGAGCGCCGGGCCGAGCCCCGCGAGATCGATTGCCTCCGCGTCATCGACGAAGAACGTCGCGTGCGGGTTGCCGATATTGGTGCAGACCGGAGCGGAGAGCGGCCCTAGCGCCAGATCGGCACACGCGGTATCCATCTCGCGCGCGAGCGGGATGTCGCGCCAACCGGTGCGCGCCGGGCCCATATCCACGGCGATCGTGCCATCCGGGTTGATTTCCGCCTCGAGCAATCCGGCGAGCGTCTCGATGCACGCTCGCCGCGCGCCGGTCTCATGGTGCAGCAGCCAGGCTATGCAGCGGGTGGCGTTGCCGCAGGCTTCGGCTTCGCCGCCATCGGGATTGCGGATGCGCATCGCCACGTGTGCTGCAGGGTGCAGCGCCGCTTCGAGCACGATCAGCTGGTCGCAGCCGATGCCGGTGTGCCGGTCCGCCAGGACGCGCGCTGCGTCGGCGTCGATCGCGATCGCGGTATGCCGGGCGTCGAGCACGACAAAATCATTGCCGAGCCCGTGCATCTTCAAAAATGGCACCTTGCCCATAGCGCCGCCTATGCCCATGGCGCCGCTTATAGGGCGATCCGGCCGTCCCTGTCCAACGCTCGGGGCAGCGCACGCCCGCCGCCGGGCTCAGCCTCGCCGAGAGGGCAATCGCATTGCGGCGTGCCGGGTGTTCGTCCTGCCGTGCCGGCCGGCGAGGGGGCGCGCCGCCGCTCTTGTCGTGCGGCCGCCCCGCGCATTCCGCAACACCGTGTGGCGCGCGCGCTCGTTGTGTGCGGCAATGCGGGTCGCATGGCGCCCGAGCATGCGCGGGCTGGCCAGGCGGGCGTGTTGCGGACGTCCGGCGGCGGCTGTCGTCGAACGCAGCGCCGGTCGTGTTGCCGCGGTCGATGGCAGCGGGCTCGCCGGCTCGTTGTAGGCGGTTCCGAGCGGTGACTGGCCCTGGCTGCCGGGTGCCACCGCGAGGTTCTCGTTGGTCAGATAGACTGGGGTGTGGGCGCCCGGAACGAAATTCTTGCTGCCGATCTCGGGCATCCCGGCGGCGTGAGCGACGCTGATCGCGGCCGTCAGCAACGCCGCCGCAACGGCGCCGGCAACCCTGTTGGGCATCGAACCGTCCCCCTTGTCAGTCCGCGATGCGGGCCGACCAGCCGGTATTCTGGCGGCTGGTGCGATCCTAGGAGCCACGATCGACGGCGCGCCGAAGAATGTCACGCGAGGCTGAAAAAGCATGGCCCGGCAGCTGCGCATTGCGTCTGTGATGCTGCCCGCCTCGCCGAATCGGCAGGGGTGCGGGCGGGCCGTGCGCCCCCCGGGGCAACCGGTCTAGCCGTTCGCCGCGGCCCGGTCTTCGCGGCTCAGCCGCTCCATCAGAAACAGATCGCTGGTGCGCGCGTACCAGCCGCGGCCGTGCATGCGGCCGATCAGCCGCATTTTGTCGGTGTGGACATACATCCGCACCGGATCGACAAGATCGTCGCGGATATGGATGTGAACCACCCTGCCGACCTCGAGGGTCGAGTGCCTGCCGAGCGACAGTCCGGTCATTCGGGTGCACTCGAAGCTGACCGGCGATTGCGCGATCCGCGGCGGGCGCACGCCGGCCGAAGGCAGCGCGGTCAGCCCCGCTTGCTCGAGCTCGCTGATGCCAGAGAGAAAATCGATGGCGCAGATGTTCATGCGCTCGGCCAGCGCTTCATCGACGAGATTGACGACAAACTCGCCGCTGTCGCGGATGTTGCGCTCGGTGTCCTTGTAGCCGTCGCCGCCATTGACCCCAGGGCTGATGCCGAGCACGACGACCGGCGGGATCGAGCTGACCGCGTTGAAAAAGCTGAACGGCGCGGCGTTGACCCGGCCTTCGCCATCGACGGTCGTCGTCAGCGCGATCGGCCGCGGCACGACCGTCGAGACCAAGAGCTTGTACGCATCGCTCGCCGGAACCTGCGCCAAATCGAAATGCATCCGCTCCCCCTGAAGCGTCGCGAGAGGGGGCGGATCATGCGGAGATTTGTCGGCCGACGCAATCCGCTGCCAAATGCGCCACCGCCGGCACAGCCCTGCCCGACGAGATTGGCACCGATCTGGCTCGCCGCCAGCTAGGCGAAGCCGTGGCTCGGCTGATGGGCTCGCGCGGTGGCCGCGACGCGGGCGGGTGCGGGGTGGGGGAGTTGCCGCGTCCGCGACGAGCGCCGGCCGGTCGCGGCCGGCATCTCGGTCCGTGAGCCGGCGCGTGCGGTGATCCAGGCGCGGCCTTCATCGGCCTGGATCGTCGCAAAGACCCGGATTTCGCCGGGGATCAGGAACCGCAATGCCCTGATGGTTAGCCCGACCCAGGCGATATCGGTGACGATTGCGACGCGCTCGCACCGCGCCGCGTGCTCGAAGCCGAAATCGAGATCGTCCCAGCCGGCGCCCGGGAAGCGGGAGTTTATTTCGTAATAAAGCCGGATCTTGTCCCGCCATTTCAGCGAGTTCTCGATCGCCGGGGTCAGGATCTGGCGGCAGTCCTGCATCGTCACCCGGCCCTTGACGGCAATGCCGACCACGTTTTTCGGAAACCCTTCGATGATTTCGATCATCGATCGCCCTCCGGGTGATCTGTTGGCATTGCCGTCAGAAAGGCCATTGCCATGCCGCGATGCGCCTCGTCTCAGCCCTCGTCTCAGAAGGCGACGCGGAACTTGGCGACGAGCACATTTTCGCTGCCGGTCGCGTTCGAGACGACGGTGCGCTTGCCATACATGTACTGGACGCCGGTGGTGATGAACGCGACCGGGTTCCACACCAGGTTAATGAGCCCATCCCACAGGATCTTGTTGGCCGAATTCGATTCGGTCGGGCCGATCAGCTGCGAGGGAACGTATTGCTGGACCTCGCCCATCGCGACGGTCGAACGCAGGTTCGGAGTCCACCAGTGCTGATAGCCGCCGTTGGTGCTGAACCCGGCGGTCTGCTTGAACAGGATGTTCGATGCCGCGTTGCCGCCGGTGCAGCCGGGCCGGGCCGTGGCGCATTTGGTTGTGACGGTAAAGTTGCTGGCTAGCTGGTACAGTGTGTTTTCACCACCGCTCATATAGTTGCCAGTCCCCTCACCGACGACAAAGCTGAACAGGAAATCATCCTTGCCCCAGCCGAACCAGCCTGGGTGCACATCGCCCGACAAATGGCCGCCATAACCGATGAAATGCTCGTTGATAAAGGCGCCATCCTCGACATCGGGAAAATTCACCAGTCCGGCAAAATCGACATGACCCCAGGGCTCGGACCAGTAGTTCGCGAAGGTCAGGGTCGGCGCGGTCTGCTTGGCCGGGTTGGCCTGCGCGCCGGCGGCGCCGGTGCACGGGACGCCATTGCAGATCGGCCCGACTACCCCAGCTGGCGGCGAGCCGGTGGTGCCGAGCAAACCGTCGGTGGCAAGGTCGGACGACACCGTGCCGCCTGGCACGATCACCGAGGTGAAGGGCTGCTCGGCCGAAACCGAGAAGGCGCTGCCATACGGGCCGACGAGCGTATAGCGCACCTGCGGGATGCGCTGGCCGCCGGTCGAGCCCTCGATACCACCGAAATCCATCGATTCGGTATCGGCATCGGCATCGGAGAAGTTCGAGAGCGCCTGACCGGCGAGGAGCCCGCCCAAGGTGCCATAGGCAAAGCGCAAGC
Organism: Allostellaceae bacterium; assembly: GCA_050729795.1. Taxonomy (GTDB): domain Bacteria; phylum Pseudomonadota; class Alphaproteobacteria; order ATCC43930; family CGMCC-115725; genus AP-15. The sequence goes on along the minus strand of JBOHME010000068.1, from coordinate 16,810 downwards.
GCGGCAGCATGCTGTTGCCTCCGCTCTGCTGCAGCGCCTGACAGCTATAGTTGTTGCAGCCTGACCAGTCGAACTCGAAGAAGGTGCGCGACTCGCCCCAGGCGGTCGGGGTGCGGGTCTCGACATTCAGTCGAGACTGCTGCGGGCTGAACTCAAAGACGCCGTTGCCTTTCGAATGCGCGGTCGATTGCGGGATGATCCCAACCCCCGGTACAAAGGCCTCGCCGACCGGCATCGAGTGCAGATTGCCGTTCTGCCCCGCATTCGAGCTGTTGTTGCTGCCCGGCACGTTGCCGCCGCCGGTCAGAAAGTCGAGCATCGTGATATCGACAAAACCGCCGACCCGGATCGAGGTGTCGGTGCCCGGGATCAGAAACGAGCGCGGGAAGCTGCCGCCGGCCAGCCCCTGCCCCGGGATCGCCCTGGTGCCCATCGCACCAGGCAGGCCGGGAAAGGCTTTGGTCTCCGGCAGCGTCTGCGCCTGAGCCTGCGCCAGCTGGTCGATGCGCTGCTGGAGGAGCTGCTGGTTGGCTTGCAGATCCGCCAGCTCGTCTGCCTTGGCGGTGGGCGGCCCCGCCAGCAGGGCGATCATCGCGGTCATCCCGCCGATCGCCGCTAACGATCCGATACCATGCGCTCTCGTCATCTACCGCTCCCCCGATAACTGGCCTCTTAAATCAGAGGTTGATGTTGACCGCTTGCGGGGGCCGGGGACCATCCATCGCCGGATTGAAATAGGGCGTAGCGATGGATTTGGACCTAAGAAACGATAGGTTTAGATCAATGGTTTATTAGGTTTAGATCGTATGGTTAAAGCAGTTGCGTAAACCGGGTCAGCACAGGGGGCTGATCGGGGTCAAACTGCCGGGTTTCTGCGAACCCGAAGGTTTAAACCTAGCGTCTTGCGGCGCGGTCTGGCATCGGCACTTCAGGATCGGCGGGCGGGGCTCGACGACCGCTCCGACCGGCGGCGGCGATGCGCGCAGCGGGTGCGCGGTTCGCGATCAAACACCGCTGTCTATTCAAAAAGGCGAACAGGACGCCGCCGACCCGCCCATACCGCGGCCCCGGATGGGTTCCGCAGCGATCCGGCGGCGAGGCTCGCGGCGGAGCGCGGCGCTGGCAGAACCGCACTCTCCACCCCAGATAAGCAATCTGCCCGGGCTTCGCGTGTGCGGCCTGCCGACGGTCGAGCGTGCGGCCGGAACCGTGCGCGGTCGCCAGCAAGCTCGGGCACCAACTCGATCGAGGGTCTCGGCCATGCGTGCGGCCCGATTGTTTGCGATACCTTTTTTGGCTCTGTGCCTCTTGGCGCTGGTGGATTGCACCGGGCGGGCCACCACCGGGACGACAACAGCCGCCGCCCTTCAACCGGGACGCGCGCGGGTCTGGGTGCTGCGCCAGATCGATCCGGTGGTCGGCTATGTCCAGGCTGCGGCGCCGATGGTATATGCCGATGGCACCCCGATCGGTCGCAGCCTCGCCGGAACCGCGCTTTATCGCGATTTCGCGCCCGGCACTTACCGGTTCACGGTCGAGCCCTATGGCGGGCTGCCGACCGGGCAGTCCGAGACAGTCCGGCTGGCTGCCGGGAGTGAGACCTACCTGCAGGTGCAGTGGCTGGCCAGCTGGCAGGTCGGCTACCCCGAGGCCGGCTGGTCGTTCGCGCCCAACACCTTCGCGATCCTGACGATGGCACCACCACTGGCACAGGCCTATCTGCCGACCCTGACCCCGCTGGCGGCACCCTGACCCCGCTCGCCGCGCACTGACCCCGCTCGCCGCGCACTGACCCCGCTCGCTACGCCCTGACCCCGCTGGCGGCACCCTGAGGGCCAACCCTGCGCTCGCGGCTCGCCGATCCAGCGCGGGCTCCTGGCTGTTCAGCACGGCTCCTGGCTGTTCAGCACGGTTGCTGGTGATATTCACGCAGATAGTCGGCCACCTGGCTGCGGCGCTGGACGTTGAGCTTGCCGAGCAGGTTGTGCACATGCGATTTTGTCGTTGCCAGACTGATATTGAGCTGGCGCGCGATTTCCTTGTCGCTGAGCCCGGTCGTGATCAATTCGGCGGCCTGCCGTTCGCGCTTGGTCAGCACCGGCAGCGGCAGCGCTGCCACGTGGTCGCCGCGCCGCCGGGCGCTCATCGCGATCCGCCGCAGCAGACCGGTAGCGACACGGCCGGAACAGATCTGCTCGCCGCTGTGGATCTCAGCGACCAGGCGGACAAGGTCGGTCCGCGCCGCGGTGCTAGGGATATAGCCAATCACCCCGGCCTCGGCCCAGGCGATGATGTCGTCCTCGGTCTCGCGCACGGCAATCGCCACGACCCGCATCCCGGGAACCATGTCGAGCGCGCGGCGCAGCGCCGAGGTGCTCCCCGGCACCCGCGCGTCGAGCAGCACGACATCGGCATCGAGCGCCGGTCCGAGCGCTGCCGCCTCGAACAGATCGGCGCACAGCTCGACCAGCGAAACGCGCGAATCACGTTCGAAAACCTCCGCCAAGCTCTCGCGCAGAAACCGCACGGCGGAGACTATGAAGACGCGAAGACCGCTCGCCTCCGCTGCGAACGCGACCGCCTCGCGTGGCCCGGCTTTCGCCTCCACGGCCTCCTCCCATTTCGCAGCCACCGGCTGGCGCTCGCCCCGATCCGGTCGGGACCGGCGTGCGCGAAACCTGTTCTGTTCCGGAGCCGGCCCGCCCTCTCGAGGGGTGTTGCCGATCCCGCCATCGCGGTGACTGGGCACGCTGTTGCGCTTTTTGGTGGAGGTCTGCCCAGACCTGTCGCGACTTGCCTCAAGGCTATTACAGCGAATCGCGACCTGTCCAGCCTCGCGTTCACAAAATCGTGAACCAGTCGAGCCCATTGCTTCGGACGCCGTAGACCGTCTCCATGGCGGATGCTCCAAGACAGCCGGCGCCGCAGTGGAGGGCCCGCGATTGACAGCTGTCTGCGCCGCGGCTAGGTTTCGCGCCGTCCAGCGGGAAGCGGGGCGGAGCCACCTCGGGGGCACCGAACCGGGGCCGCCAGTCCGCGAGTGTCGCGCACTGGCGTTTTGTGCTTGTCGGATCGGCCGAAATGGGTCTGCGGAAGCTCCTATGTTCGACAACCTGACCGATCGCCTCGGCGATGTGTTCGATCGGCTGCGCCGCCACGGTGCGCTGAGCGAGGATGATGTCGGCACCGCGCTGCGCGAGATCCGCGTAGCGCTACTCGAAGCCGATGTGGCGCTGCCGGTGGTGCGGGATTTCGTCGCCGCGGTGCGTGAGAAGGCGCTCGGCCAGGAGGTGCTGCGCTCGGTGACGCCGGCGCAGATGGTGGTCAAGATCGTCCACGACCACCTGGTCGAAATGCTCGGCGGCGCCGGCGAGGAGGCCGGGCATTCCGGCAGCGACGAGCTCGATCTCAACGCTCCGTCGCCGGTCGGGATCATGCTGGTCGGCCTGCAGGGCTCCGGCAAGACCACGACCGCGGCCAAGATCGCCAACCGGCTCAAGGGGCGCAGCCGCAAGAAGGTGCTGCTTGCCTCGCTCGACGTGCAGCGCCCGGCCGCACAGGAGCAATTGGCCGTGCTCGGCCGCCAGATCGGGGTCGCGAGCCTGCCGGTCGTGCTAGGCGAGCCGCCGGTGGCGATCACCCGGCGAGCGCTCGAAATCGGCCGGACCCAGGGCTACGACGTGGTCGTGCTCGACACCGCCGGGCGGCTCCATGTCAATGAAGAGCTGATGCTCGAAGTTGCCGCGGTGCGGGCCGTCGCCAATCCGCATCAGACCCTGCTCGTCGCCGATGCGATGACCGGACAGGACGCGGTCAACCTCGCCAAGGCGTTTGGCGAGCGGGCCGGGGTGACCGGCATCGTGCTGACCCGGGTCGATGGTGACGCGCGCGGCGGGGCGGCGCTGTCGATGCGCGCGATCACCGGCAAGCCGATCGTGTTTATCGGCACCGGCGAACGCATCGGCGCGATCGAGCCGTTCCATCCCGAGCGCATCGCCGGCCGCATTCTCGGCATGGGCGATGTCGTCAGCCTCGTCGAAAAGGCGGCCGAGACCGTTGATCGCGACGAGGCGGAAAAGCTCGCCGCCAAGATGGCTAAGGGCAATTTCGATCTCGACGATCTCGCCGGCCAGCTGCGCCAGATCCGGCGCATGGGCGGGATGGGCGGGATGCTGGCCATGCTGCCGGGCATCGGCAAGCTGAAAAAGCAGCTCGGCGAGGCCAATATCGACGAGAGCATCGTCAAGCGCCAGGAAGCGATCATCTCGTCGATGACGCAGAGCGAGCGGCGCCACCCCAAGCTGTTGAATGGCTCGCGCCGTCGCCGCATCGCCAGCGGCTCGGGGACGTCGGTGCAGGAAATCAACCGGCTGTTGAAACAGTATCAGGACATGGCCGACATGATGAAGAAGATGAAGAAGCTCGGGCCCAAGGGGGTGGCGCGGCACGGTCTCGCCGGGCTGATGCCGGGCGCTTTTCGCCATTGATTTCGCCAACGATATGGGGCTGAGCCGATGTCGCTGAAGATTCGCCTGGCCCGTGGTGGTGCCAAGAAGCGGCCCTATTACAGCATCGTCATCGCCGATGCACGCAGTCCGCGCGACGGCCGCTTTATCGAGCGGGTCGGCACCTATAATCCGATGGTCGAGCGCTCGCATCCCGAGCGGATCACGCTCAAGACCGAGCGGGTCCAGCACTGGCTCGGGGTCGGCGCGCTGCCGACCGACCGGGTGGCACGCTTTCTCGGCGAAGCGGGACTGATCGAAAAGCGGGCGGTGCGCGAGACGCCAGCCAAATCGGCGCCTAAGGCCAAGGCGCAGGAGCGGCAGAAGGCGGCAGCCGAGGCTGCCGCCGTGGCGGCCGGCCGCAGCTGAGCGCGCGCGGGTGCGAGTGACCGGCGATGGCTGCGGGAAGACAGGTCTGCGTCGGCATCGTCACCGGCCCGCACGGTGTCGGTGGCGCGGTGCGGATCAAGAGCTTTACGCAAAATCCCGAAGATATCACCGCCTATGGGCCGCTCGCCGATGAGACCGGCGCCCGCCGGTTCGAGCTGCGCCTCGTCGGCGCCGCCAAGGGCGTGCTGATCGCCCGTCTCGGCGGGGTCGAGGACCGCAACCGGGCCGAGGCGCTGCGCGGGCAGCACCTCTATCTGCCGCGCGCGGCACTGCCGCAGCCGGCATGTGAGGAATATTACCACGCCGACCTGATCGGCCTCGAAGCAGTGCTCGGTGATGGCACGCGGCTCGGGCGGGTTCGCGCGATCCATGATTTCGGCGCCGGCGATACGCTCGAAATCGACCGCGAGAATGCGCCGCCCGCCATGGTGCCGTTCACCCGGGCGATCGTTCCGCTCGTCGATCTGGAAGCCGGCCGGCTCGTCCTCGAACCGCCGCCGGGGCTCCTCGATGCGGTCGCTGGCGCCAGCACTCGGGAGCCGGCATGACCTGGCGGGCGACGGTACTGACGATCTTCCCGCAGATGCTGCCGGGGCCGCTCGCCTATTCGCTCGCCGGCAAGGCGCTCGGCGCCGGGCTGTGGCGGCTCGATGTCGTGGACATCCGTGATTTCGCCGCCGACCGGCACCGTTCGGTCGATGATTCTCCCTATGGCGGCGGGCCGGGGATGATCATGCGCCCCGACGTGCTCGATGCGGCGGTCGCTGGCGCCGATGGAGTCGGCCCGCTGCTCCTGCTGTCGCCGCGCGGCCGCCGGCTCGAACAGCAACGGGTCGCCGAGCTCGCTGCCGGTAGGGGTGTCACGCTGATTTGCGGTCGCTTCGAGGGGGTGGACGAGCGGGTGCTCGAAGCCCGTGCCATTGAGGAGCTGAGCCTCGGCGACTTTGTGCTGTCGGGTGGCGAGCCGGCGGCGATCGCCTTGCTCGATGCCTGCGTGCGGTTGCTGCCGGGGGTGGTCGGCGACGCCGCGGCGCTATCCGAGGAGAGCTTTGCCGACGGTCTCCTGGAATACCCGCAATACACGAGGCCGCCTCTGTGGCAGGGCCGGGCGGTGCCAGCGGTGTTGGTCTCGGGCAACCACGGCCGCATCCGTGAGTGGCGCCGCTCGCAAGCCGAGAAGCTGACCCGCGAGCGCCGCGGCGATTTATGGGCGCGTTATCGGGCTATGCCCGGCCCGGTGCCGGGATGCCGCGACAAAACCGATCGAGAGGTCTAGGATGAACCTTCTTCAGCAGCTGGAGCGCGAGCAGGTCGAGAAGCTTGCCGCGGGGCGCCCGGTGCCGGTGTTCGAGCCAGGCGACACGGTGCGGGTCAGTCTCCGGGTCGTCGAGGGCGAGCGCGAGCGCATCCAGGCGTTCGAAGGTGTCTGCATCGCCCGCAAGAACGGTGCGGTGAACTCGAACTTCACATTGCGCAAGATCTCCTACGGCGAGGGCGTCGAGCGGGTGTTTCCGCTCTATTCGCCACGGATCACCGCGATCGAGGTGGTGCGGCGCGGGGTCGTGCGCCGGGCCAAGCTCTATTATCTGCGCGGCCGCACCGGCAAACGGGCGCGGATCGCCGAACGTCCCCGCGACAGCGGGCGTTCCGCAACCCCGGCAAGGACCGCAACCCCGGCAAAGACCGCAACTCCGGCAAAGACCGCAACCCGGGCAAAGACTGCAACCCGGGCAAAGACCGCAACCCGGGCAAAGACCCGCTGACAGATAGCCGATCGGAGGGACTGCAGACATGACCGCGCCCCGCACCCTGTTCGACAAAATCTGGGAGAGCCACGTCATCGACCGCCAGGATGACGGCACCTGCCTGATCTATATCGATCTGCACCTGATCCACGAGGTGACGACCCCGCAAGCTTTCGAGGGCCTCAGGCTCGCCGGCCGCAAGGTGCATCGTCCCGACGCGACGATGGCGGTCGCTGATCACAATATCCCGACGGTCAACCGTACCGCCGGTGCGGCGGGCATCGTCGATCCCGATTCGAAAATCCAGGTCGATCTGCTCGAACGCAATGTGAAGGAGTTTGGCGTTCCCTATTTCCCGATCACCAGCCTTGACCAGGGGATCGTCCATATTATCGGTCCGGAGCAGGGGCTGAGCCAGCCGGGCATGACGATCGTCTGCGGCGACAGCCATACCGCAACACATGGCGCGATGGGCGCGCTCGCCTTTGGCATCGGCACCTCCGAGGTCGAGCATGTGCTGGCGACGCAGACCCTGATCCAGGCGCCGGCCAGGAATATGCTGATCGAGGTCAACGGCACGCTCGGCGCCGGGGTCGTGGCGAAGGACGTGATCCTTGCGATCATCGCCAAGATCGGCACCGCCGGTGGCACCGGTCACGTGTTCGAATATGCCGGCAGCACCTTTCGCGACATGTCGATGGAAGGCCGCATGACGGTCTGCAACATGTCGATCGAGGCGGGGGCAAGGGCCGGGCTCGTGGCCCCCGACGACAAGACCATCGCTTATGTCATGGGCCGTCCCTATGCGCCAAAGGGTGCCGCCTGGGAAGAGGCGGTCCGCTATTGGCGCACCCTGCCTTCCGACCCGGATGTGAGCTACGACAAGGAGGCGCATCTCGACGCCGCCGACATAGCACCGCATGTGACCTGGGGCACCAACCCCGAGCAGGCGGCGCCGATCACCGGCCGCGTTCCCGACCCGGCGCAGATCGACGATCCGCTGCGGCGGGCGGCGATCGAGCGGGCGCTGCAATATATGCAGCTTGAGCCGAATACGCGGCTGACCGATGTGCCGGTGCAGCGTGTGTTTATCGGCTCGTGCACCAACAGCCGGATCGAGGATCTGCGCTCCGCCGCGGCGATCGCCAGGGGCCGCAAAGTAGCCGACGGCGTCGTGGCACTGGTCGTGCCCGGCTCGGGGCATGTCAAGCACCAGGCCGAGGAGGAGGGGCTCGACCGCATCTTTGTCGAAGCCGGGTTCGAGTGGCGCGACGCCGGCTGCTCGATGTGCATGTCGATGAACGACGACAAGGCGATGAACGGCGAACGCGTCGCCACCACCTCGAACCGCAATTTCGAGGGCCGCCAGGGCAAGAACGCCAAATCGCACCTGATGGGCCCGGCGATGGCCGCCGCCGCCGCAATCACCGGCAAGCTCACCGACGTGCGGCAACTCGGTTGAGACGCTTGTGCGTTTACGAGCAACAGCCATTGCGAAATGCGAAAACCGCTGATGCCCCTATCCCCAATCCCTCCCAACCCGAGACCTACGCGGGCCGAACTAGCGGCGCAAATTGAGCGCCGGCGCGGGGAAATTGCAGATGAATTCCTGGCACGTTGGGCGCGCTTTTATTGGGAATGTGAGCGCAAAAAAGAAAGACCGGATGAATTCTTGTGCGCATTCTCGGGATGGATAGCAGCACACAGCCCTGAGTTTAGATACGATGAGTACCTAAGATCAGACTCGTGGCGCCAGATACGGGCCAGGGTTCTAGTCGCGGCTCGATACGAGTGCGCGGGTTGTTTCAACAGAGCCGCGCACGTCCACCATCGTGATTATCGGCCGCGTGTGCTTCGCGGTGAGGACGATTCGCCGCTCGTGGCATTATGCAAGCGATGCCATGACAACATACACGCCGCTGATCCTTCCTGGCAGGAGATAGAGCGCAGACTCGATGAAATCGTGACCTTGAAAGACTCAGTCGTAGCCGAGAACTCCGAGCTAATGAGGCCAGCGAAAATCGCAAGAAAGGAAAGCGAAAAGCGAGGCGGCGGCTCTTCACCTGATTTGAATGAGCATAACCGTGAGAGACAAAGAGAGTATCGCCGAATCAAAAAGCTCGGGGGCGGCGACATCTACAGAGGCCGGGCGATGGAAGCGGAGGAGCGCCGCTCGAAGATGTCTCCCTACGATGTTGGCTCCGAAGATGCCTGTTCGCGGCTGGCTGCCCTCGAAATGTATAATGCGTGCCCGTCTGAAAGCTGTCCATATTCAAAAGGTTCGTCAGAAGAAGCCGAGTACGATCGGGGCTGGCAGGCGACAATGAAACGACAACCCACCAAATCTCCGCGCCCCCGCTGAAAGAATAAAAAGCCGTGCGTTGGGTCCATCTATGAACGAGGAAATCCCCAAATGGAAAAATTCACCCAATTGACCGGGGTCGCGGCGCCGTTGCCGATCATCAACCTCGATACCGACAAGATCTTTCCGGCGATCTATCTGAAGACCATCAAGCGGACCGGGTTGTCGCAATGGCTGTTCCAGGAAATCCGGTTCCGCCCGGACGGGTCGGAAAATCCCGATTTCGTCTTGAACCAGGCGCCGTACCGCCAGGCAAAGATTCTGATCGGCGCCGACAATTTCGGCTGCGGGTCGAGCCGTGAGCACGCACCCTGGGCATTGCTCGATTTTGGCATCCGCTGTGTCGTCGCGCCGAGCTTTGCCGATATCTTTTACAACAACTGCTTCAAAAACGGCATCCTGCCGATCGCTCTGCCCAAGGAAATCGTCGACGAGCTGATGGAAGATGCCAAGAAGGGCGCCAACGCGGTCATGACGATCGATCTCGAAAGCCAGACGATCTCCCGCCCTGACGGAGAAAAGGTCTCGTTCGAGCTCGATCCGTTTCGTAAGCAGTGCCTGCTAAAGGGTCTCGACGATATCGCCTTGACCGAGCAGCGGAGCAGCAAGATCGCAGCCTACGAAGAACAGGTGCGCCATGCGCGGCCGTGGCAGTTCGGCATGACCCAGAAAGGCCTCTGATAAACGCCTGATACTGCCGGTGCCTGTCTTGGTCATCGTGCCCGAATTTGCCCGGGCGAGCGAAGCCGGTGGCCGCTGCGCACCCGGCTGGGGAGCTTTAGGACACGACGCAGATGAATCAAACCCGATCAAACCGCAAGGTCCTGGTGCTGCCGGGCGACGGCATCGGCCCCGAAATCATGCGCGAGGCGCTGCGCGTCGTCGATTTTTTCGAACGGCGGCAGATCGCCAGCTTCGAGATTTCCGAGGATGCGGTTGGTGGTGCCGCCTATGACACTTATGGGACGCCGCTCGCCGATGCGACGCTGGACAAGGCGCGCGCCGCTGACGCGGTGCTGTTCGGCTCGGTCGGCGGCCCGAAATGGGACAACTTGCCGTTCGAGCTGCGCCCCGAGCGCGGTCTCTTACGGCTGCGCAAGGAGATGGACCTGTTCGCCAATCTGCGTCCGGCGGTGGTGTTTGAAGCGCTCGCCGACGCTTCGAGCCTGAAGCGCGAGCTGGTCGCCGGTCTCGATCTGATGATCGTGCGCGAATTGACCGGCGGGATTTATTTTGGCGAGCCCCGCGGGGTCGAGCGGCTGCCCGACGGCAGCCGGCGTGGCATCAACACCGAAACCTATACCGAGGCCGAGATCGAGCGTGTCGTGCGGGTGGCCTGTGAATTGGCGCAAAAGCGCGGCGGCCGGGTGTGCGAGGTCGACAAGGCCAATGTCATGGAATCGGGTGGGCTGTGGCGCGAGGTCGCCGAACGCGTCTGCGCCGATTATGCCGGTGTCACCCTTACGTTCATGTATGCCGACAATTGTGCGATGCAATTGGTGCGCAATCCGAAGCAGTTCGATGTGATCGTCACCAGCAATCTGTTTGGCGATTTGTTGTCGGATTGCGCGGCGATGCTGACCGGCTCGCTCGGCATGCTGCCGTCGGCTTCGCTCGGCGCGACCGATGCCGCCGGCCGTCGCCGCGCGCTCTACGAGCCGGTGCATGGCAGCGCGCCCGACATCGCCGGCAAGGATTTGGCCAACCCGCTCGCCGCGATCCTGTCCTTCGCGATGATGCTGCGCTACTCGTTCGATCTGGCCGAGGAGGCCGATCTCGTGGAGAGCGCGGTGCGCCGCGCGCTCGCTGCCGGCGTGCGCACCGCCGACATCGTCCACGCCAACACCGCCCGCGTCTCGACCCGGGTAATGGGCGACACGATCCTGCGCGAGCTCGAAAAATCGATGTGATTTTGGTTGCGACGCCGCGGCGGAGCGCGCGCCGGGCCGCCCCGGCGAAATGCCCCAGCTGGAGCGGTCCGGCCCGGTGCGGACGATGGTGAGGCCAAAACCTGCTCATGGTTGACTGGCGGGTCGGCGCGGCGCACGCTTTCCCTAATAAAAAGGTCTACGCGCCCGCGAACGGGTCGCGAGGCGCCAATGGGGAAGGAGACGGTCATGGGCTCATTGACCCGTCGTTCGCTGCTGCGCAGTTCCCTCGGTCTGGCCGCCGCCGGCACGCTCGCCCGGCCCTATCTCGCCAATGCCGCAGCCGTGACGGCCTCGGTGTGGTGGGTGCAGGGCTTTGTCCCCGAAGAGGATGCCTCGTTCCGCCGGATTGTTGCCGATTACGAAAAGCAGAGCGGCAACACCATTGACCTCAGCATCGTGCCGTTCGCCCCGCTGCGGCAGAAGATCGTCTCGGCGATCACCAGCGGTGTCGTCCCCGACCTGGTCGATGCGAGCCCGATCGAATCGACCTCGGAGCAGGCCTGGGCGGGCAATCTGGTCGATGTCACCGATGTCGTCGAGACCCGCAAGAAGCAATATCTGCCCAACGCGCTGCTCAGCGCCTATTGCTACAACAGTGTCGAGAAACGGCGCAGCTACTACGGCGTTCCGTTTGGGTGCGCGGTGACCCCATTTCATGTTTGGGGTGATTTGGTCGAAAAAGCCGGGTACAAAATATCGGACCTGCCGAAAAACTGGGATGCCTTTATCGATTTCTTTGGCCCTGTGGCCGAAAAATTGCGTGCCCAAGGGATGCGCCACACCTATGCGACCGGTCTGGTGGTCAGCACGATCGGCAACGATCCGAACAATACCTTTCACCAGTTTCTGATCGCCTATGGTGGCGAGGGCATTGTCACCCCGGACGGGAAATTGCACGCCGACGATCCAAAGGTCCGCGCTGCGGCGCTGGCGGCACTGAACAAGCTCGCCTCGATGTTCAAGGCCGGCCTGATCCCGGCGAACTCGGTCAACTGGAACGATGCCGACGACAACAATGCCTTTCATTCCAAGCTGTGCGTGATGGATTTCGACGGCACGATCTCGACCGAGGTCGCGATGTATCACGACAAGCAGGCTTATTATCACGATATTCTGACCCTGCCGCTGCCGCTGACCAACGAGGGCAAGCAGATGCCGGCGCTGCTCGGCGTCGGCTTTGGCATGATTCCAAAGGGCGCCAAGAACGTCGATGTCGCCAAGGATTTCATGAAGTATCTGATCGAGCCCAAGGTAAACATCCAATATTTGAAGGGCGGGCTCGGCCGGACATTGCCGCCGTTCCCGGAGCTCGTCAACGGGGACCCGTTCTGGCTCGACCCCAAGCTCGACCCGCACCGGCCGCCTTATGTCAAGGAGGGTCTGGTCGATCCGACAATCCCGTTTTTTTATGTGTTCAACCCCGCCTATGCCCGGGTCATGACCGAGCATGTCTGGAACGTCGCCTGGGCCGAGATCGCGACCGGCGGGGCAAAGCCGGAAGATGCGGCCAACAAGGCGTGGCAGCGGATCGAGACGATCTTTTCGAAATACCCGATCGAGCAAGGCTGAACCGCGGTCGGCACCCCGGCGGCATCGGCTGAAGACAATCGGCTGCCGCCGCAGCGACGCGCCGACGTTCGGGGCTGACCTGTAGGCGCCGGCGGAATTTGCGATCAGCCGTTGAACGGGGCTGAGGAAGGGTCCACACTCGCACGGATGAAGGGAACGCACCCGGTGAATGGGGCGGCCCGAACGAGGGAGGATGGGTATGGAAACGCTGAGCCGGCGCTCGCTGTTGCGTGCCTCGATGGGAATTGCCGCGGCGGGTACGTTGATGCGGCCCTATATTGCCAATGCCCAGTCGAAGACCGCGACCGTGTGGTGGGTGCAGGGCTTCGCCCCGGAGGAGGACGCGGCGTTCAAGAAGCTGGTCGCCGATTACGAGAAGGCCAGCGGCAATACGATCAACTACAGCATCATTCCGTTCGCGCCGTTGCGTCAGAAGTTCATCTCGGCGATCACCAGCGGCGTGGTGCCGGACCTGTCGGAGGTGGCGTTCGGCCCCTACCTCCCGCAGCAGACCTGGGCCAATAAGCTCGAAGACGTCAGCGACATCATCGAACCACTCAAATCAGAGATGGTCGAAGCGGCGCTGCTCAGCGCCTATTGCTACAACGATGCCACAAAGCGGCGCAGCTACTACGGGCTGCCGTGGGCGGGGGCGCTGACCCCGTTCCATATCTGGGGCAGCCTGGTCGAGAAGGCTGGCTACAAAACCTCTGATATCCCGAACCGGTGGGACCCCTTCCTCGAATTCTTCAAGCCGATACAGAAGAAATTGCAGGCGCTGGGCATGCGGCACACCTATTCCTACGGCTTCGTGATCGGCACCGTCGGGGGCGATCCGATCAACACCCAAAATCACTTTACGGTCGCCTACGGCGGAAAGGACATGGTCACAAGGGATGGCAAGCTGAGTTCCAAGGACCCCAAGGTCCGTGAGGCGGCGGCCAAGGCGATGGACACGCTCGCCATGATCTACAAGGATGGCTACAACCCGCCGAGCTCGCTCAACTGGAACGATGCCGACGACAATAACTCCTTCCACTCGCAACTGTGCGTCGTGGATTTCGACGGCACCTTGTCAACCGAGATCGCGATGCTGACGTTGATGCCGGACCAACTGAAGAACGTCATTACCCACGCCCTGCCGCTCGACGACGAAGGCAAGGTCGTTCCGGGATTTTTCGCCGCCGCCACCGCGGCGATCCCCAAGGGTGCCAAGAACGTCGCGGTGGCGAAGGACTTTGCCAAGTATTTCATGCAGCCGGCGGTCAACAACGAATGGATGAAGGGTGGGATGGGTCGCTTCGTACCGGTTTATCCGCATGAGGTCTTGACCGACCCATGGTGGACCCGCACCGGTCCACCACAGGTCATGCCCCACTTGGCGGCAATCATCGAGCAGGGATTCAAGAGGCCGACGCTGGCGAGCTGGTATTCTTATTCCCCGGCCTGGGCGGATGTCGAAAACGAGCACGTCTTCCAGCTGGCGCTGGTTGATGTCGCTACTGGCAAGGCGACGCTCAAACAGGCCGTCGACAAGGCGTTTGCTCAATCCGAGCAGATCTTCGCCAAATATCCGATGGCGGTAGGCTGAGTGCGGTTCGGCGCGGCCTGCGGCCGAAAGAACTGCGGCGACCGGGCGGCGCTCATTTGGGCGGCGAGCACAGGGCGGCGCCGGCAATCCTCTGTAGCTCGCTCGTCCGACCGCCGGCAGCAAGCTCCGATCATCGACGATGCGCTGACCCAGCGCGTCCAGTTCGGAGCGGCTGCGGCCGCGGCACTATTGCGGCGGACAAGGGGCGCCGGCATCGACTCATTTTGTGAAGACGGCGACGAACTGATTGTGGGTCAGCTTTGGTGTTGCTCTTTTCGCGCCGTTCAAGCGAACCCCCGGCGCAAACGACGACAACACCAGAGGCTCGCTGGTGACGTGCTTGAGCAGGGCCTGCAGGTCGAGGTCGCCATTCTTGCTCTGGTCCTTGAGCACGCCGCACAGCCGGCTGCCGCTCATCGCCACGTTTGGTGCCGACTCCCAGGCCATCGAAATGGGGGCGAGCCGCCAGCCAGGGGCCCCCGGGGCGCCGGTGAAGGCGTTGTTGCTGTCGCCGTGGCAACTGGAGCAGCGCTCGGTCAGCGGGCCGCTGTCCCCGGTGTCATTGGCCGAGCCGGCGGTCACACCGAAGAAGTGCGGATGGCGATCATCGCCCTGCCGCGGATAGCGGTCGTCCAAATTGTTCGGATCCGCGGCCAAGGTGTGGCAGTTCAGGCAGCGCGGGTCGGTCAGCACCGAATAGATCGCCGGCCAGCCGGCCGCTCCGGCCGAACTCGGCTGTTTGTAGCCCGGGTTGGGCGGGAGATCCTGCGATTTGAAATAGGTGACCAAGAGCCGGATATCGTTGTCTCCGAGAACGCCTGGGTAGAGCTTTGGCATCGGCGGCGACACGGTTTTCAGAAAGTCCTTCAGCCGGCTCTGGCTGGTCAGAATATGGGCTTGCCGCTGCAAGAACGGGAAATCGAAGCCCAGATGCGCGGTCGGCGCGCCGTGGCAGCCCTTGCAGAGCCCGGTGTACAATCTCTCGCCCTGCTGTTGCGGCGACACCCCCTCCTGCGGCACCGTGTCGAGTCGGACAATTTTCGGGTGAGCCGCACCGCTCAATGCAAAAATGTCGACGCGCAGCGGGCCGCCCGAGCGCAGCGGCCGGGTAATGCCGGCCGAGTTCAACGAAACCCCGCCAACCTCGGCGGCGACATATTGCTCGCCAGCGACGGCATAGCTGATCAACCCATTGTTCAGCGCGCCCTTCACGTCGATCTTCTTGAGCAGCGCGCCGGTCTTTGCATCGAGCACGAAGAGACCGCCGAGCGTATCGCCGCCAAGCAACAGTCCGCTTTTGGTTGGCACCAGACCAGACTGCACCTGTGCCGGCGCCCGGTACTGCCAGAGGATGGCGCCGGTTTGCCCGTCCATCGCGGTGATCCAGCCGCGCGGCGGGATGCTCAAGCTGTAATCGGGCGTGGTTTCGCCCATCATTTGCGTCGGGTCCGCTTCGGCCGGCTCAGTGTAAAAATACCAGCACCAATCGACCATGCCGACATAGAGCGCATCGAGTTGCGGGTCGTAGGCGGTGCCGTTGAACTGGTCGCCGCCGATATCTCCAGGGCAAACCCGAAGCGGTGGCTGGCTATAGCGACCGTCGTTCTCATGGGTCGTCCCCGATGTCTTGAAGACGACCTTGTGGCTGGTTCGATCGATGCCGTAGACCTATCCGTCCTTGCCGCCGATCGTCAGCATCTCCTTCCCCGAAGGCGTACGATAAAGGGTAGGCGGCGTGCCCAGATCCCAATCGTGAAGATCGTGCGGAACGGCCTGGTAAAACCAGTTGAACTTGCCGGTTTTCGTGTTCAGCGACACGATCGAATTGGTCAAGAGATTTGGGCCTGGCCGAAGATAGCTGGTGTAATCGGGGAACGGATTGGATACCGGGAGGAACACCTCGCCGGTTGACGGATCGAGCGAAAAGCTGGTCCAGAAGGCGCCACCCATCATTCCCTTGGGCACGGTATAGGTGCGCCACAACTCCTTGCCGCTCTTGGCATCGAACGCCATCATCCGGCCCTGGATACCGTAATCGGCGGTCGCTAGGCCGATAAATACCTTGCCGTTCCAGGCGACCGGTGCAGCGACAAACGATTCGTTGAGAAGCGGAAACGAGCCATTGCCGCTGAGATCGGTTTTGGTGTCCGCGTCATCGACATCCCACACGACTTTTCCGGTGGCGGCATCGAGCGCGATCAGATGCCCATCGGCGGTGCCGCGGAATATCTTGCCGTCGAGATAGGCCGCACCACGGTTGTTGGGGGTGGCGATACCGCTCTCTTTGATCACGTACCGCCAGCGCAGATGGCAGGTCGCAGCATCGATGGCATAAGTCATGCGCCGCGTCGTGACATACAATGTGCGCCCAACCTTCAGGATGCCGCTACTGAACCAGGACGGCTCGTCGAGCTGGATTTCGCAAATCTCTTTGAGCCGCCCGACATTGCTCGGGGTGATCTGATCCAGATCGACGTAGCGGTGACTGGAATAATCTTTGTTTACGGTGATCCAGTCATCGGTCCCCGCCGCGTTCACATCCGAGCATAAGGAAAAAAACGTTGCCAGCGCGATGATCGAAAGACGGCTGAGGCTCGCTAACATCTGGCGTCCCCCCAATGGCTTTGGCTGGCGCCGCTGGCATTGCCACACGAGCGGGCGGCGGCAACAGGTCCCGCGCCCGCGATGGTGCGCCTTAAATTGGGTCCATCTTTTAA
>JBOHME010000067.1:0-23834 GCA_050729795.1 Allostellaceae bacterium | reverse complement strand
ACCGCGGGGTGGAGCAGCCCGGTAGCTCGTCAGGCTCATAACCTGAAGGTCGCAGGTTCAAATCCTGCCCCCGCAACCACTGAAACCGGCACTCTCAAACCAGCCCGGCCGTCGCGGCGATGTCGCTGCGCCCGGCGCCGGGCGTGAGCGTGATGCGGTCGATCAGGCAGTCCGTCGGCGCGCGCGAACTCCGCATCGTGGTCGGTGATGCGGATGCAGCCGAGCGCGAGTGCCTGGGCCGCAATGAGTAAATCGTTGCCACCGATCGGAGCGAGAGCGCAGCCATATCATTAGGTCTGGAGCCTAAGGCGCGGTCAGCTTTGTTCCTGTCTGCGAGGCGCGGACAATCAGGTCGAGCAGGCAGTGGCGCCTGACGGCATCGTCGAACCCGGGGCTGACGGGTTTGCCGCCAAGGATGCCTTCGGCCAGCCTGCGGTAGAGCTGGGCGACATTGTAGGGCGACCCCGACGGCACGCCCTGCGGCACCCAGCGGTAGTTGCCGGGGATCGGCAGAGCGGCAAGCTCCATCTCGCCGCTGCGGGCGCCCTTCAGGTTCAATTCCTGACGCTGCATAGACGCGCGGGAGGTCGCGGTCAGCTGCAGATCGCCCGCCTCACCGTGGATCTCAAACAGAAATTCGGTGCCGCGCGCCATGCCACCGCGGACCTGGAACGAGACGACGGCGCCGTTGGCGACGATGCCGTTGACGACGAGCTGGTCGGGCGAGGTCTTGGCAACAATTTCGCCCGTGCCCTGCAGCGGGATATGGTCGCGGTGGCTGATCACAAAGGCGCAAAGCTCGCGGAACTCGCCGAGACAATGGCACAGCGCATCGATCGTATGGCCGCCGGTGATGGTCAAGAGATTGGCGCCATTGGCACGGTCGGCCTGATAGGCGCGGTCGATCGAAGCTCCCCAGTTCGACGCACAGGCGATCATCGTAGCCGTCAGCACCCGGCCGACATAGCCTTCGGCAACCAGATCTTTGACGTAGCTTATGGCCGGCGAAACTTGCCCTTGCAGTCCGACCGCATGTCGGATGCCTTTGCGTTGGGCGGCATCGAGCATGCGGTCAGCTTCGACAGTGTTACGGCCAAGCGGCCATTCGCAATAGACGTGCTTGCCGGCTTCGATCGCGGCCATGACCGGCGGGTAGTGGTCGGGCACCTTGACGCTGACCACCACGAGATCGACCTCGGGGTGCCGCGCAAGCTGTTCGGCATTGGCAAAGGCCAACCGGACCCCGTAATGACGCGCGGCTGCTTCCGCGGATTCCTGACGGGTCGTGCAGACGGCGGTGATCTCGAACTCGGGCAGCGCCTGCAAGGCAGGGATATGAGCGATCGAGGCAAAACCCCGATCCGGGCTCACGCCAACGATCCCGACCCGGATTTTTGCTTTGTTGGTCATGTTCACTCTCTTCGATGCTGATTTCCAGGCGGGATCCGGTCGGCCCGGCAATCCGCCGGTTCTGCTTCCGAGCGTCCCGCCGAGCGTCCTGCCGAAAACTGATCGGCGGCGGGCGACAGCGCTGGCCTGGCGGTGAAGCGCTCCCATCCGATGCGCCGCAACGTGCAGGCCGGACACTCGCCACATCCATAGCCCCAAGCATGACGCTGGCTGCGCTCTCCGAGATAACAGCTGTGGGTCTCATCGCGGATGAGAGCGATGAGAGGTTCACCGCCGAGGTCGCGGGCGAGCGCCCAAGTCGCTGCCTTGTCGCACCACATCAGCGGTGTGTGGATCACAAACCGATGATCCATACCGAGCGACAGGGTCGCCTGCAGTGCCTTCAGCGCATCGTCGCGGCAATCGGGGTAGCCCGAATAATCAGTCTCGCACATACCGCCGACGAGGTGGCGCAGACCGCGCCGGTAACCGATCGCCGCGGCGAGCGTGAAGAACATCAGATTGCGGCCGGGGACAAACGTATTCGGCAACCCGCCGGCATCGAAGGCGATCGCGCCGTCGCGGGTCAGCGCGGTCTCGCTGATCCGACCCAGAACCGCAAAATCGATCAGATGGTCCGCACCGAGGCGGCTGCGCCAGCGCGGGAACTCGCGGCGAATCCGGTCGAGCACGACCGGGCGGCAGTCGAGCTCGACGCGGTGACGCTGGCGATAATCGAAGCCGACGGTTTCGACCGCTGCGAAGCGGTCGAGCGCCCAGGCGAGACAGGTTGCCGAATCCTGACCTCCGGAAAACAGCACGAGACCGCGGTCACCACGGAGGTGGGATTGATCGCGATCAGTCTCGGACACGGGTTATCAGATGGCGCCGTAGTCCGCCCCGATCAACCGGGCTCGCCGCTGAACCCCGCAGGCTCAGCGCCGCGTCACCGTCGCAACCAGAAATCCGACGGCAAAGGCGATCGCCAGGCTCGTCAGTGGGTTGTGCTCGACCTGGTGCGAGACCGTGCCCACGGCGCGTTCGCCCTGGCTGCGCAGCTCCTTGGCCATGTCACCCGCGCGTTCCTGCGCGGTCTGCGCCCATTGCTCGCTCGCATGGGTCATCTCTCGGATCGAATGCGACGCCTGCTCAATGACCGAGCGCAGCTTGTCCACCGCCTCCGTCGCCTGGCCGAAGCCAAAGGTCCCGCCGCTGTTGTTGCCACCGCTCTCGTGCTTGTCCTCCGACATGGGATCTGTCCTCATAAGGCTGCATCAACCGTGATCATGTCGGAAAACGTCTGGTCGGCCGGAATGCTCCGCATATAGCGGCGCCAAATCCGACAAATACCCAAAACCGTCTTTCGCGCTCGTGATCCGCGCACCCACCTGTGCGCTCAAATTCGTGGAGAGCCCGGCCGCATCGGGACGGGGCAGATCACAGGCTTCCCCCTTTGCGATGGGCAGCTGGTTAGAAGCATTTTATGGCAACAATGTGTAAGTGATCTCCGCGATAGGTGTTGCGTGGTCAATCCCGCCATAACTAAAGGAGACAATCGTCAGCGAGCCTTCGACCTGGGAAACACCGATTAGAGTCCCGCCCGCAAAATCATTGTCGCCGTCGGCGGCACACGGAGGGCTAACCCCGACCAAGCCATAGCTGTAAAAACTCGACGTAATGCCTGCCTGTTTGATGCGCGCCGCCAAGGGATTGCCGGCGATCGGGCCAGTATACCATGTGGCCGAAGCCGGGTAGGTTCCACAATTCGCACCGTTCGACGGTGCCAGCGACCAGACCGTTGTTCCTCCCGCGCCGATTCCAGGACCGTTTACGGTGACAAGGAGCTTCGAGCCAATGCTGGGTGGCGCCGTGTAAGCGCCGGCGACGAAATGGTTCAGAATCGGATTGATTGCGTTGACGACCTTGGGATAGCCGGGGGCCATCGTTAGATTGCCGTTGGCGGCGGCGTTGAGCTGGATTGTCACGTCTTTGTAGACGAGGCTGCCAGTCGAGGTCTCGACCGGCACGTCGGTCGCGGTGATCGTCCCGCCGTTGCCGACGATCGTCGAATCCTGCAGATAGGGTGTCGGCGTCGCCGCGAACGCCTGCGCGGCGAACACCGCGCTGAGCCCGATCCCGGCCGCGATCGTCGATACCAGGCGTGCACCCCTCGACACGTTCCTCGAACTGCTGTGCAACGTGCTGGCCATGACCAATCTTCTCCAAACCAAACGGTGGCGCAATATGGCAAATGTGGCAGGTCTTTGGAATCAACTCCACCGATATTTTGTTAACTAATTTAATTGTCCAATGTCTTGACCGGCCGTCTCGGACTGGGTTGGTTCACTCAACCGCCGCCGACGGCGAGCACGGCGATACGCACCAGCACGAGCCCGGCGGCGACAATCAGGC
The DNA here is from genome assembly GCA_050729795.1 of Allostellaceae bacterium. Classification (GTDB taxonomy): domain Bacteria; phylum Pseudomonadota; class Alphaproteobacteria; order ATCC43930; family CGMCC-115725; genus AP-15. The sequence continues at coordinate 20,033 of JBOHME010000067.1, read as the reverse complement.
AGCAAGGTCCACAGCAGGCTCGTGCCGTAGTTCTGGCCAACCTTGGTATAGGTGCTGAAGGCGCCGGCGTCGTAGTCGCCGACCATCGCGATCAGCCCCGGGCCGACAATTGCAAGCAAGGTGCGCAGCCGCATCGCCTGACCGGTCAGCGAGCAGCCGGAGCGACCGGTGGGCGATTTATTCTTTTGTCTCCTCAACCTTTTGTTTTCGTGCTCAGATACCAGTCTAGGATTTCGGCTCCGTTCCAATGCAGCACGCCGGCATACCGGTTAGCGTGCTCATAGACGGCTTCGAGATATTTCATTCGATGCGGTTGCCCGCTGATATAGGGGTGGATCGCGATCGCCATGATCTTGGCGCGCTCGGCCCCTTCCCGGTAGAGCCGTTCGAAGCTGTCGATGCAGCGCTCGGTGAAATACCGCGACTCGTGGTGCTGCACGAGCATCATCGGAATGTCGTTGAGCTCGACCGAATAGGGTAGCGTCACCAGCGGGCCCTGCCGGGTGCGGATCTCGGTCGGCTCATCGTCGTAAACCCAGTCGCCGACATATTTGATACCGGCGGCGACCAGCAGCTCGGGCGTATCGTAGGTCTCGGTCAGCCCCGGACCGAGCCATCCCAGTGGCCGCTTTCCGGTGAAACGTTCGATCGCATGCAGGGATTGCTCGATCATCGCCGCCTGGTTCTCGACCTTGTGGATCGGCATCTGTTCCCAGGCGTGACCCATAAACTCCCAGCCGGCATCCCGAGCCGCACCGGCAACGCGCTCGTATTCCTCGCAGACACGCGCGTTGATCGATAGGGTTGGGCGAATGCCAAGGCGAGCGAACAGCTCGAAAAAGCGCCACACCCCGACACGCATGCCGTATTCGTGCCAAGCCCAATTAGGAAGGTCGGGCAGCAGCAGCTGCCCCGTTGGGGCCGGCAGCACCTGGCGGGCCATCGGGCGTGAGATCGACCAGTATTCGAGATTGACGATCGTCCATATGACGAGACGGGCGTGTCCCGGCAGCACGAGTGGTGGACGGTCCACGATCGCCGAAAACGTGCTGCGCTTGCGCGGGATCATCGCTACTCCAAACATGCCACAAAATCGACGCCGCACTCTCGCGCAACGCGAGTCGGCCGGCAAGCCCTGTCGGATCGCCGCAGGCCGGCAGGCCTTGTTGGATCGCCGCAGGCCGGCAGGCCTTGTCGGATCGCCGCAGGCCGGCAGGCCCTGTCGGATCGCCGCAGGCCGGCAAGCCCTGTCGGATCGCCGCAGGCCGGCAGGCCTTGTTGGATCGCCGCAGGCCGGCGAGGTCCTCTCGCTCGGCGTTTCTTTGTGCAATGCAGCGCTGCAAAGTCAACATTCCGCCGGGGCCGTGACGGCCGACATCCTCTGTCCGGCGTTAGGCCGATAGGTGGTCGAGCCACAAAGGGCAGAGGCGATGAGAGCGCAATATTTCCGGGGCAATCTGTTTGTCGCGAACCTGCCGCCGGACTTCTCCGACGACCAGCTCGCGGAAGCCTTCGACCCGTTCGGAATGGTGTTGAGCGCCTTTGTCGCCCGCGACCCGGCGACCGGAAAGAGGTTGCGCTATGGCTTTGTCGATATCGCCACCGAGCGTGCCGCCCGGCGTGCGGTCGACGCGATGAACGGCACCGCGATCAGCGGACACAATATCAATGTGCGGATCAGCGAGCGGCCCGCTGCACGCAGCAAGAACGGCCCGAGCCGGCCGCAGAGCGCGACCCGCCATGCTCCGCCGCGCCCGGCCGCACGCGATCGTGCCAGTGATCCGGGTTTGGCCGGCGATGTCGCGCCCGCCCCCGCTCCGCGGTCCAGGCCGAGCTTCCAGGTGGAGCACCGGTCCTTGCCACGGCGGTTCGAGACCCGGTTCCGCTCTGACTGAGCGCGACCGCGCGCGATGTTGCGGCGCGGCCCGCCGGGCGCCGGAGCTTGGGCCTAACCAGGGATTCCCACTCCACCGAGGATTTCCACCCCGCCAGGGATTTCCACCCCGCCAGGGATTTCCACTCCGCCAAGGATTTCCACTCCGCCAGGGATTTCCACTCCGCCAAGGATTTCCACTCCGGCGTCGGCCATCGCTTGCACAGCGCGGGCCAGGGAGCCATCGAGATCGATGCCGCGACAAGCCGCGAGGACCACGATAACCTCAAACCCAGCAGCACGGGCGTCGAGCGCCGAGAACAGCACGCAGAAATCGGTGGCGAGCCCGCACAGCGTCACCCGCTCGAAGCCCCGCTCCCGCAAATAAGCGGCGAGCCCGGTGAGAGTCTTTCGATCGTTCTCGCGAAAAGCCGAGTAGGAGTCGATATCCCGCCGAAACCCTTTGCGGAGCACGAGCTCAGCATGTGGCACGGCAAGATCACGGTGAAAAGCAGCTCCGGTGGTGGCCTGGACACAATGGTCCGGCCATAGGGTCTGGGGCCCATAACTGGCCTTTATCGTGTCGAAAGCCCGCCGGCCTGGATGTGAGCTTGCAAACGACTGATGGCCGCGCGGGTGCCAATCCTGCGTCAGGACAACATGAGAAAATCGCGCCGCCAGCCGATTGACCGCAGGGATGACGGCGTCCCCCTTGGGCACAGAGAGCGCACCACCGGGACAGAAATCGTTCTGGAGGTCGACAATCAACAGAACATCGTGATCGCCGGGAGCTTCTGCGCGCGGGTCCTTGAGCATTTTTCCCTCGCTGATGCGTGGTCCAGCCGATAACAGATATCGGGACCGAAGCTGCCGGCAAGCCACCATGCCCGCAACCGATCCCGGCGAGTTTCGCCGGCTCACTCGATACCCTCGAGAAGCGAGGCCGCGGGCAACCGTCGCGGTGCTGGCAATCCTCACCCTGGCGACGGCTTTGCTCTATCTCCAGCCGATTGCCTCGATCATGGCGCGTGTGCCGCTCTCCTACGATGAAGGATGGAACGCCTACAATGCCGCGACCGCGATCACCGGTGGCGCCCTCTACCCGCCAAGCTACGCGCTGATCACCAATAATTATCCGCCACTGTCCTTTTATTTCGTCGGGGAGCTGGGCCGCCTCGTCGGTGACGATATCATCGCCGGCCGCTTCGTGGCTCTTGCCAGTCTGATCATTGTCGCCGTCAACGCATATCTCGTCTGCGCAGCAGGCGGCACAAAGACCGGATCGGTTTTCGCCGCGCTGCTCCTGCTGGCCTATATCGGCAGCTTTTATCGCGGCTATGTCGCGATCGACGAGCCGCAGTGGTTCGGTCACGCGCTGATGACCGGCGCATTGGTCGTTTTCATTTGGTCGCAGCGGGCGGCGGCTCGGCCCGGCGGCAGCAGGCTGCTCGCCCCGGTGCTGATGACCGCTGGCGGCTTTGTAAAGTTCAATCTGATCCCGCTGCCGCTGGCGGTGTTGATTTGGTGTTCGGTTCACGACCGCGCGGAGCTGCGACGCTGGCTGTCGATCGGGGCGATCCTGACCGGCACCGCGCTTGCCGGCTGCTATCTCGCGTTTGGTCCTGATTTTTTTTCCGATGTCCTTCAGCCGCGACCCTATTCGGCCGCACGAATGCTGATCGGATCGCGCAAGGCCTTGAGCCCGTTGTTCTTGCTGACCGCGGCCGGAGTTCTGCTGTTCATCGCAGCGCGGCGTAAGCCGCTCGTTCAGCTCGTTCTGCTCTGGGCGGCGCTCGGGTGTGCGTCCGGCATGACTTTTGTCGGCGGCGCCGGGGTCAACTACAACGTCTTCTTTGATCTGCTGATCGCGCTTTGCATCGCGGCCGGTCTTCTGATCGCGCAAGTGCAGCGGCGCAGCGCACGACGCTTTGTGGTACCCCTGCTGATGCTGCTGCTGGCGCTGCCGCCGCTGACCCGGGTGCCTGGGCGCGTCGCCGCATTCGCCGCCTATCTGAGCAATACCGCAACCCAGCGCCGCGAAACAGCACAAGATATCGCCTTGCTGGCGGCGCAGCGGGGTCCGGTCGCCTGCGAGATGCTGGCGCTGTGCTATTGGGCAGGAAAAGGATACGAAATCGATTTCTTCAATACGGCGCAGAAAATCATGGAAGGTCGCGTCTCCCCCGAAGCCTTGATCGCCGGGCTCGACCAGCACCGCTATGGCGCGGTCGCGCTCACGCTCAACCCACCGCTTGAAGAGCGCCTGCCCGCCGCCGTGATGACGCGGCTGCGCAGGGATTACGAGAGGGCGCTAGTCGATCCCAATGGCTGGGTCATTCTGCTGCCGGCCGCTTCTGGCAGATAGGCCGCGACCGGAGCAGCGAGAGGTCCGAGGCTCAGGTGCCGACCCTGAGTGGGCTCGCCAGCTTTCGCAACGCGGCCACGACCGACAGCGGTGTCAGCCTCCCGGTCTTCGGATTTTCCGACGGCACATTCTCGATCTGCATCGCAAACCGGGCGGCATCCGCCTCGACCTCGATGTGATGGGTGTTGCGGGTGACACTGGGATCGGCCCAGATCTCGATCGTCGTGCGATCGGGCCCGATCCCAGCTAATGCCAGCGCTGCTGCGACATTGACGTTCGCCGGAAAGCCGAGCGCCGCCTCGCGCGCGCTGCCGGCGAACACCTGCTTCGCCGCATCGAGCCGGTCGATCGCTATGCCGTGCTGCACCAGATAGGGCGCGCCGGCAAGCCCACCCGGAGGCTTGCGCGTCACCATGTGGACCTTCGAGATCTCGCCTTCGCGAGCCGCCGCGACCGCATCGAGACCTAGCAACGCGCCGGTCGGCACCAGGATGCGGCCGCCGTGACGCCGCGCCCGCTCGACGAGATCGAAATTGTCGAGGAGCGCGCCACAGCTCAGCACCATGACGGTCCGACCGTGATCGAGCGCCGGCTCGGCCAGTTCGCGCAACACCGCGGCCGGAGCCGCTTCGACGATGATGTCCGCCTCCTCCCACAACCGGTCGAGTGCCACGACCGGGACCTTCCGGGCGAACCCGGCCATCACCGTCTCCGCCTTGCCGATATCGCGCGCCGACACCGCGGTCAGCCCCAAACCGTCGATGCCCTGATCGAGCCTCTGGGCGACGACCCTGCCGATCGCCCCAAACCCGCCGATCGCGATGCGTAGTGTCATCGGCACTCCTTCGACCATTCGTGCCACGTCCGCCGCGGGCGGCGCCCGCTCGATATCGCTGCGGCCACGAGACAGGATCAATACGATTTGGGAAGGCCCAACACGCGCTCGGCAATGTGCGACAGGATCAGCTGCGGGCTGACGGGAGCGATGCGGGCGATCTGGATCTCGCGGAAATAGCGCTCGACATGGTATTCGCGCGCATAGCCCATGCCGCCATGGGTCATGATCGCGGTCTCGCAGGCGCGGAAGCCGGCCTCTGCGGCACAATATTTGGCGGCGTTGGCGTAGGCACCGACCATGCCCTCCCCGTCGCCGGCATCATAGGCGGAGGCGGCGCGCCGGACCATCAACTCGGCCGCTTCGAGCTCGATCCAGCGCTCGGCGAGCGGATGCTGGATCGCCTGGTTCCGGCCGATCGGACGGCCAAACACGATCCGCTCCTGCGCATAGCGGGTGGCGCGCGCCAACGCCGCTCGCCCGAGCCCGACCGCCTCGGCAGCGATCAGGATCCGCTCCGGGTTCATCCCATGCAGGATGTAGTGGAAGCCCCGACCCTCCTCGCCGATGCGGTCCGCCACCGGCACCTCCAGCCCGTCGATGAACAAGAGGTTCGAGTCGACCGCTTTTCGGCCCATTTTTGGGATTTCGCGCACTTCCACCTTGCTGCGATCGAGATCGGTATAGAAGAGGGTCATGCCGAACGACGGGCGCGCGACCTCTTCGATCGGGGTCGTGCGCACCAGGATCAGCATCTTCTCGGCGACCTGTGCGGTCGAAATCCAGATCTTGCGCCCGGACAAAACGTAGTGGTCGCCGCGACGCTCGGCGCGGGTCTTGAGCCGCGTCGTGTCGAGCCCGGCATCGGGCTCGGTGACCGCAAAACAGGTCTTCTCACGTCCGGCGATCAGCGGCGGCAGAAACCGGCGCTTCTGTTCGTCGGTGCCAAAGACGACAACCGGATGCAGGCCGAAGATATTCATGTGGATGGCCGAGGCGCCGCTAAACCCGGCGCCGCTCTCGGCGACCGCCTGCATCAGCACGACCGCCTCGCTGATCCCGAGCCCGCTGCCGCCATATTCTTGCGGCATGGCGATGCCGAGCCAGCCCGCCTCGGCCATCGCCCGGTGAAAATCATGGGGGAAGCCGCCGGCGCTGTCTCGGTCGAGCCAGTAATCGTCACCGAAACGCCGGCACAACCGCAAGACCGCGTCCCGGATCTCCTGCTCCTCGGCTGTCAGGGTGAACGACATTCGGCACTCCCCTGTATCCCACCAGGGCTACATCATCGCGCCCCTGTGTATCAACAATCGACCGCCAAGCCCGAGGGAAAAGCGGCCGCCTTTAGCCCGGTGTGGCGGAACGCACCGTTGCCGCGAGCAGTTAACGATGCGGGACAACGACAGAGTGCCAATGACGAAGGAGCTCGGGATGGTGGAACTGGACAAGAAGAGAGCCGTCGATCTGCTCAATCGCATTCTCGAAGCCGAGCTGGCTGGGGTCATCCGCTATACTCATTATTCTTTCCTCGTGTTCGGGCGTAACCGCATTCCGATCGTCGCCTGGATGCGCGAACAGGCGGCTGAGTCGATGACCCACGCGCAGCAGGCCGGTGAATTGATCACCCTTCTTGGCGAATATCCTTCGCTGAAAATCGGCCAGCTGCTCGATACATATCAGACCGATATCGATGCGATCATGCGCGAGTCGCTCGAGACCGAAGCAAAGGCTCTTCAACTCTATCACGAATTGCTCGAATGCGCCGAGGGGCGATCGATTGTCCTCGAAGAGTATGCCAGGCAGATGGTCTATACTGAAGAGCTGCACGCCAGCGAAGTCGATAAGATGCTGCGGCGGCCGGGCGACATCGCCGCGTTTCAGTCGGATCGTTCCACCGCCTGAGGGTTCGTTCCCGATCGAGCCGTATCGACCGGGCTCGGTGGTGGCTGTATTCTGGCCGCAGGCCGAGCCCGGAGGAACTGATTGCCTTTCGACATCGTCCCGAGCGTATGCCCGCATGATTGTCCGAGCGCGTGCGCGCTCGAGGTCGAGCGCATCGACGGCGGCCGCATCGGGCGGATCCGCGGCGCCGCTTCGCAGACCTACACAGCGGGGGTGGTTTGCGCCAAGGTCGCGCGTTATGCCGAGCGCCAGCATCACCCCGACCGCCTGACGCAGCCATTGCGCCGTGTCGGCGACAAGGGCATCGGCCGCGCCGCCTTTGCGCCGCTGTCGTGGGACGAAGCGTTGGACGAGGTTGCCGAACGGTTCACTCGCGCCGCCCAGCGCCACGGCCCCGAAGCCGTGTGGCCTTACTATTACGCAGGCACCATGGGTCTGGTGCAGCGCGACGGCATCAACCGGCTGCGCCACGTGATGCGCTATTCGCGCGAGGATCTGACGATCTGCAACATGCTGGCCGATGCCGGATGGCTCGCCGGCGTCGGTGTCAGGCGCGGCGTCGACGGCCGCGAGATGGCCAAAGCCGATTTGATCGTCGTGTGGGGCGGCAACCCGGTCTCGACCCAGATCAATGTGATGACCCATATCGCGCGCGCCCGCAAACAGCGCGGCGCCCGGCTGGTCGTCGTCGATCCTTACCGCACCGCCAGCGCCGAGGCCGCCGATCTGCATCTGGCGCTGCTCCCCGGCACCGACGGCGCGCTCGCCTGTGCCGTCATGCATGTCTTGTTCAAGGAAGGCTATGCCGACCGTGCCTACATGGCGCATTATGCCGATGATCCGGCCGGTCTGGAGCGGCATCTCGAAACCCGCGACCCCGCATGGGCGGCCGCGATCACCGGGCTGGCCGAGACCGAGATCACCGATTTCGCCCGCCTTTACGGCCGCACCCGGCGCAGCTACCTGCGCATCGGCTATGGGTTTTCGCGCTCGCGCAACGGTGCAGCTCAAGTCTTCGCGGTCGGCTGTCTACCGGCCGTGACCGGCGCTTGGCAGTATGAGGGCGGCGGCGCCCTCTATTCGAACCACGGGCTGGTGCCGCTCGATCGGAAATTGGTCGAAGGGCTCGACCGGCTCGATCGATCGGTCCGCACCCTCGACCAGTCGCGGATCGGTCCGGTCTTGACCGGCGACCGCCACGATCTCGGTGACGGACCACCCGTCACCGCCATGTTGATCCAGAATACCAATCCGGTGGTCGTCGCACCCGCATCGGGGGTGGTCCGCCGCGGCTTTGCTCGCGACGATCTGTTTGTCTGCGTCCATGAACAGTTCATGACCGAGACTGCGGCGTTGGCGGACATCGTGTTGCCGGCGACGACCTTTCTCGAGCATGACGATCTCTACACTGCCGGCGGCCACACCTACCTCCAGATCGGCCGCGCGGTGCTGCCGCCTTACGCGGAGGCCCGCTCGAACCACCACGTCATCTGCGCGCTGGCGGATCGGCTCGGCGCACACCATCCGGGGTTCGGGATGACCCCGATCGAGCTGATCGACGAGACGCTGCGCGCGAGCGGGCTGCCCGGCGTCTCCGAATGGCCGGCTGATGGCTGGCTCGATTGCCGCCAGCCTTTCGCGACCGATCATTTTCTCGACGGCTTTGGCCATACCGATGGGAAGTTCCATTTCCGTGCCGACTGGGCGGCGGTCGGTCGCGAGCATACGGCTTTGCCGGCCTTTGCCGACCACGTCGCCAACATCGACGACGGCGTTCCGGAACGCCCGTTTCGCCTTGTTGCTGCGCCGTCGCGCTCCTTTTTGAACACGACCTTCAACAATGCGCCCTCGGCTCTCGCCCGCGAGCAGCGACCGACCGCTCTCGTCCATCCCGAGACCTTGGCCCGGCTGGAGCTCGGCGACGGCGACCGGGTGCGGATCGGCAATCGGCAGGGCAGCGTTGTCGTCCATGCGCGGGCGTTCGACGGGTTGCAGCGCCGGGTCGTCGTCGTCGAGGGGATATGGCCCAACCACGCATTCGAGGAGGGTATTGGGATCAATGTGCTGACCAGCGCCGATCCGGGCGTGCCGCGCGGCGGTGCGGTGTTTCACGACACCGCGGTCTGGCTGCGCCCGGCATGAGGACGACCGATGAGCGATAATCGCCCGGGGCTTCCGAGCGGGCGGCGCTCGGCCGAAATCAGCGAATTTCTCGATCAGCTGAAGCAGGTGCCGGTGCCTTCGCACAGCGGTCGCGGCCGGCTGATCTTCGCGCTCGATGCCACCGCCAGCCGCGAGCCCAGCTGGGATCGGGCTTGCCGGATCCAAGGCGAGATGTTCGAGGCGACAGCCGCGCTCGGCGGGATCGAGATCCAGCTGGTCTTCTACCGCGGGTTTGCCGAGTGCAAAGCCAGTCGCTGGATGGCGACGGCGATCGAGCTGCACCGGGTCATGCGCCGCGTTTTTTGTGTCGGCGGCGAGACGCAGATCGAGCGGGTGCTGAGCCACGCGATCCGCGAAACCGGCAAGCGGCGGGTCGACGCGCTCGTCTTTGTCGGCGATGCGATGGAGGAGAATGTGGACCGGCTGTGCCGGCTCGCCGGCGAACTCGGTCTCCTCGGTGTGCCGGTCTTCATTTTTCACGAGGGCGGCGAGCGCCGCGCCGCGGCGGCGTTCCGGCAGATCGCCAAGCTGTCGCACGGCGCCTATTTGAGCTTTGATCTCGAAAGCGCCGATCGCCTCAAAGAGCTGTTGACCGCGGTCGCGGTTTACGCCGCCGGAGGGCACCGGGCTCTCCTCGCTCTTGGCGCCGGGAGGGGTGGCGACATCCTGCGCCTGACCTCCCAGCTATCCCGCTGATCACCCCCGATGTTGCCCCTCTTCGGTGGCCTCGCTATTCTCGGCGGGCTGCTGATGCTGGCCTATCTGTTTGTCCATGCCGATCCGGCACGGCTCGCGCGCAACCTGAAATGGACCGGGGTCGCGATTGCGGCCATAGCAGCAGTCGCATTGGTGCTGGTGCCGCCGGTACGGGAACTGGCGGTGCTGTTGTTTCCGCTGGCAATGTCGATGCCCCTGCTGTCGCGGCTGCGTCGCGTGCTCGACCGCTATCGCGCCCCCATCGGCGGGCAGAGCTCGACGGTTACCACCCGCTTTTTGCGCATGAGCCTCGATCATGATACCGGCAGCATGAGCGGTGCCGTGCTGCGCGGACGTTTTGCCGGAATGCGGATCGAGGAGCTCGGCATCGCCGATCTGTTGTCGCTGCTGCGCGAGTGCCGTGCTGATGACGAGGAGGGTGCGCGGTTGCTCGAAGCCTATCTCGATCGCCTCCACCCCGATTGGCGCGACGATCTCGCGGCCGGTCGCGGCAAAACCGGCGGCCGCGGCAGCGCCAGGCCGGGCGGCGGCGATCTCGGCGTCGAGGAGGCCTATGCCATCCTCGGTCTTGGCCCCGGGGCTACCCCCGACCAGATCAAGGACGCACATCACCGTCTGATGATCAAGCTGCACCCCGATCACGGCGGCTCGGACTATCTGGCAAGCCAAATCAATCGCGCCCGAGACGTGCTGCTGCGGCAGCATTGACCACCGCTGGGTCAACTTTCCTTGGCTGACGGAATTTCCGGCCGGCAAGTTGCTCGTGGCCGGCTGCCGCCCGCGCATTATTTGTTAGGGGGTCGGCGCGCCCTCAGATGCACTCGAAGAATGCGAAACGCTCACCGATGCCGAGCCCCTCATGATAGGTCTGGCGCAGCTCGGCAGTGCGCCCATGCGTGGCGCAGGCTTTTTGCGCGAGCCGGGTCGCTTGATCGAGCCCGTTGGCCACGCCGTCGTACCGGATCGAAACGTGAGTCTCAGAACTCTCGACAATCTGCACCGGGTCGCACGCCGCCAGCAGCATCGCTACCGCGAGCATCACGCACAGCCTGGCCAGGCGCGACCCCACCCCCGATCGGCGCAACCGACCTTCGTCGCAATCGCACTTCTGCTGCCGGACCGGATGCTGTATCCGAGGTCTATGATATTCATTCACCATTATCGGCAACCTGGTCCCGGTTTGCCTCCTGGCCGGGCCGACAGCCGGCGTTCCGGCCTCAGCTTTGCCGGTTCCCGGTGCTGCTGGCAAGCCGGCGTCATCGCCGACGCCGATGGTTGAGCAACGGGTCGCCACACCGGTTTTGCGCTCGCCGCCAAACGGTGACGGACCGCACCTGCGCCTCACCGCATCGCGGCAGCTACTGGTACCGCTGATCGTTGCCTGCGCGCTCTTTATGCAGAGCCTTGATTCGACGGTCATCGCGACCGCGTTGCCGACGATCGCGCGATCGCTGCACGAGACCGCGCTGCGGCTCAACGTCGCGATCACCTGTTACCTGCTGAGCCTCTCCGTGTTTATCCCGATCAGCGGGTGGACTGCCGACCGCTTTGGTGCGCGCCGCGTCTTTGGCTCGGCGATCGTCGTTTTTACCCTCGGCTCCATCGCCTGCGGGTTGTCGAACACGCTGGCGTCACTGGTTGCCGCGCGCATCCTCCAAGGCATGGGTGGGGCATTGATGGTCCCGGTCGGGCGGCTGCTGCTGCTGCGCACCGTGCCCAAATCCGATTTGCTGCGGGCGATGTCGTTTGTCAGCGTCCCGGCCCTGGTCGGGCCGGTGATCGGGCCCCCGCTCGGCGGGTTCATCGTCACCTATGCATCATGGCGCTGGATTTTTTTTATCAACATCCCCGCCGGCATCCTCGGCATCGTGCTGGTCAACCTGCTGGTCGGGGATTTGCACGAGACCGGTCGCCGGCCGCTCGACCGCAGCGGGTTTGCGCTGACCGCAATCGGGCTCGCGAGCCTGGCCTTTGGTTTCGAAAATATCGGTCGCGGAGCATTGCCGCTGTTCATTGTGCTCGGCCTGCTCGCGGTCGGCGCGCTGTGCCTGACAATTTACGTGCGCCATGCCCGCCGGGTGGACCATCCGATCATCGATCTGGCGCTGTTCAAAATCCCGACCTATGCAATCGCGTCGATCGGCGGATTTCTGTTTCGTACCGGGCTCGGGGCGCTGCCGTTTCTGATGCCGCTGATGCTGCAGGTCGGGTTCGGTCTCAGCGCGCTGCATTCCGGCCTCTTGACCTTTGCCAGCGCGGCCGGGGCGATGCTGATGAAGACTTCGGCGGTGCGCATCCTGCGGCTTTGGGGGTTTCGCTTCGTGCTCGCCCTCAACGCGGTGATCAGCGCCGGCTTTCTTTTCGGCTACAGTCTGTTCCGGCCGACAACATCACACCTCGTCATCTTCTTCGCGCTGCTGGTCGGCGGCTTTTTCCGGTCCTTGCAGATGACGAGCATCAATACCTTGAGCTACGCCGATGTCCCCGCTTCGATGCTGAGCCGAGCCACCAGCCTGTCGAGCATGGCCCAGCAATTGTCGCAGACCACCGGGGTCGCGATCGCGGCACTGCTGCTGCATGTGGTCCTGACCCTGCGCGGCGGCACGGGCCTCGTCGCCGTCGATTTCTACCCGGTCTTTATCGGGGTCGCGTTGATCTCGCTGTCGTCCGTGCCGTTCTTCTTGCGAATGTCGCCTGATGCCGGAGCCGAGGTCAGTGGCCACGCGCCAGCACGCTGAACCGAACGGCCCTTGCCGTGATCCACCGGAGGCTGCCGGTTGTTGGCGATCGGCGGCCCTGCGCTCCAGCGAGCTGCCCTGATCCACCGGAGGCTGCCGGTCGTTGGCGATCGGCGGCCCTGCGCTCCAGCCTGCTTGGGGGACGACCGGCTAACCTCTTGGCTGCCGTAACCGCTGCGTGCGGGCGACCGCCCAGGGTGTCAGCAGCATGGCGAGTGGCGCCAAGCCCTCCTGCCGCGGCAGATCGGCGACGCCGGAAACGATGCGATCATACTGCCCGCGGGAAAGTCGAACATAAGTGCCGAATAGGCGATCCCAAATAGAAAAGACGGCGCCAAAATTCGCGTTCGCCTGCTCCGGCACGAGGGAGTGATGGACGAGATGCAAGTCTGTCGTGATGGCAACCGGCTGCAAAAACCGCTCCAGCCTATCCGGTAACCTGATATTGCCGTGGGTGATGGCGGCAGCGACAAAGACGGTCACGGCATGGGCGGTAACGGCCGCAAGTGGAATGTCGAGGGCGACCACAGCCAGCCAGTAGAAGGCGCCCGCGAGCAGGTATTCGATCGGATGATGACGCACCGAAGTCGTCACATCGACATCGGGGTCGGAGTGATGCATCGCGTGCAGCCGCCACAACAGCGGCACCGCGTGCTGACACCGATGCATTGCATAATTCAAAAAGTCGAGCAGCAGGAAGGCCATGATAAAACCCGCCCACCCGTTGACAATCCAAGATGGAAAACGCACGCCAAACGCCGCTTCGAGCTGGGGCCGGGTCGCGGCCGCCGGCGCGAAGGTGAAAGCGACGAGGACGATATTGACCAGCCAGATGCCGATATTCCCGAGGCGCCGCTGCAATGCCGGGAACTCCCGCTGGCGCCGCGGCCGGCAGAGTTCCCAAGCGGCGACAACCAGCAGGCTGCCGAGGATCGCGAGCGCGGTCAACGCGCCCCCTTAAAGACGGGAACGCAGCACCGCAACCGGTGCGCCAACGCCGGCGGTTGCACAACGCGTTGCGCGGCAGAGTTCGCTCGCCGTGGCGCAAGCCGCAACGGCCATCGCGGTTCGGCTTAGAACGGGCACTCGGCCAGCGTCGCTCCGGTCCCCGGGAGCGGGGTCGAGGCCAGAGCTTCGCCATCGGTGCCGATCTGCACAAAGGCCGCGACCGCCGGCGCCGGGTTGCCGATCGGCCCGGTGAAGTCGTTGGCAAAGCTCGCGCAAAAGCCGTAGCTCGACGATGCCGGCGGGGTCGATGGGCACGCAGTCCCGGCCGAGCTGGTGCAAGGCGGTGCGGCGTAAGGCGGGATCCCGACCGATGCGCCCGAGCCCAGCAGCGGGGCTGGATAGCCGGTCTGGTCGGCGACAAAAACCAACTTATTGGCGATCTCGTTAAAGGCGAAATAGGCCCCATCGTTTGCCGCCGTGACAATCAGCGGCACCTGCACCGTCAAGATTTCGTGCCGGCGCTTGGAGATTGGCGATTTTCCGAATATCGCGGTGAACGTGACCCCGACATCGGCCGCCTTGTAGGTCTGCTGCGTGCCTGAGCCGGCGAAGTCGCCACTGACCGTGCTGGAGAGACAGCTCGAGCGGCCGGTGCAGGTGGCAGTGATCCGCAGCATCGCCTCGCTCGCCGGACAGCCCTGCGCGCCGCAGACAAAACGTTCGCTGCCATCGCTCCGGAGCACCGCGAGCGGCAGCGAAATCTTGGCGACGGTCTGCCCCTTGAAAAAGACCGGCACGGTCCGCAAAAGATAATCGTAAACGAGGTTGAGAGTCTGCGGCTGCGTGTTCCCTTCAACCGTTCCGAGTGTCGCCACCGCGTAGAAGAAGCTGTCCGCCTTGGGGTCGTAGAGCTGTGTCGGCACCGCCGAACCGCGGCCGGAGATCGCGCCATCAAAGGCGAGTGGTGTCAAACTTCCCAGTGTCACCGGGGCGGTGGCTGCGACATTGCCGGCATAGACAGCGCTGCCCGGGACGCCCTGACCGGCGCGCACCGCCTCGGGCCGGGCGTTGACCAATCCGGCAATTTCGAGGATGCCCTGCGAGACGGTCGGCAGCTGCGGGCAGGTGCTCTGCCCGATGACTGCGCAGACGCTGTTTAAAAAGCTCTGCACCGTCCCGGCGTCCTCGCCCCCATCGCCGGCTGTGGCCGGTGCAACGCGCGCCAGGGACAACGCTGCCGCGACCGCAAGGATCGCGAGACATCTGATCCGAAAGTGCATGGCGTCACCGGGCTGAAATACTCGCCGCGATCCCCGCAATTTTCGTGCCATGCCGCAATGCGCGGAACAAATTGCATTTTATGTTTACTTCAGCAGCCGTTTGTAAAGTTTTCCGACGGTTTTGGTGTTGTTCCGATGACCTGATTTTGTCGCGAGAAGCTGGATATCGCATTGTTTTGCCATGATATCCGGCGATCGCGCGCGATGCGATCCCGCTCGCCGAGACCGTCGGAAAACTTGACAACCGGGCCGGCAGCTGCTCACAAACCCTGCAAAAGACCGCCGATCCGCGCCATCTCGCATGAATCTTGCATAAATCTGGCACGGCAATGCATCGTCCATTTTTCGTCCCGTGACGGGCTCGGCCGATTGCTCCTATCGCGGAATTCGGGGTGCCACCATGCCGCGTCTCGCTCGTCTCCGTCTGCTTCTGGCGTCGCTGCCGGCGGCGACCTTTTTCGTTCCGAGCCTGGCCCACGCAGTCCCGATCACCGAATACGTCTCGGTGCAGCCGGTCGACGTGTGCACGGGGACCGCCGGCTCTACCAGCGGATGCGCGCCGATCAACAGCAGCGCTCAGAACTACGCGACGGCCGCGCAGGGAGCGGTGGGCTTTATCGACGCCGCGACAAAGATCAACATCACGGACGCGATCTGGGCGCAGGCCGGGATCAGCATGACCTTCGAACAGGCTGTGCAATATGCCAATGGGGGCGCTTTCGAGACGATCCCGGTCACGTCGTGCCTGCCGGACGGGACGGATTGTTCGAGCCCGCAATTTCAGGCGCTGTCGCAGCAGCCGGGGATTTCGGGAAACCCGCCGCCACC
The DNA here is from genome assembly GCA_050729795.1 of Allostellaceae bacterium. Lineage (GTDB taxonomy): Bacteria > Pseudomonadota > Alphaproteobacteria > ATCC43930 > CGMCC-115725 > AP-15. The sequence continues at coordinate 4,384 of JBOHME010000067.1, read as the reverse complement.
GCTGAGCCCGATACCGCCACCGCTGAGCGCCAACCCGACCACGATCAACATGTTCTTTGTCAACCAGCTGCGGCCGCCGAGCAACCAGTCCGGAACACTCTACGGAATGGGCTGGGTCAACAACAACGGCGTCGTGATCAGCTCGAACACCCTTTTGGGATTTGGCGCCCGCGTCGATACGCTTGCGCACGAGCTTGGTCACGATCTCGACCTCGACCACGCAACGTTCGGCGCCGGGGCGGCCAACAATCTGATGACCGCCGGCGTCAACCGCACCGAGCCCACCGGCACCGCCAACGCGCTGGCCCAGCTCGCCGCGGGGACTGCCGACCAGCTGCTCGGCGAGCAGCAGGCGCAGGCCCTGCTCAGCGGTTTTCTGAACCCGATACCGGATATCGGGACCCAGGTTTCCGATCCAACCGATGGTGGTGATTTTTCAGTGTCGTTTGTCAAGAACACCGGCCGCACCGACGAAGCCTTGTCGGCGCTGACCTTGACCGCACCCACCGGAATTTTTCTCGAAGACGGCACATTTGAGCAATTGAGCAACCCGGGCGACACCTCCGGCATCATCGCCACTCCTTCTTTCTCGGGTTGCACCGAAGGGGAAAATGTCGATGCCTGCGAGGCGCTGACGCTAAGCTTCAGCGGCACCCCGTTCGCCGGCGGCGACGCGCTCGACTACACCCTCGGTGTCTGCCGGCAGGTTGGATCCGGACTGCCGCTGGTTTGCGAGCTTGTCCCGCTCTCCGACCTCGTCTCGGCCCTGACAAACGGCACCTACCAGTTCCGCTTCAGCGACGGCTACCAGACGACGAGCCTGCTTCAGCCGAGCGGCAGCGTCCTGGCCGCGACGAGTTGGAACCCCGATCCGACGGTCGCATCGGACATCTACGACCCGAGCCTGCTGATGGCCGCCAGCATGGGTCAGCTGCCATGCACCTCGACCGACGGCGGCTGCCCGACCCTGACGCTCGAAGATGGCTCGCCGCTGACCGAAGGAGGCCAGGTGCCGGAGCCGGGCTCCGCTTCGCTTCTCCTTGGCGCGGCATGCATCGGGTTTTTTGTTTGCCGCGCCCGCTATCGCCAGCACCGCACCTGAGCCGAGCGCAGGCCCTCAGCACACCGCACCTGAGCACAGCGCAGGCCCTCGGCACACCGCACGCCTCGGACGCGGCGACCCCACGGGCTATTCAAAACCGGCCTTGCGCAGCGCGTCGAGAATATGGGCGACCGCGACAGGGTCGCTGTAGAGCCGCTTCAGGTTGCCTTCGACAAAGGCCGGGTCGGGGTTCAGCAGCCTCAGCTCGGCGAGCGCCGCCCGGGCTTCGTCGAGCCGCTCGAGCTGGGCGAGACCGGCAACGACATAGCGCAGGCCCGCCGGCCAGTTGCGGTTGAGCGTCCAGGACCGCCGTCCGATCCCGATCGCCTCCGCGTAATGGCCCAGCTGATAATGAGCCCCGGCCAGCGCCGGCAACCAGATGAACAGGCGCGGGTCGCTGGGGCTGAGACGAATCCCCTTTTCGGCAAGCGCGATCGTTTCCTCGGGATGGCCCGAATACAAATACATCTGCCCAAGGAGGACATGGGCCGCGGCGAAACTTGGGTTCAGCTTGATCGCATCCTGAAACGCCGCGACCCCCCGCGTCGCGCGTCGCGTCCACATGCACACCAGACCAAGCGCAAAGTGGGCATTCGGGAAGCGTTGATCCAGGCTGACGGCGCGCTGCGCCAGGTCGTAAGCTTGTTCAAAGCAGGTGTCGGCCGCGTCGGTCCATCCGAGCAGAGCCGCGCTGGTCAGCGTGATCGCCAGCGCCGCCGTCGCCTGCGGGTAGCGTTTGTCGAGCGTGAGAGCGCGACGCAAAAACGACTGCGCCTTGCTGTTGTCCTCTCGGGTGTGGCGATAATGGTGCCACATCCCGCGTTGATACAGCTCGTAGGCGTCCTCGTTGTGCTGCGGCTGATCGGCAATGCGGTCACGCTCGAACTTCAACAGCTCGGGCTGGATGGCACCGGCGATCGTTGTCGTGATCTCGTCCTGCAATTCGAACAGGTCGGTCAAGTCTCGGTCATACCGCTCGGCCGTGATGTGGTGCCCGGTATCGGCGCGGATCAGCTGCGCGGTGATGCGCACCCGGTGACCGGATTTGCGCACGCTGCCTTCGAGCACATAGCGCACCCCGAGCTCGTGACCGACCTTTTTGACATCGACCGTCTGACCTTTGTAGGTGAAGGTCGAATTGCGCGCGATGACCGGGAAAGCGCGCCAGCCGCCGAGCATCGTGATGATGTCCTCGGTGATGCCGTCGGCAAAAAACTCCTGCTCCGGATCGCTGCTGAAATTGGCAAATGGAAGCACCGCGATGGCGCGGCGGTCGTCGAAGCCGGTCGTCGCCGGGCTCGGGACTGCATCGCGCAAGCTGAGCGCAGCGGGCTGACCGGACCGATCGGGCCGCCGCCCGCCCATCCGAAAGACGCGGACCGGCTGGCGGATATTTTTCAGGTCCTGCGGCCCAAGGTATTCGAAATCGAATTCGACCTTGCCTGCTACCTGATCGTGGATGCTCTCCGACAAATAGATGCTGCCGGACTCGGCCAACGCCTCGAGCCGTGCGGCGATATTCACACCGTCACCAAACACGTCGCCGCCTTCGACGATGACATCGCCGAGATTGATCCCGATCTGAACCGCGATACGCTGCTCGTTCGCCAGGCTTTGGTTTGTGTCCGCCACCCGGTCGCGCAAGGCCGCGCCGCAGCGCACCGCCTCGACCGCGCTGTCGAACGCGATCAATGCCAATTCGCCGGTCTGTTTGAAGATGTCGCCGGCGTGCTCGCCGGCCAACGGCTCGATGATCTCGCGGAGCACCGCCCGCAGCCCGACAAAGATATCGGCCTCATCCCCAGGAAGCAGCTGCCGATAGCCGGCGACCAGGATCGCCGCCAGCTGCCGCCTGACCCGTCTTCTGGCATCCTCTGACACGATGGGCTCGCACCTATCGCACGATGCGGCGATCATCGACCAAGCGCCGTCGCCGCAGTGTGAACTGGCCCACACCGGCCGGTCGATTGGCAAACGTTAACAGAACATCGGCGATGCCGAAATGGCGGTTCGGGGCCAATGCGCGACACGGTGCCGCGTCCTGCGGCGCCCCGCCCGCTATTCGGGCAGATGCGCTTCTCGCAACAGCAGGAGCTCGGACTGCAGGTCCGATGCATCGGCGAACCGGATCCGACGCAGCGCGCCGAGGCGAAAGCTGGGGATCGTCCGCATCAGCCGCGCGACCGTCTGCGCCGCCTCGGCGGGCTGACCAAGCCGGGCATAGGCCAGGGCCAGGGCGGCATAGGGAAAGGCGAAATGCCGGTTCCCTTCGATCGCTCGCCGCGCCGGCGCCACCGCCGCCTCGGCCCGACCGCTCAACAACAGCGCCAGGGCCACCGCCAGCGCCGCATGATAGACAAGCGGCTCCAGCGGGCTCAGCCGCAGCGCCTTTTCGCCGTTCTCGACGGATCGGCGGTAATCGCCGCACAGGCAGCGCGTGATTGCGTCGAAACCGAGGACGACCGCCGCGTTGGGGTTCAACATCGTCGCCCGATCGACGGCGGCCAGCGCCAGATCATGATCGCGGGTCAACGCCGCGCGGACGGCCCCGGCGACGGCGAGCGCCAGCGGCACGTCGGCGCCGCCGGCAATCGCTCTGCGCGCCAGGCGCTTGGCCTCCTCGCGGTCGTCTGCCCGCAGCGCCGGCCAATCCATCAGATGACGCTGCTGACAGCACCATGCGGCGAGCGCGTTGGCGGTCGGGTAGTCGGGATCGATCTCGAGCCCGTGGTCCAGCAGACGCATCGCCTCGCGATTGTCGGTCTCGGTCTCGGCAAACGCCGCGGGGAGCGCCCGCACGGTCACTTCGTAAACATCGAGGTCGGCTTCGGGTTTTCGCCTGGCGCGCTCGATCTCGGCGCCGCGCAGCACCGGCGCCACCGAACCGATAACACTTTCGGTAATCTTGTCCTGCAGTTCGAAGCTGTCCTCGAGGGTGCCATCGAAGCGCTCCGCCCACAGATGCTGACCGCTCGCCGCCTCGACCAGCTGGCAGCTGATGCGCACCCGTCCGCCGGCCTTGCGCAAGCTGCCCTCGACCGTATACCGAACCCCGAGATCGCGGGCGAGCCGTCGCGGGTCGAGAGCCGTTCCCTTGTAGCTGGCGCTGGTATTCCGGGCCACGACCGAGAACCACCGGGCCCGCGACAATTCGGTGATCAGATCCTCGGCGACACTCTCGAGAAAGAATTCGGCCTCGGCATCGCCACCAAGGTTCTGAAAAGGAAGCACTGCGATCGCTGGCTTTTCCACCGGTGCGACATTGCGGCGACGATCGGTCGT
>JBOHME010000066.1:0-24088 GCA_050729795.1 Allostellaceae bacterium | reverse complement strand
GTGCCGGCGATCAGCGCCAAGCTCAGCGGCCCCAAGATCTTGCCGACACCGTTGGCGGTCTGCCCCAGCCCCGAGGAGCGCGCGCCCAAAGCGACGCCATAGCTCTCGACAGTGTATGGCGCGAGGTTGGCGAACCCGCCCTCGATGCAGAAGGTCGAGCACATCAACAGGATGATCAGCAGCGGCAGCCCGTTGACAAGCACGCCATGGTAATAGCCGGCCGCCGCCAGCGCCACCGCGCCGGCAAAGCCCCATAATACGCCGAGGAGGCGGCGGCCCAGCAGCGGCGCGATCACGGTGACGATAATCTTGCCGGTCACCCCGGCGGCTGCGACGAAGACAAAGTATTTGGCGGCCTCCGGCACCGAGACCTTGAGCAGCAGGGCGACGATCGTCGGCCCCCACAGATAGACGCCGTAGCCGGCGGTCGACGAGCCGCCCCAGATCAGGATGGTTTCCCAGAACATCCGCGGCTGTGACAAGAGGTCGAGCAGATTGCCGGACGGCATAGTGGCCGGCGGGACCGTCGGCAGCGGCACCTGCTGCAGCGGCATCTGCAAGTGCGTCGCCACCTCGGCGCGGGCCTCGGCAAAGCGGCCCTTGGCGGCGAGCCAGCGCACCGATTCGGGGGTGAACAGCCAGACCAGCACGGCGATGATCGCCGGGATGATGCCGATCAGCGCGACGCCGCGCCAGCCGAGCGGTCCGAGCAAGGCGGTCGCAATGACCGGCGCCAGAAAGCCGCCGGCCGAAGCCCACACCAAGTAGAAGCTGGTCGCGATCGTGCGGTGCCGGGTCGGGGTCAGCTCGACCACCATGGTCAGGGACGGGGTGACCGCGGCGGTCAGGCCGACGCCGACGAAGAAGCGCAGGATCGCGAACTCCCACCATCCCCGGTCCGGGATAAGGTATATCAACCCGGACGCGATCGCGCAGATAAAGCCGCCGATGATGATCTGCTTCTTGCGTCCCCAGGCGTCGGAAAAGGCGCCGAAGACGAGCGCTCCGACGATCGCGCCGACCCCGCCGGCGTAGAGGATCAGCGCCCCTTGGCCATAGGTCAGGTGCCATTCCCCCCGGACCGCCGCCAACAGGTAGCCGACCACCAGAAAGTCGAAGAAATCGAAGACGAACACCGCCGACATCAGGACAAAGGTCGTCCAATAACGCCGGTTGAGCGGTGCGCTGTCGAACAGCGCGAGCAGGTCGTCCGAAGTCCGTCCGAGCATTCTCCCCCTCCCCTGCGGCGGCGCGTCAAATTTCGGCTCGCCGTCCGAGGCCGAGGTTTAGGTGGCCTCCCCGATCCCGTCAACTCCGCTGCAGCCGTGGCCGGTCACGGGAAAACTCACGGCAGACGGGACCGCTCAGTCCGGTGCACAATGCGGCTCATCCCCGTGCCAGCGCGGCGGGCATCAGATCGCCACCCGCCTTGGCACGGCTGCCCGCCTTGGCGACGGAGGAGTACGCATGGCTCTAACCCTGCAGGAATCGCTGCGCGGATTGTTTTACGCGCCCTATTACGCCTGCTTTGCGCTCGGCGCGTTTACCGCCGAGGGTATCGAGGTACGGCTGGCGAGCGCACCGACACCGGCGGCAGCAGCGGACCCGCTGTTCTCCGGGGCGGTGGATGTGTGCTGGGGCGGACCGATGCGCGTGGCACAAACCTACGAGACCCGGCCGGGCTGCGATCTGGTCTGCTTTGGCGAGGTGGTGACCCGCGACCCGTTCTTTCTGATCGGACGCGAGCCGCGCCCCGATTTTCGCTTGGGCGACCTCTTCGGGCTGCGGTTGGCGACAGTCAGCGAGGTGCCGACGCCGTGGCTGTGCCTGCAGGAGGATGTGCGCCGCGCCGGCCTCGATCCCGACGGTCTGCTGCGGCATTCCGAGGCGACGATGGTGCAAAACGCGGCGGCGCTGCGCCATGGCGAGCTCGATGTCGTGCAGCTGTTCGAGCCGTTTGTCGAAGAGCTGATCGGCAGCGGCAGCGGCCATTTGTGGTACGCTGGAGCGACCCGCGGACCGACCTCGTACACGACCTTTTATGCCCGTCGCGGCATGCTCGTCGAAAGACACCCCGAGCTGCGCCGGCTGGTGCGCGCACTCTACCGCACCCAGCGGTGGGTCCATGCCAACCCGCCGGAGGCGCTGGCCGAGGCGGTGCAGCCCTATTTCCCGGCGCTGCCGGCGGTTACGCTGCGCGCTGCGATCGCGCGATACCGCGCGCTCGGCATCTGGGGCCGCAACCCGATCCTGCCGCGCGACGGGTATGAGCGGCTGCGAGCGAGCCTCGTCTCCGCGGGGTTTGTCGCGCACGGTCCGTCATTCGAGCAAGCGGTGGACAACAGCCTCGCGCTCGAGGCGGTCCGCGACGATCCGCCCGCATTGGCGCCAGGCTGAGGATCGCGCCGCGCGGGCCAGGGAGCTGCTGCGTTCCAGGCGAGCTTGTGCCGGCTCAACCGGGGCGGGAACCGGCATCACGGCGGACCGCGCGCTCGAGATAGCCGAGCGCTGCTTCGAGCTGGGCATCCTTGGTGGTGCCGATGATCAGCGGCTTGATGGGGTGCTCGGCCATCTCGCCGGCGATCTGTGCCGCATGACCCGAGCTCGCTCGCTCGCTGGCGTCGAGCGGTCCCGAATTCCGCAGCGCGTTGTAGAGATCGCTTTCGTGGCTCAGCACCGCATTGGCGACCTGGTCGCTTTTTGGCAGCGTGGCAACGATGTCCGGAGTGATCCCCTGGTCCTGGATCGAGCGGCCTGACGGCGTATAGTAGAGAGCAGTCGTCAGCCGCAGCGCGCCATGGCCCTCGACCGGGATGATGGTTTGCACCGAGCCCTTGCCAAAGCTACGCGTGCCCATGATCGTGGCGCGGTGGTCATCTTGCAATGCCCCGGCGACGATCTCGGCCGCCGAAGCCGTGGCGCTGTTGATCAGCACGACGACCGGAACCCCCGGGAGCAGATCGCCCGCCACCGGCGCCCGGTAGGCTCGATCATCGTCGAGGTTGCGGCCCTTGGTGGTGACCACCACGCCGCCATCGACGAATTCACCGGTGACATCGACCGCGGCATCGAGCAGCCCGCCCGGATCGTTGCGCAGATCGAGCACAAAGCCGTTCAGCCGGCCATGCGCTTCCTGCTTCAACCGGGCGATGGCGCTGGCCAGCTCGCTTGCCGTGTTTTCGCTGAAGGTGGTGATCCGGGCATAGCCGATCCGGTCGGGCTCCAGCGCCGATTTGACCGACACGACGTGGATGATGGCGCGCGTCAGCGTCACCGCGAAGGGTGGCCGCTCCGAGCGCGCGATTTCGAGGGTAACGGTCGAGCCCGGCACTCCCCGGAGCAGTTTGACAACCCGCTCGACATCCATTCCGGTGGTCGCCTGACCGTCGATCTTGACGATCCGGTCGCCCGGCTCGACCCCGGCATCAGCGGCCGGCGTGCCTTCGATCGGTGCTATGACCTCGGGCATCCGGCCTTCGAGGGTCAGCTCGATCCCGATGCCACCAAACTGGCCGCGGGTCATCGCGATCATCTCGCGGTACTGCTCCTCGTCCATATAGTCGGAATGCGGATCGAGCCGCGTCAGCATGCCCTTCAGCGCATCGGTGGTCAGCTCCTTGCCGCTGACCGGCGCCACGTAATTCGCTTGCACCTGCCGGGCCACGTCCTGGAGCAGCGCGAAATCGGGTGCATTGCCCGACGGGCCGGCGGTCCCCGCGCCGGCGCTGTTGCAGCCGTAAAGAACGAGGGTGATCATGGCGACAGCGGCGGCCCTGGCGGCCGAGCGGTGCAGGCGGGCGAGCGTGATCATCAGAGCCTTCGCGGCAGAGGCCCGTCGACCACGGGCCTGGAAAACGGGGTCCGGATGATCCTGAGCCGCACCGCGACGGGTTGTGGCCGAACCGCTTTCCGGTCGCCGCACAATGTAGTCCTCCGCACGCCGCCGTCCAGGGGTGCGGCCGAGTTGTGATGTCCACGGCGCGTTGCCGGGAGCCGGAAATGTGAGCGGGAAACCCTGGTGCCGCCGGGCCGCGGGGCGGGACATGATTGGCTCTGGCTCGGCCGGGTTCGGCACGATATACCCGCGACCGGAGCCATGAACGGCGAAGAAGGGATGACATGTCGCGTAGTCAAACCGGCACCGGCCGGCTGAGCGTGCACGGGATCGAGCTCGAAACGCTGCGCCGCGGCAGCGGACGCCCGCTGCTGTTGCTGCACGGCTTCGACACGATCGATGCCAATGCGCCGTTTCTCGCCCTGCTCGGCCGTCATCGCGAGATCATCGCGCCCTCGGCACCCGGCTTTGGCCACTCGCCGCGGCCGGAGAATTTCGACACGATCTATGATCTCGTCCATCTTTATCTGGCCGTGCTCGACGCGATCCCGGGCGGCCAGGTGAGCCTCCTCGGCCTTTCTTTTGGCGGCTGGCTGGCGGCGGAGGTCGCCGCGGCCTGCGCTCACCGCATCGACAAGCTGATCCTCGCCGACCCGGTCGGCATCAAAATCAGCGACCGCGAAACGCCCGATATTCTCGACATCTTCAACCGCTCACCCGACGAGGTGCGCCGCAGCAGCTGGCACGATCCGGACGGGTCGGCGCCCGATTACAACGCAATGTCGGACGAGGCGCTGATCGTGCACGCGCGCAATCGCGAGGCGCTGTGCCTCTATGCTTGGCATCCCTACATGTACAACCCGCAATTGCCGCGCTGGCTCGCCCGGATCGCGGCGCCGACCCTGCTCTTGTGGGGAGCGAGCGACCGGGTGGTCAGCCCCGATTACGGCACCGCGTATGCGAAACTGATCCCGGGCGCCCGCTTCGAGCTGATCGACGGCGCCGGCCACCATCCCGAAATCGAGCAGCCCGACGCATTTGCCCGGCGGGCCGGCGATTTTCTCGACGAATAGCCCGGAACCGAACGATGCGCGTCTGGTATCATTGCGAGAATGTCTACCCGTTTGTGCCGCAGCACGTGCTCGACGCGGCACCCTCGGTGCGCGCCAGCCTGCCCAACCGCTATTGCGACCCGAAAATCGCCGCCGAGCTGTTTGCCGAATGCCTCGACGAGCACCTCCTATGCGACGAGCTCGGGGTCAACATCGTCTCGATCGAGCACCATTCGGGCATCAACAGCCTCTACGGCGCGAGCCCGATGATCCTCGGCATCCTGGCCCGCCAGTCCAGGAACGTGCGCATCCTCAGCCTCGGCACGCTGATCTCGGTCCGGCCCGATCCGGTACGCGTCGCCGAGGAGTATGCGACGGCCGATGTCATTTCGCGCGGCCGGATCGAGATCGGCTTTGTCAAATCGGGCGACAGCGAAATGGTGTCGGGCAACGCCAACCCGGTCGGCTATGTCGAGCGCTTCTGGGAGGCGATCGACCTCATTCAAAAGACCCTGACCTCGCATGACGGGCCGTTCAGCTGGGAGGGCAAGCATTTCAGCCACCGGCACGTCAATATCTGGCCGCCAGTGTACCAGCGGCCGCACCCGCCGCTGTGGGCTGCGACGGGCGACCCCGAGACCTCGGCCGAGCTCGGCCGCCGCGGCATGATCAACGCGCTCGTGCTGCGCGGTCCGGAAGCTTCGAAGCGTGCATTCGACGCCTATCGCGCGGCGCGGCGCAAGGCCGGGCTGCCCGCGCCCGGCAGCGATCGTTTTGCCTATGCAGCGCTCGGCTATGTCGGCGACACCGACGAGGAGGGTCTGAGGATCGGCAGCAAGCTATTGTGGTTTCTCAACACCAGCCTCAAGCAATCGCCGCAAATGTCAAAGCTTTTGCCGGGGCGCATGTCGCCCGAGACCGCGGCGCAGAACTACCGGACCAGGCCCGGTCCCGGCAGTGCCGCGGCGCGGCGGCCGGCCGACAGCCTGATCGGCATCACCGCCGAAGAGGCGATCGCCCGCGGCATTCTCGTTGCCGGCAACCCGGATACCGTCCACCGGCAGATCATGGCCATCCATGACAAGGTCGGCGGCTTCGGCAATTTTATCTTTGTCGGCCGCTCGGGCTTTCTCGACCACCGGGAAGCTGAAAAGGGCATCCGCCTGATGGCCAAGGAGGTCGCGCCGCGGCTGCCCGCCGCGACCACGACACCGCAGCCGGCCCAATCCGCCGCGCAATAGCCACCCCTGCCCGCGCCCATCGCAGGCTCGCTGTGACGGCCCATATGCTCGCGGGCGAGGTCGGCGCTTACTTGGCGGCGCGCGCCCGGCGCATCTGCCGGTAGAGCGAGGTGCGGTCGCGTTCCTCCTGCCGTACCCGGACCCGCACCCGCATCAGATCCTTCCAGCTCAAATAGCCGACGAGCCTCGAGTTCTCTCGCGAGACCACCGCGAGGTGGGCGAGATTGGAGCTCATCATGCGGTCGATGACCCCCTCCAGATACTCGTCCGGATAAACGCTGGCCGCGGCGGTGCCGTCGAGCAGCATGCGCAGCTCGGTGTGCCGCGGTTTCCCGGCACGGCGCCAAGCCAGCACCGCCGGCGGGTCGACGATGCCGAGGACACGACCATCGGTGTCGGTCACCGGGAAGCTCGGATGGCGCGTCGTCGGGCTGGTCAGAACAGTCGTGGCCTGCTGCAGAGTCATCGTCCCGGGCAGGGTCTCCACATCGGTCGCCATGATCTCGTGCACCTGGGTCAAGGCGAACGGGTCGACACGATACTCACGCAACAGGTGATGACCGCGGCGGGCGACCTTTTCGGTCAGGATCGAGCGCTTCATCAACAGCACGGTCAAGAGATGCGCCGTCACGCAGGCGGCGATCAGCGGCAGCAAAACATGGGTGTTGCCGGTAACCTCGACGGCGAAGAAGGTCGCAGTCAAGGGCGACCGCATGGTGCCGCCCATTGTCGCGGACATCGCCAGCAATGCCCAGAAGCCGGGGCTGGCCGCGGGCAGGACATGGGCGAGCGCCGCGCCCATGCCGCCGCCCATGATCAACAGCGGCGCCAATACGCCACCCGACGTGCCGGAGCCGAGCGCCACGGCCCAGATGATCGCCTTGACGACGAGCAGCAGCAGCGCCGCCATCGGCAATGTTCCACCACGCAGCATCTGCGCGATGTTGTCATAGCCCACGCCCAGCGCGTGTGGATCGATCAACCCGCCGATGCCGACCACCAGGCCGCCGATCATCGGCCACCACATCCAGTGGATCGGCAATTTGAGAAACAGATCCTCGCAGCCATAGACGAGCTGGGTCAGCAGGCAAGACAACAGGCCCGACAACAGGCCGATCAGGATCCAGCACGACAGGCCAGTGAGCGACACCGCCATCCCGCCGTCGAACGGAAACAGTGGCGAAGCCAGGTGCAGCCAGGTGCGCTCGACCTCGGCGGTGATCGCGGCAACCGCAACCGGAACAAAGCTGCGCGGCGTCCATTCGAACAGCAGCAGCTCGACCGCCAGCATGATCGAGGCGATCGGGGTGCCGAACACCGTCGTCATGCCGGCGGCGGCACCCGCGACCAGCAATGTCTTGCGCTCGCTGTCGCTGACCGGCAGCAGCTGGGCGATCAGCGAGCCGATGGCACCGCCGGTCATGATGATCGGCCCTTCGGCGCCAAACGGGCCGCCAGTGCCGATTGCGATCGCCGAGGACAGCGGCTTCAGGATCGCGACCTTGACGTCGAGCTGGCTGCGGCCGAGCAGGATCGCCTCGATCGCCTCGGGGATCCCGTGGCCGCGGATCTTCTCGCTGCCGTAGCGGGCCATCAATCCGACGACCAGCGAGCCGGCGACCGGGACCAGAACCGCGGCATATCCCCAGGGCGAATGGCCGAGCGGCAGGTTCGCCAGAGTGGGAAGGCCGAAATAGGCGAGATTGGTGCACAGGCGGATCAGATTAAGCAGGATCACACCGGAGATCGTGCCGGCGGTGCCGACGACGATGGCGATCGCCGATATGAACAGCACCCGCGGGCGGGTGGTGAAATCGCCGAGATGGCTCAGCGCGTCCGACCCGCCGTGGCCGGGAGGATGGCCATTGCCACCGAGCGGTTTAGATTTTTTCACCCTGTTCCTCCGGCGTGATCGCCTCTCCAGATGTATCGTAGAGCGATGCAAAATTTACAAGCAAGGACACGCATGGCTGATCCGATCCGGACCCCGCGGCCCGACCAGCCGACCGAGCTCGATCGCAACGGCTACCGCATGCTCTCCGATTTCCGCTATCTGATGCGGCGGTTTTTGGGGTTCAGCCAATCGGCCGCCCGGCGCGCCGGGCTGACCCCGCGCCAGCATCAGGCGCTGTTGGCGGTAAAGGGGTTTGCAGCACCCTGCGGCCCGACCATCGGCGACTTCGCCGAGCGGCTCGACATCCGTCCGCACAGTGCGGTCGAGCTGGTGGATCGGCTGGTCGAGGCCGGCCTGCTGCTGCGCAGACACGATCCCGCCGATCGACGCCGGGTGTTTCTCGCCCTGACCGACGCGGCGGAGACGCGGCTCGCCAGCCTGTCGGCGATCCATCTCGAAGAATTGCGGTCGCTGCGGCCGGCGCTCTTGCAGATCCTCGACCGGTTCGCCGCCCCGCCGGAGCCGTAACACCGCCGCGCCCCGGCTCGGCAACCCTCCGGGATCCGAGAAAAGGCGGCCGCCGGTCAGCCCTTTGGCACGACACCACGGCAAGAGAGCGCCACCGTGGCGAACGAGCGCTCACCGTCGGGGCGGCCGCACAGATAGGCGGCGCGAAGCTGGCGTTCGAGCCGGTCGCGGCGGGCGGTTTCGAGACTGGCGACGTAGTCGCCGAGCATGCCTTCGCCGGTGGCGTAGGGCTCCCAGTAATCGGCGAAACTGGCGAATTCCATGCGGATCATCAGCGAGCGCAGATCGATGTCGACGAGCCCGGCCTCGGCCCAAATCCGCGGCAGGGCGCCCGGCGCATAGACCGGCCGACCCATCGTGCGATCACGCGCTGCCGCTGCGGCGTCATCCAGTGCTGCCGCCGTGTCCCAGAACATGCGGTTGGCAGCGGCGCCTCCCGGCGAATCCCAGAACGCGGCGCACACGACGCCGCCGGGGCGCGTGACGCGCCGCATCTCGGCGACCGCGGCTTCGGGCCCAGGCAGCACCGAGGGTAGCACCAGCATCGACACCGCCCGGTCGAACTGGTTGTCGGCAAAGCGCAGCGCGGCAGCGTCGCCATGCTCGATCGTGATCCTCGGGTCACGGTTCTTGCCGTGCGCCGCGGCGAGATAGATTTCGGAATGGTCGATCGCGGTCAAGCTCGCGATCCGTGCCGCCTGCGGCAGGGCAAAGGTCAGGCTGCCAGTGCCGCAGCCGACCTCGAGCACATGCTCGCCATCGGCGATGCCGGCATGCTCGATGAACAATGGTGCCAGCCGCCGGCTCCACCGTCCCATCAGCCGCTCGTAATTGGCCGCATCGCGCGCATTGAACAGCGAAGGCATATCTCGGTTCTCCGCGTTTCGCTGATCCGCGACGGGCCGCGTCGCAGTCAGCCAAAGTCGAACTTTACCGTCGATTCTGGGAATGCAACAGCACCCAGGATCGGCAATGCCTCGCCTATGCGCTCGCCATGAGCTGGTTTGTCGGTGGCCGCCCGATCGATCGCGGCTTTCCTGACACTTGCGCCGAAGCTCTACGAAGCGGTCACCGAAAGGCTTTGCGGAAACGCCGGTTATGCGCTGCTTCTGATCTCTGGAGGGAAATCCAGCTCATGCTCGCCGAGCGGCGCGAAATAGCCCGAGACCATCCTATCATCGACTTCGCTGAGCGAGGCTGGTCGCCACCGCGGTTTCTGGTCCTTGTCGATCAGCGCGGCGCGCACCCCTTCGTAGAAATCATGACCGGCCAGCATGTGTTGGGTGAGCCGGTATTCGAGGGTCAGCGCCTGGTCGAGGTCAAAGTCGCGACCGGTCGAGAGCTGACGCAACGTCACCTTGAGGCTGGTCGGCGATTTCGCCAGGAGCCCGGCGCCGGTTTCGGCGGCCCAGCGGGCCGTATCGCCGCCGCCTTCGGCCTCGGCAGCGAGTGCTTTGAGGATCGCCTCGACCGTGGCGCCGCCGAAGCAGCGGTCGATCGCCGACTGCAGCGTCGCGAGCGGCGGTGGACCGCTCTCCGTCGTCGACCACTGCGACAGCGTGGTCTCGACCTGCCGAGCCTCGTTGCCGGTTTGCCAGTCGGTTCGGGCGAATTCCGCGACGAGGGCTTCGACCGCGTGCCGCGCCATGAGATGCGTGGCAAAGCTACAATAAAGAGCGTCCGCCGCCCCCAGTCGGGCACCGGTCAGCCCGAGATAGCGGCCGATCCGGCCGGGACAGCGGTTCAGAAACCACGTCGCGCCGACATCCGGGAAGAGGCCGATCGCGGTCTCCGGCATGGCAAAGAGGGTGCGCTCGGTCGCGACCCGATAGGCGCCATTGACCGAAATCCCGGCGCCACCGCCCATCGTGATGCCGTCGATGATCGCGATGAAGGGTTTGGGAAAGCGGTTGATCTGGCGGATCAGCCGGTATTCCTCGCGAAAGAACACCCGGATCAGCCCCCGATCGCCGCCGCTTCCACGCCCGGCCTCGTAGACCGCGCGCACATCACCGCCGGCGCAAAAAGCGCGTCCGCCGGCGCCGCGCACGACCACGGCGTGCACCGCCGGATCCTCGGCCCAGGCGCTCAACGCCGGGGCGATGCGCCGGTAATTCGACAGCGTCAGCGCATTCAGCGCCTGCGGCCGGTTGATCGTGATCGTCGCAACCCCGCCCTCGCGACCGAGCAGGATTTCGCTTTCCTCGGTCATCGCGATAGGAGCGGCTTGCGCAGGATCAGCGACGTGGCGGCGACCCGATAGCCAAGCGCCGCGTAAAAGGCATGAGCGCGCGCGCGGACGATGTTCGAGCTGAGCACGAGGGAGCCGCAGTTGCGCTCCCGTCCCCAGCGTTCCGCCTCTGCCATCAGCACCCGTCCGACCCCGGCCCTGCGGCGTGCTTGATCGACGACCAGCGCCTGCACCACCGCCTCGCGCGGGTTTTCGATCGCCGGTCGCACGAAGACGTGCAGCAGACCGACGACCCGCCCGCCGATCTCGGCAACTAGCAGCGTGTGGTCCGGTGCCGACATCACCTCGTGCATCCGCCCCGCCATTTCGTCCTCGGTCATCTCGTAGCCGAGCTGGGCCAGCAATGGCAGGCTGGCCGGAATGTCGGCACGGGTCATCGCGCGCAGGCGGATCGGTTGCGCGCCGCGGCCGGCCGCGGGGCTCCTTTCACTCATTCGACGGGCCGAGCAGGCGGCGGGCGATGATCACCCGCATGATCTCGTTGGTGCCTTCGAGGATCTGGTGGACGCGCAGGTCGCGCAGATAACGCTCGATCGGAAAGTCCTTCAGATAGCCGTAGCCGCCATGGAGCTGCAACGCCTCGTTGCAGATATGAAACCCGGCGTCGGTGGCGAGCCTTTTGGCCATTGCGCAATGCATGACCGCTTGCGGATCGGCGGCGTCAAGGCTCGCCGCCCCGCGCCAGACCATCAGCCGCGCCGCATCGAGCTCGGTCGCCATGTCGGCGAGCTTGAATTGCAATGCCTGGAAATCGGCGAGCGGCCGACCGAACTGCCGGCGCTCCAAGAGATGCGCCCGCGCCGCTTCGAGACAGGCCCGCGCCCCGCCGAGCGAGCACGAGGCGATATTGAGCCTGCCGCCGTCGAGCCCCAGCATCGCAATCTTGAACCCGTCACCCTCTTCCCCGAGCCGGTTCGCAACCGGCACCCGGCAATCCTCGAAGATCACCATCGCCGTCGGCTGCGAGTTCCAGCCGAGCTTTCGCTCCTTTTTGCCAAACGACAGGCCGGGCGCGCCCTTCTCGATGATCAAGCATGAAATGCCGTGCGGTCCCTCGCTGCCGGTCCGCACCATCGTGACATAGAGGTCGCTCGCCCCGCCGCCGGAGATGAACGCCTTTGTTCCGCTCAGCACATAGTGATCTCCGTCGCGGACCGCGCGGGTCGCCAGTGCGGCGGCATCGGAACCGCTGCCCGGCTCGGTCAGGCAATAGCTCGCGAGATGATCCATGCGCGCCAGCTTTGGCAGAAACCGGGCGCGCTGCTCCTTCGTCCCGAACCGGTCGATCATCCACGACGCCATATTGTGGATCGACAGATAGGCGGCGGTCGAGGGACAGGCGGCGGCCAATTCCTCAAAGATGATCGCGGCATCGACGCGGCCAAGCCCGCTGCCGCCATATCGCTCGCCGACATAGATCGCAGCAAAGCCGAGTGCAGCCGCCCGCCGCAATGCCTCGACCGGGAACTCCTGGCGCTCGTCCCAACCCGCCGCCTGCGGCAGCCATTTCTCGCGGGCAAACTCCCGCGCCGTCTCGCGAAACGCCCGCTGCTCGTCGGAGAGGGAGAAATCCATGCGACGAATATGGCTGCCCGGCCGGCGCGCGGCAACTATTCGCGCGGCAGTGCCGGAGTGGCTGGAACCGGCATCATCTGCCGAACTGGGCTTCGCTGCTCCGGTCCGCGGTTTGGTGATCGAGCAGACGGCAGGTTATTGTGCCGCGATGTTTAGGATCCGCTGATCGTCGGCTGCGAAAAAGCCCGTCGCACAAATCCATGACGCGCGGTGCTACAGCACTATTTCGCGGCTGATACCCCGGAGGTCGACTTCGACGTCGAGACCCTGTACCGGCGGCCGGGCGTAATGCCAGGTGAGGCCGGGGGCGGTCGCGCCGCGGCGCACGAACTCGTCGACCAGGGCTGGGTAGATATCGAACACGGTGTAGAGCTGAATGGCGGTGATATCGGCCCAGGAGCGGCCGAGCGCGCCCATGCGAGCCTCCATGGCGCCGAGCACAAAGCGCGCCTTTTCGCGCAGGCCTTCGGGCGACGTGTCGCCGCGGCGGACGATCCGCTCGGCGTAGGGGCCCGACGCACCGTCGGCCTCGCCGCTGCCCGCGGCGACAAAGTCGGTCCTGGCATAGCTGCTCTCGGCCGGCACCGTGTAGCAAAAGGCGTAGAGCGACGGCGCCGCCGGCGGGTCGATCTGCGGGCACACATTCGAGCGCGCCACCGGGTTGATGTCGTCGCGGAAGACGCCCCAGGCTTCGAGCCGCTGCACATAATGGCGATTGAAGGCGACGAACCCGGCATCGGTGAACTGCGCCGGCGAGCGCAATTCGCAGGCGCAGAACGCGGCAGGCGGGCGGCCGCGGCTCGTCAGATAGGTTTCGACCGCGTCAAACCCCTCAGCGAGCGGCAGCAGGCGGGCAAACCGCGCCCGCTCGATCGCAAAGCCCGGCTCGGCTGCCATCCCACCCGAATATTGGAACGCATGCTCGATAAAACGGTAGCCGCCGGGCTGAAACCTCGAGACATTTGCCATCATCCAATCCCCGCTTCCATCAATCGCTACCTGGTCCATCAAGTACAACCGGGTCTGCGCGCTCGGCGCGACCCGGCGCCAATAATACGCTATGATCGGGGAAATCCGCTTGGGGAGCCGGAATGGACGATAACCCGTTTTTCGTGACCTGGGACACGCCCTTCGGCATGCCGCCCTTTGACCGGATCCGGTCAGAGCATTTTCCGCCGGCCTTTGACCGCGGCATGGCCGAGCAGCTCGACGAGATTGCGGCGATCGTTGCCGCACCCGTGCCGGCCAGCCTTGCCGATACGATCGAAGCTCTTGAACGCAGCGGCAAATTGCTCGAGCGGACAAGCCGCGTGTTCCACAACCTCGATGCCAGCGACACCAACCCGGCGCTCCAAGAGATCGCCCGCGACTACGCGCCGAAACTGGCCCAGCACCAGACGCGCATCGCGCTCGATCCGTGGCTGTTCGCGCGCGTCGCCGATCTTTATGCGCGGCGCGCGGCGCTGGGGCTGGCCCCCGCCCAGCTGCGTCTGCTCGAACGCCATCATCTGCGGCTGGTGCGGGCCGGGGCATTGCTCGATTCCGAGCAGAAGGCTCGCATGGCGGCGATCAACCAGCGGCTCGCCACCCTGCATACGCTCTTTGGCCAAAACGTGCTGCATGACGAGCGCCAATGGCAGCTCGCGCTCGATGAGGTCGATCTCGACGGCCTGCCGGATTTCGCCCGTGCCGCCGCAGCGCAGGCGGCCGCGGAGCGCGGGCTCGGCGATAAGTATGTGATTACCCTCGCGCGCTCGTCGATCGAGCCGTTTCTGACCTTCTCGTCGCGTCGCGATCTGCGCCGCTTGGCACACCAGGCCTGGACCGCGCGCGGGACCCATCCGGGCAAGGCGGACAATCACCCGATCATCCGCGAGATCATGAGTTTGCGGGGCGAGCAGGCGCGGCTTCTCGGCTACGACAATTTTGCCGCCTACCGGCTCGACGATTCAATGGCCAAGAGTGATGCCGCGGTCGAGCGCCTGTTGCTTCAGGTTTGGGGCCCGGCCAAGGCGAAGGCCAGCGAGGAACGGACCGCGCTCGCGGCGATCGCCCGTGCCGAGGGGCTCAACGAGCCGATCGAGCCGTGGGACTGGCGTTACTATTCCGAGCGGGTCCGGCGCGATCGCTTCGATATCGACGAGGCCGAGGTCAAACCTTACTTCGTGCTCGACAACATGGTGAGCGCAGCATTTGACAGCGCCGGGCGGCTGTTCGGCCTGACCTTTACGCCGCGCCCCGATCTGCCGGTTTATCATCCCGATGTGAGAGCGTGGGAGGTGCGCGACCGCGCTGGCGCACATGTCGGCATCTTCCTGCACGACAATTTTGCGCGGCCCGGCAAGCGCTCGGGTGCCTGGTCCAGCCGCTACCGCGATCAGCAGGCCCTCGACGGCCCGGTCGCGCCGATCGTCGTCAACAACAACAATTTTGCGAGATCAAATTCTACCGGGGGCGAACCGACGCTCCTGAGCTTTGATGATGCCGAAACGCTGTTTCATGAATTTGGTCACGGTCTTCACGCTTTGTTGAGCCGGGTGCGCTATCCGTCGCAATCGGGCACAGCGGTGCGCCGCGATTTCGTCGAGTTCCCATCGCAGATCTTTGAGCATTGGATGTCGGTGCCGGAAAATTTGCGCCAATATGCGCGCCATTACCAGACGGGCGAGCCGATCCCCGAACCGCTGCTGCTCCGGCTGTTGGCGGCACGCAGCTTCAACGAGGGATTTGCCACGGTCGAATACACCGCTTCGGCATTGCTTGATCTCGACCTGCATCGCGACCCCGCCCCCGCGAGCATCGATCCCGACGAGTTCGAGCGCCGCTTTCTTGAACACTACGGAGTGCCGCGCGAGATCGGCCTGCGCCACCGCCCGGCGCATTTCCAGCACCTGTTCGCCGGCGGCGGCTATGCCGCAGGTTATTATGCTTACCTTTGGGCCGAGGTGCTGGACGCCGACGGCTTTGCCGCCTTTGCCGAGGCCGGCGACGCCTTTGATCCGGCCTTGGCCGCACGGCTCAAGGATATCTACAGTGCGGGTGACACCAGGGACCCGATGGAGCTCTACCGCGCCTTTCGCGGCCGTGACCCGGATATTGCCGCATTGCTGCGCCAGCGCGGCCTGAGCGAGACCGATGGAGAGGCCAATGCCTGACCGCGGCGTGTGCCGATGCTGCGCCCCGCCGCTGCCCGGTGATCCGCTGCCGGGCCGCCCCGGTCGCCGCAACCTATTGAAAGCGCTCGGCTTTGCCGGTTTGGCTGCGTCTTTGCCAATATCAGGTTGGGCCGCATCAGGTTGGGCCGCCGAGGGCGATTACGAGGCGATGCTGCTGTCGTGCATCGACCCCCGCATGGTGACGCCGGTCTATGACTACATGCAAAAGGGCGGGCTCGCCGGCAAATACAGCCAGTTCGTGATTGCCGGCGCGGCGATTGCGGTAGTAGCGCCCAAATTCGCGGCGTGGCGACCGGCCTTTTGGGACAATCTCGCGACTTCGGTCGAGCTGCACCACCTGAAAAGCATCATTGCCATCGACCATCGCGATTGCGGCGCCGCGCGCATCGCCTATGGCGCGGACAGCATCGCCAACCCGCAGATCGAGACCAAGACCCACCGCGAGGTCCTGGCGGAGTTTCGCGCAGCCGTTGCGCAACACCATCCGCAGCTCACCGTCGAGACCGGGTTGATGGCGCTCGACGGCTCGATCCAGATGTTCGGCTGACCCAGCGCGGATGCGGGCAGCGAGGGTGCGGGCGGCGAACATGCGGGCCCGGGCGGACGCCGCCTCTCGCGCAGCTCGGACACCTCGGCGATACGGTAATCGTCACCATCCCGGCCGAGCGCGATCGTCTTTAAAAATCGCGGGTTTCGGCTTTATCGCGATGTCATCGAAGGATCGTCGCGCCGCAAATTTCAAATGTCGCAGCTGGTTTTGCGGATGGCCCGCTGAATTTCAGCCGATCGCTCCCGCGTCGCGCATCGCGTGAATTTCACCACTCGAATAGCCGATTTCGCGCAAGATCTCCTCACTGTGCTGGCCCACGCTCGGGGCCGGGCGCGGCGGCGGCTTTTGCTGACCGGCGATCCATATCGGGCTGTTGACGGTCAGCCCGCTGCCATCGGCAAACCGCACCAATGCCTCGGCAGCGAGAATTTGCTCATCCTCGTGGATCTCGTCCATATCGGCGACGACACCAAAGATCAGCCCGGCCGCATCGAGCAGCTGCCGCCATTCGGCCTGGTCCTTCCCGACAAAGATCGCGTCGAGGATCGTGATCAACGCGCGTGCATTGGCCTCGCGCGTCGCGTGGGTGGCAAAGCGCTCGTCGTCGAGCGCCTCCGAACCGAGGCACGCCTTGAACCGGTCCCAGCGCCATTCATCGGCCGCGATCGACAACAGAAGCCAGCGATTGTCGCGGCAGCGGTAATGGAGACGCAGCGCATTGACACCGCGTTCGCGCGGTGGCTGCGGCGCGACCTTCTCACCGCACAATGCCGCCTGCACCGAGCAGCCATTGGCCCACAGCCCGTTGGCCAGCAACGAGGAGCCGACATAGGCGCCTTTGCCGGTGCGTTCGCGCTGGTAGAGTGCGGTGACGATCGCGCCATAGGTGCCCATCGCCGAGGGGTGGTCGCCCATCCCCGGCAGCGAACGCGCCGGTGCGGTCTCCTCGCCCGCCCGCACCAGATGCATCAACCCCGACCGCGCCCACCACGCGGTCGCGTCAAAGCCAGGCTTGTCGGCCTCGGGACCGGTCTCGCCATAGCCGGTAAACGAGGCATAGATCAGGCGGCGATTGAGCGGCGCCAGCTCCTCGTAGGTGATGCCGAGGCGGCGGCGGACCGGTGGCGGATAGTTGGTGATGAACACGTCGGCCGCGGCGACGAGGCGGCGCAGCACATCCTGTCCCGAGGGCGAGCGCAGATCGAGCGCCAGGCTTCTCTTGTTGCGGCCGTCGAGCACAAAACCGGGATTGCCGGCGAGCCCGGGTCCGTTGGGCGGCGTCGCCCGCCGGCGATAGGGGTCGCCCGCACCCGGCGGCTCGATCTTGATCACTGCGGCGCCAAAATCCGACATCACCGTCGCCGCCGCCGGCCCGGCAATAAAGCTGGCGCAGTCGATCACCTTCAGACCGTCGAAGACGAGCTCACCCATCGCGCATGCTGCTCCCGAATGCCGGCTCAGGCGAGCCGAGGGCGAATTGCGTCAACCTATCAGCCGGCGCCGGGCGCCAGCCATCGTTTTTCGCTTCGGGACGAAAACCGGGCAAGCGTCGGATTACCCGGTGGACGGTTCGCGGCGCCAGCTGCGCACCTTCGAAAAATACGCGAGGAGGCGATCGGCGGGAACAAAGCCCGGCCCCAGAAGCCGGTCGAAATCCTCGCGCAGATAGCTCGCGTAATAGGGCTCGTGAAACCCGGTGGGGAACGATTCCAGCATCGCGTCGTAATCGGGCTCGTCGCCGGTTTGCAATGAATCGACCAGGATCAGCGTCCCGCCCGGTTTCAGAACTCGCCCGATTTCCCCGGCGACGGCGCGCCGGATATGCGGCGGCAGCTCGTGAAACAGGTAGACGCAGGTGACGACGTCGAATTCCGCGTCGGCAAAGGGCATCGCCTCGGCCAGCCCCTCAACGAGGCAAGTGCGCGACCAGGGTGCCAGTGCCCGCTTGGCGGCCACGAGATAATGCGGCGACAGATCGAGCCCGGTGACGTGCAGACGCGGCCAATTGGTCTTGATCTCACGTAAAAAGCGGCCGGTGCCGCAAGCGAGGTCCAGGACCCGAGCGCGATCGCGCCGAGCTGTCGACATTTTGCTCAGCGCCCGGTGCAGCGGCAGAAGCGCCTGGCGCCGCATCGCCGCGGCCCCGCCGCCAAACAGCACTTCCACTTGATGATCGTAGCGGCGCGCCGAGGCTTCGCTCAGATACCCGTCGCTCTGAAAATGAAATCTCTGCAGATAATAGCGCGGAAACCGGCCGGATGGCGGCTCAGGCAACAGCCGTTCGGCCACGGTACCGTGCCGCCGCTCCTCGACCGCCCGAAGATCGGCGAAAAAATCGAGCGCGCGGCGCAACGCGGCGAGCGGCGGGCCGACATCACCGCCCGGGGACGCGTAATAACCGGCCGCGATATTACGCCAGTCCTGCTCGATCAGCGCACGCAGATCGGCGAGGATGCGCCGCCGGTCCGGCATCGGCCGGCCGCGCAACGTTTCGGGCAGAGGCACCGGACGGCTCATACGCGCCGCCAGCAGCTTCTGGCCAAAGAACCAGCCGATGCGCGCCGTCTGCGCCGCATCATAGGCGAGCCTGTCGAACCGCGTCGGCATGTCGGGCCAGGAATTACCGCGAAGTTGCCGCTTTGCAAGAGGCCGTGGCGCATCGGCAGGGAAAAGCAGCGATCAAACTCGGGGGCTTGACAGTTCCGCCAAGGGCCTTATCCTCATAAAAAGCATAAGCGGAGGCCGGGCTCGTCGTGACCCGGCTTTTCCCGGACCAATTAAATGCTCAATATGAGCATAAGGAGTGCGACGATGCTCGACCCGGTTCTCTCGACCGCCCCCGCGACGATGCCGCTGCCCGAGATCTACCGGCGGGTCGAGCGCCATATCCCGCCCTTCGAATGGCCGGTCCTGGCCGAGGATGTCGAGGCCATCCTGCAGCTGAAGCGCGAGCGCGACGCGGTCGTGCTGGCCCATAACTACCAGACCCCCGACATTTTCTACACGGTTGCCGATATCGTCGGCGACAGCCTTGCGCTGGCCCGCGAAGCGGCGCGCACCGATGCCCGGGTCATCGTGCTGGCCGGCGTGCACTTTATGGCCGAGACCGCCAAATTGCTGAACCCGGAAAAGACCGTGCTGATCCCCGACCTCGAAGCCGGCTGCTCGCTCGCCGCCTCGATCACCGCGGCCGATATCCGGCTGATGCGCGAGCGCCATCCGGGGGTGCCGATCGTGACCTATGTCAACACCTCGGCCGCGGTCAAGGCCGAGTCGGACATCTGCTGCACCTCGGGAAACGCCAAGAAGATCGTCGAAAGCCTCGGCGCCAAGCGGGTGATCATGCTGCCCGACGAGTATCTGGCACGCAATATCGCGACGCAGACCAAGGTCGAGATCATCGCCTGGAAAGGCCATTGCGAGGTGCACGAGCGCTTCACCGCCGAGGATGTCCGCAGTGTCCGCGCGAGCCATCCGGGTGTGGTCGTGCTGGCCCATCCGGAATGCCCGCCCGAGGTCGTCGCCGAATGCGATTTCACCGGCTCGACCGCGGCGATGGCCGATTATGTCGGGCGCCAGCAGCCGGCGCGCGTCGTGCTGCTGACCGAGTGCTCGATGAGCGACAACGTTGCACTGCAATATCCCGAGCTCGATTTCGTGCGGCCGTGCAACCTTTGTCCGCACATGAAGCGGATCACCCTGCCGAAGATCCGCAAGGCGCTCGAAACCATGAGCCACGAAGTGACGGTCGAGCCGGCGATCGCGGCGCGGGCGCGCCAGGCCGTCGAACGCATGCTGGCGATCGGCTGAGCCGCTCCCCTCAAGAAAGGCCCCGAAAAAGAAAGGTCCCGAAAATGGTCATGCGGCTGATCATCGAGCCGATCGTGCGGGCGGCTCTCATTGAGGATCTGGGGCGTGCCGGCGACATCACCACCGACGCGATCCTCCCCGAGGAAGCACGGATCGAGGCGGTCATCGCAGCGCGGCAAGCGGGTGTCGTCGCCGGTCTCGACGCGGCCCTCCTCGCCTTCGAATTGCTCGATCCCCGCCTTGAGATCGAACCCCTCATTGCCCACGGTACGAGGGTGGCGCGCGGCGACCGGGTGGCGCGCATCGCCGGCCGCGCCCGCCCGGTGCTGGCCGCCGAGCGCACCGCGCTGAACTTCCTGTGCCGGATGTCGGGGGTGGCGACAGCGACCCGCGCGCTGGCCGATGCGATCGCCGGCACCAAGGCCAAGATCGTGTGCACCCGCAAGACCACGCCCGGCCTGCGCAGCCTCGAAAAGGAGGCGGTGCGTCTCGGCGGCGGGGCCAATCACCGCTTTGGCCTCGACGATGCGATGCTGATCAAGGACAACCACATCGCCGCCGCCGGCGGGGTGCGGCAGGCGCTCGAACGCGCGCGGGCACATGCCGGGCATCTGGTCAAGATCGAGCTTGAGGTCGATACCCTCGACCAGCTCGCCGAGGCGCTCGAAACCGGCATCGACGCGGTGCTGCTCGACAACATGGCACCGCCGACCCTGCGCCGCGCCGTGGCGATGGTCGATGGCCGGGCGGTGACCGAAGCCTCGGGCCGGATCAGCCTCGACACCGCTGCCGCGGTCGCCGCCACCGGTGTCGATCTGCTCTCCTCCGGCTGGATCACCCACAGCGCGCCGATTCTCGACCTCGGTCTCGACATCGCCGACGCGTAGTCTGCGCACGCCTCCGCCCGCTCCTCGCGAGGGCCGCACCGAGCCCTTGCGCTCGGGCTTTTCGCAGCGGCGTGGACCACGATGCCGAGGATCGCGATACTGCTCTTTGACGGCACCGC
This sequence comes from Allostellaceae bacterium, assembly GCA_050729795.1. Taxonomy (GTDB): domain Bacteria; phylum Pseudomonadota; class Alphaproteobacteria; order ATCC43930; family CGMCC-115725; genus AP-15. The sequence continues at coordinate 3,170 of JBOHME010000066.1, read as the reverse complement.
GATGACGGCGCCGGGCCGAAGAGGAGGGTAGAGTGGCCGGCATCGAGATTGGTGGATATTCACTCGACGGATCGGTCGCGGGTGCAGGACCGCCGCTTCTGTTTTTGCACGGCGGCGACTATGTGGCGCAGAACGCAGCACTCCTCAGCCGGCTCGCGCGGCGTTGGCAGGTCACCGCGCCGCGCCATCCAGGCTCCGGCCATTCGCCGCTGCCCGACGGGTTCCGCACCATCCACGATCTCGCTTATCTTTATCTCGACTGGCTGGACGGTCAAAGGGACGGCTCGGTCTTGCTGGTCGGCTCGTCGTTCGGCGGCTGGTTGGCGCTCGAAATCGCGGTGCGATCGGTCGCCAAGATAGCGGCGCTGGTGCTGATCGACTCGCTTGGGGTCAAATTCGGCGGGCGCGAGGAGCGCGATATCGCCGATGTCTATGCGCTGCCGGAGGATGAGGTGCGCTGCCGGGTGTTTTTCGACCCGGCCCGCGCGCTGCCCGATTATGCAGCACTCGGCGACGACGATCTGCTGGCGATCGCCCGCGACCGCCAGGCCGCAGCACTCTATGGCTGGCGCCCCTATATGCACGATCCGGGATTGCCCCGCTGGCTGCACCGGGTGCGGGTTCCGGCGTTGCTGCTGTGGGGCGAGAATGATGGCATCGTCGCCCCGGATTACGGCCGCAAGCTGTGCGCGGCATTGCCCAACGCCCGCTTCGAGACGATCGCGCAATCCGGGCACTACCCGCAGATCGAGCAGCCCGAGGCAGTCGCTGCCGCAATCGAACGCTTTGCAGCCACGGAGATCAGGCAATGAAGGTCTGGCATTTCAGCGAGATGGCCTATCACCCGGCGTGGCCGCAGCTCGATCATTCCTATCGGGTCACGGTCCCCAATCGGCTTTACGACCCGAAGATCGGCGCTGATCTCTATCACCGCTATCTCGACGAGTGGGCGCTCTGCGACGAGCTCGGCATCAACATCATGACCAACGAGCACCATGCCACCGCCACCTGCAGCGACTCGGTGTGCACGATCCCGATGGCGATCCTGGCCCGCGAGACAAAGACGGTGCGGCTTCTGGCGCTCGGCATGCCGATCGGCAACCGCAACGATCCGATCCGCGTCGCCGAGGAATACTCGATGATCGACGTGATTTCGCGCGGTCGGCTCGAAATGGGCTTTGTCAAAGGCGTGCCGTTCGAGATTTCGCCGGCCAACACCAACCCGGCCGACCTCGGCGAGCGGTTCTGGGAGGCGCACGACCTGATCCTCAAGGCGATGACCAGCCATGACGGCCCGTTCAACTGGGAGGGGACGCATTTCCAGTACCGCTCGGTCAATGTCTGGCCGCGGCCTTACCAGGAGCCGCACCCGCCGGTCTGGACCCCGGTGGGCAGCACCGGCAGTGCCATCGAGGCGGCGGCGCGCGGCATCACGATCGGCGTGCTCAACACCGGCTGGGTGCGCACGCCGGCGATCTTCGACGCCTATCGCACAAGGGCACGCGAGGCCGGCCGCACGCCGCGCCCGGATCAACTCGCCTACATGGCATTGATCGGGGTCGGCGACACCCGCGAGGAGGGCTGGCGCCGCGCCGATCAGATCCTCGACTACAGCCGCACCTCCGGCATCGTCGCGGCGCAATTCGCCAACCCGCCCGGTTACGTGCCCGCACCGGCCGCGGCGCAGATGCTGAAGACCGGAGGGGCGATGGCAGCGCGCGCAACGCGGGTCCAGACCCGTGACGGCCGCCCGATCACGCCGCGCACGATGACGGTCGAAGAGGCGATCGACGCCGGGCTCTCCTTTGCCGGAACTCCCGACGACGTGTTCGACCAGCTGAAGGCGTTCTACGACCATGTCGGCGGCTTTGGCCACCTCCTGATGATGGGCCAGGGCGGCCACATCAGCCACGAAGACACCGTCGCCAACTTGACTTTGTTCTCGAAAGAGGTATTGCCGCGATTGGCGGAACTGGGATGAAGCGGTTACACCCTCAAATGCGGAACACCGCAACAGGCTTTCTGAAAAGATGGCCGGCTCGTCGTGATAGATCACAGGCCTGAAGACCTGATATCCATAAGCGATTTTGCACGCGATCATGGCGTGCTGAAACAACCTGTTTTCAAAATTGTGAAACGCCTTTCAATCGAGCCTAAAAGAAACCGGAGCTCCGCTCACAGATGACAGTCTATTTCTTATATAACGGCAGTCTGTCGGAACTCGTATTCTTGATCGTTTGCATCGCAGCGATCAGGAGAAAGAGCCGACGCCCATCGAATCGCAAAGCTGCGTGTTCTATCTCTTACTGCTTGAGCCCATACACGATTCCGGCCGCTTTAAGGTCGGCATAGCCGATATCTTTCCCGAACGACTTCGCCAGTTACGGTGCTCTGCGCCATTGATAAAAGTGGTAAACACTTGGCCTTGTAAGCGGCTGTGGGAAAAAATCGCAATTGATTGCGTCACCGAAGGATGCGAGAGGTTACACACAGAAGTCTTTCGCACGCAATGTATCGCAAGGATGGTCGAGAAGTGTGAGAGTTTCTTTGAGCTTATGCCGAAATTTTCAAGTTTTTAGATTTGCTCTCGGCTGAGATGGGCCCAGTCAAGCGAGCATGATTCGATCACAAAATCGGTTTCGACGTCAGCAGCCAGGGGTTGGATGGCCGATTTAAAGCAGTCCGGAATTGCCGGGACCGGTTCACTAGAAGGCTGCTGAAAAACGGTCGATTGCGGGTTGGCTGGAGGTTTGGCGAGGATTTTTGCGGGTTGCCGAGGAGAGTTGGCGGCTGGTGTGCAACGAGCGTTGCGGGTATCGGCGCGCCGCATGCGCGCGCCGGGTGTCGGGCGGCTGGTCATGGTGCCGCTTCGGCCGGCAATTTGGGCAGTCGGACCAGATCATAGGCGGCCATCGCCAGGGTGAACTGCCAATCGACCTTGGGCAGTCCGCGATGCCGCATCTTGGGCAAGCCGGCCACCGTCTTGGCCCAGCCGAAGACTTTTTCGATGCGTTTGCGGATGCGCAGCGAGAGCGCGTAGCCGGGATGGCGGGTGGTGCGCCCGTTGATCGCCGAACGCCGCCCGCTTTGGTTTTGCGCCACATGCGGGGTGATTGCCTGCTCGCGCAACTCCATGACGAAATCGCTGCTGTCGCATCCTTTGTCGGCGC
>JBOHME010000065.1:0-24914 GCA_050729795.1 Allostellaceae bacterium | reverse complement strand
TGGATACGGTTGCGGCGCAGGGTGGGGTTGCCGCCCTCGCTGATCGCGACGCCCGCCAACGCGTTGCCGAAGATCTCGTTATCCTCCAGGATTCCCTGGCCGTTCTCGTACACGAAAACGCCGCCCGATTTCCCGTCGTGGATGCGGTTGCGGCGCAGGGTCGGGTTGCCGCCCTCACTGATCGCGACGCCTGCCAACGCGTTGCCGAAGATATCGTTGTCCTCCAGGGTCCCTTGGCCATTGGCGTACACGAAAACGCCGTTCGATTTCCCGTCATGGATGCGGTTGCGGCGCAGCCGCGGGTCCGCGCCGTCGTGAATCGCGACGCAGGCAAGGCTTTGGCCGGTGATGTCGCAGCCTTCGACATCGAGTCGGCCCTGTACTATGTCCAAGCAATACCAATTGCCGCCGCCCGTCTGACGCAATGTCAGATTGGTAATCCGTCCCATGTTCGCCTGGAAGAGTACGGCGTCTTTACCATTGGCCTCGATCACCACCTCGCCGGGCTCGCCATCGCCGATGATCTTGTCGATGAGGACGCCCTCCTTGTAGAGCCCGGGCCGGATCAGAATGCGATCGCCCGGTGTAGCGGATCTCAGAGCATCGGAGAGGGTCACATGATCGCCGCGATAAAGTGCATCCACGACGAGTGTTCGTGGCTCGGTCTTCCCGGTGGGGCCTCGCTCGGTTGCGTTGCCGGTTACCGCCATTTCCGCCTGCGCTGGTGCGCTCGGCACCTCCGTCGCACTGGGTTTGACAGCAATGGGCTGGGCGGGCGCACCACGTTCGAGCGACTGGGCAATCTGCTTCGCCAGCATCTCGATCAGTTTGCCGATCTGGGGGGAAGTGAACGGCTCGAACCGCAACTCACGCCAGTCGGCGCGTTGTCGGGCGGCGATGATTTTTGCCAGCGGGTTGCCTTCGCGCAGTGCCGTGTCGTTGAGAACCGGGCAGTCGAAGTAATAAACTGGCAAGATCAGGTCATTGCGCCCAAGCTGCTTCTCCCGTTCCAAAAAACGTTCGAGCTCGGCGCGACACGCTGGGTTTCGGAAAAAACCCGGTGTCAAGATCGGAATGAGAAATGTGACCGCGTCTAGCGACTCTTCAATACGCTGCCGCCATTGATCTCCCCAGGCGATGTCGTTGGTATCCTGGAAAATCCTGAATTCTTCTCCGGTTTGCAGGCGTACTTCCCCGCTCAAGCGCTCACGGAACTGCGTCAGTCGGCCGTTCTCATGCCGATCATCGAGGCGGACATAGCTCATGAAGGCCGCCGGCACCCGGTTCATCGACGAACCTCCTCTCCCTGGCGGAATATGCGGCAGTGCAACTCCAGGCCCGAAGCGGTTAATTGACCGAAAGGTAGCACAGATCGGGCCGAACGAGATAGGAAGCCTCCATAACGTGCGCGTTGGCGCCCGATAATAAGCGACAAGAACGCGCGCCTGCGGCTCCTTGACGGCTAATCGGAGCCATCGGCACCAGGATCGCACGGCCCTTCTGTCGGAGAGCAAATGCGGGATAGATTGCGCCACGGGCCCTAACCGGCCCGGCCCGCGCGATCGCCGGGCGGCGCGACAGCGAGGATTGGCCTGATGCAACGGCAGCTGCACCTCAACCTGTTTATCCACGGCCGCGGCCACCACGAGGCGTCGTGGCGGCATCCGGCGTCGTCGCCGCTCGCTTTGACCGATATCCGCTACTACATCGATCTGGCGCAGCGGGCCGAAGCGGCGCTGTTCGATTCGATCTTTTTCGCCGACCAGCTGGCGCTCGGCGGCGATGTGGCGCAGGCGCCGCGCACCTGGCTCGAGCCGATCACGGTGTTGGCGGCGCTGGCGGTAGCGACGAGCCGCGTCGGTCTGATCGCGACCGCGTCCACCACCTACACCGAGCCCTTCAACCTCGCGCGCCAGTTCGCCTCGATCGACCATATCAGCAACGGCCGGGCTGCCTGGAACATCGTGACCTCCTGGCTCGCCACCGCAGCCGATAATTACGGCGGCGCCGGGCAGGTGAGCCATGCTGATCGCTACGCCCGCGGCGAGGAGTTCATGACGGTCGTCAATGCGCTGTGGGACAGCTGGGCCGGCGATGCGGTCACCGACGACCGTGCCGCCGGGATCTATGCCAAGCGCGACCGGATCACGCCGATCGATCATCGCGGCGATTTCTATCGGGTGGCCGGGCCGCTCAACCTGCCGCGTTGCCCGCAGGGACGCCCGGTGCTGGTGCAGGCGGGCTCGTCCGATGTCGGGCGGCAGTTTGCCGCGCGACACGCCGATGCGGTCTTCACCGCGCACATGGCAAAGGCGACCGCGCAGGAATTTTATGCCGATCTGAAGCGCCTGGCCGCCGCCGAGGGACGGGTGCCGGAGGAGGTGCTGATCCTGCCCGGCTTGAGCCCGATGATCGCCGCGACCGAAACCGAGGCGCAGCGCCTCGCGCACGAGGTCAACGAGCTGACCGACCCCGAGGTCGGGCGCAAGCGCCTCTCCGGCCGCTTTGGCGGGCACGATTTTTCGCACCTGCCGCTCGACCGCCCGCTGACGCCGACCGATTTCCCGGACCCGAACTCGGTCGAGGCGGCGCGCAGCCGCACCGAGGTGATCCTCAACCTGGTGCGCCGCGACCAGCCGACATTGCGGCAATTGCTCGGCTATCTGGCCGGCGCGCGCGGCCATTTCGTGACCGCCGGGACACCGGAACAGATCGCCGACCTGATCGAGGACTGGTTTGCCGATGGCGCCGCGGACGGGTTCAACATCATGCCGCCCTTATTGCCGGCGCAGCTCGATGTGTTCAGCGCCGAGGTGATCCCGCTGCTGCAGCGGAGAGGGTTGTTCCGGACCGAATATGCCGGAACCATGCTGCGCGAGCATTATGGGCTGCGCCCGCCGCCGAGCATCTTCGACCAGCCGGGCTGGACGCCCGTGCTGCGGGAAGCCGTCGCCGGCGTATGATCCCTAACCTGCCAGCGGGAGAGAGCCGATGGATTTGCACGGTGCCGTGGCGCTGGTGACCGGCGGCAATGGCGGGCTCGGACAGCGCATCTGCCACGCGCTGGCCAAGGAGGGGGCGCATATCGCCGTCGTTTATGCGCAGAGCCACGACGCGGCGCAGGACGTCGCGCGCGAGCTGGCTTCGCGCTATCAGGTCAACGCCGCCGCCTTTGTCTGCGACGTTCTCGATGGTGCGGCGGTCGAGCGCGTGGTCGGCGAGGTGACCCGGCATTTCGGCCGTCTCGACATCCTCGTCAACGACGCCGCCTACAACAAGGCGATCCCGTTCGCCGATCTCGACGGACTGACGATGGAGGTGTGGGACCGGATCATCGCCGTCAACCTGACTGGCCCGCTGCGGCTGATCAAGGCGGTGGCGCCGGTCATGAAAGCGCAAGGCCGGGGCCGCATCGTCAACATCGCTTCGGTTTCGGGGATCGGCCCGACCGGCTCGTCGATCGCCTATGCGGTGTCAAAGGCGGGCCTCATTCATCTGACGCGGTGCATGGCGGTGGCCCTCGCCCCCGAGACGCTGGTCAACTGCGTGGCGCCGGGCCTGCTCGACGGCACCCGTGCCACCGCCAATCTGCGCCCCGAGCAGATCCAGAATTCGGCCGCCACCTCGCTCTTGAAAAAGCCCGCCGACAAGGACGATTGCGCGGACATGGTGGTCACGATGTGCCGCACCGAGACGATGACTGGGCAGACCATGGTCATCGACTCGGGCCGCTACTTCCACTGAGCCGCGGCGTGCCGTCTATTGGGCTAACGATCTCAAGGGTTTTGGCGAATGATGGACATCTCGGGGAAGACCGCGATCGTCACCGGCGCTGCGTCGGGTATCGGTCTCGGCATCGCGACGGCACTCGCCGAGGCTGGCGCCAACGTCGTCATGGCCGACATCCAGAAGGCGGCGGTCGAAGCGGCGGCGCATCATCTCTGCGGCACCAACAAGCGGGTCATGCCGGTGCCGCTCGATGTGACCCAGGAGCAATCGGTGGTCGATGCTCTGGCAGAGGCCGAGCGCAATTTCGGTAAGCTTCACATCGCCTGCAACAATGCCGGCGTGCCGATGCATGGCACCCGGCTGACCGACGTCCCGCGCGGCGATTGGGAGTTTGTCATCGCCGTCAATATCTGGGGGATCATCCACGGCATCCGCCACTTCCTGCCGGCGATCCTCAGGCACGGCGAAGAGGGCCACATCGTCAACACCGCCTCGGTCGCCGGCGTTCAGAACCGGCGCGGCACCGACCAGGGGCCATATTCGATGAGCAAATACGCGGCACTGTCGTTGTCCGAAGCCTTGGAGCACGAGCTCGAAGGCACCAATGTCGGCGTCTCGGTGCTGTGTCCGGGGCCGATCAACACCAGCATCGCACGCGGGGCCCGCAACCGCCCGGATCATTTGGGTGGCCCGCAGATCCGCACCCGAGACGAGGCCGTGCTCTCCGAACGCCTCGCCACCACCGGTCTTGACCCGAAAGTGGTCGGCGAACGCGTCGTCGATGCGATCCGCACCCGCACGTTCTATGCTTTTGTCGGCGCCGTACCGGCCGACATCATCAGGGCGCGCCACCGGCGCATCGAGGCGGCGCTCGACAGCCGGTGGGTGACCCATTACTGAGGCTCGGCACGCGCACGCAGCCTGGCGAAGCGCGGCCGCCGGTGACGGCGGTTGACCGCGGGCAGGGCGCGGTTATGCCGGCGTCCGTTGTGCCTCGATCCGCTCGAGCCGCCGCTCGATGCGGTCGATGCGAGCGAGAAGCCCCATCTGGCTCCCGGGTGCTGCAGCGGCGTGAATTTCGCGGATCTGCCGGGCGGCGGCGGCCAGATCGGCATCGTTCACATTCGATGCCACCTGGTCCTCTTCGGCCTGCGCGAGCAGGCCGCGGAACCGCAATGGCTTTTCAAAGAACCCGAGAGCCGCGTCGAGCGGGCTTTGCCCCTCGGCAACCTCCAGCGGGATCTGCCCCGCGAGCCCCGGGCGGATGTGATAATGGCTGCCCACGCTGAACGGATCAAAACGCAGCGCCTGCTCGCGCTTGCCCGCGACCGCAACCATGATCGAAGGCCGTTCGATTTCGTCAGGCTCCCGTCGGGCCAGGCTTCGGTTGGGATGGAAGATCACATGCAGATGCGGCCCGGCACTGATCTCGCGCCATCCGCCGCGATCCTCGGGAAGTGGTTGCTGCATCCGCCTGGGCTGAGGCGCTGCGTGTTCCGACATTGCTCAGTTCTCCTCTTGCCGGTATGGGTCGGACCACAAGCTCCAAGATCGCAATCGGTTGGAAGGCGATGACCGGACGCTTGGGCTGCCCGCCACTATTATAGCGGTCGCGCACGCGCGATGCAGCCGCGCTGGCGCGGCTCGCCGACGCCTCTTTATGATATGCTCGATATCTTCAGAGGGAGTTCGAGGATGACCGAGGCCAAGCTCGCGCCCAACCTTCCGGGCTGGATGGTGGACCACGCGAACCGCTATCTCGACAGTGGCGGCACCGAGGGCCACCTGTTCAAGCCGACCCAGCCCGGCCGGCCGGAACTGACGGTGCCGTCCTTGCTGCTGACGACGACCGGTCGCAAATCGGGACAGAAATTCATCTTCCCGCTCTATTACGGCAGGACCGGTGACAGCTATTTCGTGATCGCCTCGAAGGGTGGCGCGCCGCAGCACCCCGGATGGTACCGCAATATCGTCGCCGATCCGGCAGTCGAGCTGCAGGTCGGCACGGCGAAATTGTCGGGGCGGGCCAGGACCGCCAGCGGCGAGGAGCGCGCCCGGCTGTGGCAGAAGGCGCTCGAATTCTGGCCGCCCTATGCCGACTACCAGAAAAAGACCGAGCGCGAGATCCCGGTAGTCGTGCTCGATCCGGTCCGCTAGAACAGGCTGCTCGATCTCGATGCGGCTCGTTCGAGACTTACGACCCACGCGGGCTATCGCCCCGCGCAAAATCCATCGTCGCAGGAGACACTGCCATGCCGTTTTATCAGAAGGGCGACGTTCGCATCCGCTACGAGGAGACCGGCTCCGGCTTCCCGCTGTTGGTCACACCCGGTGGCGGCTTGAACTCACGGGTCAGCAACTGGCCGACCGCTGTCATCAATGCGCCAGAAGCGTTCAAGAACGACTTCCGCTGCATCACGATGGACCAGAGAAACGCCAATGGCGGCGAATCGACCGGTCCGGTCCCGACCGGGAATGCTTGGGACGCGTTTGCCGACGACCAACTCGGGCTGATGGATCATCTCGGTATCCGCGAGTTCTTCTATATGGGCTACTGCATTGGCGGCTGCTTTGCCGGCAAGCTCCTACAGCGTGCGCCCGGGCGTGTCGTCGCCGCGGTGTTCTGCCAATCCGTCGGCCACCGTCCCGAAGACGCGGGTGTCATGTACCGGCATAGCACCGACAATTGGCTGAAGGATTTCCACGCCCGCCGGCCTGAGGTGTCGCAGGACACGATCGACAAGTACTTCCACAGCCTGTGGCGCGCCCAGCCCGATTTCCTCTACAGCGTGCCGCGCGACTTCATCAAGAACTGCCGGACGCCGATCCTGGTCCTGCCGGACGACACGCCCTCGCATCCGCTGCAGACCTCGATCGATGTCGCCTCCCTGGGGCCCAATGCCGAGATCACGGTCTTCCCGTGGCGGGAGCCCGAGGAATTGAGGCAGCGCGTGATCAGCAAGGTACGCAGCTTTCTCAAGGCGCACGTGCCGCTGCGCGCCGCCGCGCAATAAACGAGCTGATGCAAGGCGGAAAAGCGCAGCGCCTTTCGCCGAGGAGGGTGTTACGCGCTGCGCTCATCCGCCTTACGAACACCAAATTATCGGCGCGCCAGCCAGTGTCCTGAAGCGCGGCGGACCTCGAACTGTGAGCCGTGAGCGAACATCATGTAGTCGCCATCGGGTAATGACTTCGAGCACCAATCGACACGATACTGGACGTATTGGGACGGCAAGCTCGATAGCGACACCTCCGTTACCGAGCCGCCGACTTCAGCTTCTTGGCCTTCTCCGCGCACAATACCTACGAACCTGATGCGGCGTCGACTCGATGCCATGGAGTTCCCCGTTTATCCCCGGCCGCATGACTATCGAGGGACGGAGGAATAATCAAGGTCGGAGGCCAGCCCAGCCACAACTGGGCGATTTGAGCGCGAATGTAGGGTGGAAAAGGACAGCGCATTCCACCAAGCTGGAATCGGTCATCGGCGGAAGGCGCCGCGCTTTTCCGCCCTATAGCACGAAAGGAGAAGAGCCATGCCGATCTATCAACGGGGCGATGTTCGCATTCATTACGAAGAGGCCGGATCCGGGTTTCCGCTGCTGGTGATCCCCGGCGGTGGACTGAACTCGACAGTCGCGGGGCTGGCGAACCATCCGTTCAACCCGCTTGACGAGTTCAGGAACCACTACCGCGTCATCGCCGCCGATCTGCGCAACGCCAAGGGCGGCCAATCAACGGGGCCGCTCGAGACCGACCGGGCGTGGGACGCCTATACCGACGACCAGCTTGGGCTGGTGGACCATCTGGGCATCCGCCAGTTCATGGTGCTCGGCTTCTGCATCGGCGGCCCGTTCATCTGGAACCTCTTGAAGAGGGCGGGCGACCGCGTCGTCGCGGCCGTGCCGGTGCAGCCGAGCGGCTATCGCCACGAGATGCCCAATCTCTCCTACACCAACAACATGAAAAGCTGGGGCCCCGAACTGTGCGCTCGCCGCCCCGATATCACGATGGCGATGGTCGACAAATTCCTGACCAACATGTACGCCGGTGAGCGCGCTGACTTCGTGTACACAGTGAACCGCGATTTCGTGCGCCAATGCCAGACACCGATCCTGATCCTGCCCGACGATGTGGCGGGGCATCCCTATGCCGTGGCACTGGAGAGCGCCTATCTGGCACCCAATGCGCAGGTCAGCCTCTATCCGTGGAAGATGAACCCGCTCCAGATTCAGGTGGCGCTGCGGCACGTGCGCGCTTTCCTCGCCACCAATCGTCCGGTCGCTGCGGCGCAGCCGCTGGCAGCGGCGGCCCAGTAAGTGCCCGATCCGACAAAATTGGCGAGGAGAAGACGCTATGCCGGTTTATGAAAGAGGGAGTGTCCGGATCCATTACGAAGAGGCCGGATCCGGGTTTCCGTTGCTGGTGATCCCCGGCGGTGGGTTGAACTCGACCGTCGCGGGGCTCGCGAACCACCCGTTCAACCCGCTCGACGAGTTCAGGAACGACTACCGCGTCATCGCCGCCGATCTGCGTAACGCCAATGGCGGCCAGTCCACGGGGCCGCTCGAGACCGACCGGCCATGGGACGGCTATACCGACGACCACATCGGTTTGATGGACCATCTGGGCGTCCGCGAGTTCATGGTGCTGGGCTTCTGCATCGGCGGTCCGTTCATCTGGAACCTGTTGAAGCGCGCGCCCGACCGGGTCGTGGCCGGCGTCCTGACGCAGCCTTCCGGCTTCCGGCCGACGATGCCCGACCTCTTCTACCAGAACAACATCAAGGGCTGGGCGCCGGCGCTGTGCGAGCGTCGCCCCGAGATCACGATGGCGCAGGCCGGAGCGTTTCTCGAAAAGATGTACCGCGCCAACCCCGATTTCGTCTTCACCGTGACCCGCGATTTCGTCCGCCAGTGCCACACACCGATCCTGGTATTGCCCGACGACGTGGCAGCCCACCCCTACGCGGTGGCGATCGAGAGCGCATATCTGGCACCGAATGCGCAGGTGAGCCTTTATCCGTGGAAGGCGAACCCCGAGCAGACCCGGCTGGCGCTGCGCCACATCGGCACGTTTCTCAAGGCAAACCGACCGGCGGCGGGCGCGCGCCAACCACTCGCGGCAGCCGCGCAATAGGCCAGCTCTGGGGTCCGGCGGATCCGTCGCTGCTGGTCTGCGCCGGCAGCCGGTCGTTCTGGTTGGGCATCCCCGGATGCCTCCTCTAACAGGAGCCATCCGGGGTTGTTGTCCCGTGGGGCCGGTGGTCAGCTCTGGCGCACGAATTTGTCGACGCCGCGTTCCTGGGTCAGTCCGGCGTAGATGTCGCCTTTCGAGTCGACGCCGATGCCGTGGACGTGGCGGCTTTCGAGTTTGGCGAGCACGGTGCCGTCGGACGCGCGCACGGTGCAGTAGGCCGGGTTGCCGTCGGCTACCTGCTCGGCGATGTAGTAGTTGCCGTCCGTGCCGCGGCTGATGTCGTTCGGCCCGCCCATGCCGGTCCATTCGCGCAGATAGGCGCCATCGGGCGTGAAGAACTGGATGCGCCTGTTCGAGCGGTCGGCGACGAGGAGATTGCCGCTGTCGTCGAGCGCGATCGAATGCGGCAGATGAAACTGCCCCGGTCCGCTGCCGGGCGCACCCCATGAGGTTTTGAGCGTGCCATCCGCCGAGAAGCGGTGGACGCGGGCATTGCGATAGCCGTCGGTGATGTAGATATCGCCGTTCGGGTGCGGCAGCATCTCGGTCGGGTGGTTGAACGGTCCCGCTGCGCGCTCGACCAGCCAGTTGGTGACCTTGCCCGTATCGGAGTGCTGCCCGGCGGTGCCGAGCGCCAGCTTCACCTTGCCGTCGAGCGAAAAGGATTTTGCGACCGAATCCGAGCGGTCGGTCGTATAGACCGTATCGCCGATGATCTTCAGCCCGTGCGGATCGGTGACCTCGCCCGAGCCCCAGGCGCCGAGATACCTGCCGTCGCGGTCGAAGATCACGACTGGTGGGTCCTTGCGCTGAAAGACATAGATGCGGTCCTGCGCATCGGCCGCCACCCGGCTGACCAGGCCGAAGCTCTGTCCGGCCGGGAGCTTGAAGAAATCGTGGATCACTTCATAGGTGTATTGGCCCGTGCCGCTTGCTGCCATTGCCGTTTCCTCCCAACAGACGCGTGGTAAATCCGTCCGCCGCCACCGCGGCGAAGCGCATGAGCGCGTACTGGCGCGCCGCCGGATCGGCGTGTCACAGCGAGCGCGACCCGGTCGGCAAACCGCCGTTCGGTCAGATCGGCTGGCCGCTGGCGTGCGAAGAGTTGACCGTGAACGCCCAACCGTCGGGTCCGGCGAGATCGAACGAATCGTGGATGCGACCGCGGCGGATCGGTGATGGCGACAGCCCCTTTACGGCGTAGTCGCGATGCGCGGCATCGACATTGTCGACCATCAGATCGAATGGCGCCGCGGCCCCGGGCGCGGGTGGCGGATCGGCGTGCCGGACAACGACATGGGTGCCGCCGCGCAGTTCCAGCACCGCGAGCTCGTCGCGCGTCACGATCGGGCGCAGACCAACGGTTTCGAGCCAGCGCGCCGCGGCGCCGACATCAACGACATTGAGCCGTACATGGCCGACGGCAACGGGCGGTCTCGCATCGAGTGTATCGGGCATTGGCTGTCTCCTGTGCGTGGAGCGAACCTCGGCGAACCGAAGCATAGCATGCGCGGCGCTGCTTGGCATCGCTTTGCCGGCGCCCGATGCCAGGATCGCTCAGTAGGGCTCGCGCACAAAGATGAAGGTGGTGCCGGTGACGATCGGAGCGCTGGCGCCGACAAACGAGACGTTCGCGTCCTTGACCTGGCGCACGCCGGCGCGGCCCGAGGCCTGCAAGGCACCCTCGATGATGTGCCAAAGGCCGTGGATGCGGCCGGTGCCGAGGCTGCCGCCAAAGGTATTGAGCGGCAACTCGCCGTCGAGCTCGATGCGCCCGTCCTGAATAAAATCGAGAGCTTCGCCCTCTCCACAAAACCCGTAGCTTTCGAGACCGTAGATCACCGAGGCGGAGAACCCATCATAGATCTGGGCGACATCGACATCCTTCGGACTGAAGCCGGAGCGCTCCCAAGTCAGCTTCGCGGAGCTCTTTCCGCCTTCCATATAATCGGCGAGGCTGCCGATGCGCCCGGCCACCTCGAAATGGAGCCGCTGACCATAGCCGGCGAGGTAGGCCGGATTTGGCTTCAGATCGCGCGCCCGCTCGGCCGTCGTCAGCACGACCGCGACCGCGCCTTGCACCGGGATGTCGCAATCAAACAGGCAAAACGGATAGGCCACCATCCGTGAATTGAGATAGTCCTCGCGGGTCAGCTCGGTGCCGTAGAAATAGGCGTGCGGGTTGTGCTGGGTGTGGCGGCGCTGGGTCACGGCAAGAGTCGTCATCTTTTCGCGGTTCTGGTTGTGCCGCTCGAGCCAGCGGGTGTAGGCGACCGCCATGCCCTGGCCCGGACCGCCAAAACCGTAAGGGGCGGTGAACTGCGCCGCACCCTGCGCCAAGGCACCGGGCAGATTCTGATAGGTGCCGCGCGGGTTGTGCATCGCCCGCCAGACGACCGCGTAGTTGCACACGCCGGCGAGGAGCGCATTGACCGCCTGCTGCACCGCGCCGCCGATATTGACCGTGCCGACCTGGATATGCCAGCCGAGGTTGGGCAATTTCAGCATTGCCATCATGCAGTTGACCGACACGACCGAGATCCCGTCCACCTCGGCATGTCCGGTCGCCGGCAATTCAGGATAGGTGGCGAGCCCATCGATATCAGACATATCGAGACCCGAATCGGCGACCGCCTCCTTGACCGCGACGAGCGCGTGGGCGGCGAGCGGGACGTCGGCCGAGCGGCTGACTTTGGAGTACCCGACGCCGCTCAACGCCACCTTGCACCGGTTCTCCCACATCGGGTCTCTCCCTCACTCGGCTGACGCTGCGGATGCCAGGCGGAACTGCGGCAAGGTGATGTCGTCGTTCAATTTCTCGAACACGATCTCGACGCGGCGCCCGACCTTCGCCTCGGTATAGGGCGCATCGAGCAGGTTGCTTGCGAGCAATGCGCCCGGCGCGTCGTCGAGCTCGACGATAATGCTGGCATAGGGTACCGCGGGCGCGAAGCGCTTGTCGCCGGTGTGGTACATGATCGTGTAGGCGTAGATCGCGCCGCGGCCGCGCACCGGCTCGAATTTCAGATCCGTGCTGACGCAGTTGACGCAGGTCGCGTAGGGCGGGTGCTGGAAGTGCCCGCAGCTCTGGCAGCGCTGCAATTCGAGAGCGCCGCGCCGCGCCGCGTCCCAAAACGGCCGGGTCCACTCGTTGGGCACCGGGATCGGCCGGGTCACCTGGCTCCAATCGCTTGGTCGAGGCATCGTGCGCCCTCCTGCTGGGATGTCGTCTTCCCGGTTGGGCGGAGCCCGGAACGGGTCGCGGTCTGCGGCGCCACGGGTCGGCGGTCCCCACGGGGTCTGGTGTCGGCCCGAATATAGCCGATGCCCGAGTATTAGCCGACGCCCGAGTGCGGCCGATGAGCACGGAGCCCCGGCAACCGATTGGCAATCCGCCTCCGATAGCATCCTGGCCCGATGGCCCTAACAGGGACGGGATGCGCCAACAGGGAAGGGATGGTAGTGTCGCCGCGGGCGCCGCCGCGCCTGCGCCAATTCGCGGCAATGGGCAGTGATTTCGCACCCTTCCGAAGCCGCGGCCGATGGGTTAAGCTGCTTCTGCCGGTTGCGCTGTTGCCGCAAGGCCAGCGGAAGTGGCATGCTTCGTGTCCTCGCCAGCGGCATCGCCCGCGAACCGCAGAGCCAGCCATGACCGACCTTCCCAGCTTCCGCCGCGCTCAAGTCGCCGTCCGCCGGGTCGCTGCCGGTGCCGTGGTGCGACCGTGGGGTGTCGGCACGATCGGCAAGATGTTCGGTGCGCTCAACATCTGGTTCTGGGCCATCGTCGGGGTGCCGACCCTGGTTGCTGCCGTCTATTATTTCGGGATCGCCTCGAATCAGTACATGTCAGAGGCGGAGTTCGTCGTCCGCGGGGCGAATGCCACGCCGTCGCTGCTGGGGGGCATGGCCAGCCTGCTGCAGGGCGGCAGCTCGGCGGAAGACGATGCGATGCTGGTGCAGGAATACATCATGTCGCGCGACGCCGTCCGCGTGCTCGACCGCCATGACGATCTGCGCGCGGTGCTCGACCGGCCGGGGGCGGACATCGTCTCCCGGTTTCCGGGACTGATCTCCTGGCGCGATGATTTCGAGGCGCTCTACAAAGCCTATTCACGATTCGTTTCGGTGGATTTTGACTCCTCGACCAATGTCAGCGTGCTGAAAGTCAAGGCTTATCGTGCCGATGATGCGCAGAACATCGCGAACGCGCTGATGGCCGCCAGCGAGCGGCTGATCAATCAGCTCAACGAACGGCAGCAGCAGGACGCGATCAGAACCTTCCAGGCAGAAGTCGATCAGACACAAAAGCGGCTAGCCACGATCCAGGATCAGCTGACCGCCTATCGCGTGCGTGCCCAGATGCTCGATCCCAAATCGGCTGCCGCCGGCCCGCTGAAGCTCTTGGCGGACCTGGAGTCGCAGCGGGCCCAGACGCAGGGATTACTGGCGGACGCGATGCGAAACGCGCCGAACAGCCCGCAGATCCCGGTGCTGCGCACGCGCCTTGCCTCGCTGACCCAGCTGATTGCCGAGGAGCGCGCCAAGATCACCGGTGACAGCGGCTCGGTGGCCGAAGCGCAGACCGGCTACGAGCACCTCGACGTTGCGCTGCAGCTCTCGGAAAAGCAGTTGGCCTCCGCCTATCGTTCGCTCGAAGCAGCCAAGCTCGACGCCCAAAGACAGCAGATTTATATCGAAATGGTCGCGCGGCCGAGCCTGCCCGACTTCCCGCTGTATCCAAAGCGGATCGTGTCGTTTTCGATGGTGCTGGCGACCTGTTTGCTGGCCTACGGCATCGCCTGGCTCCTGGTTGCGAGCGTGCGCGAACATGCCGCAGCCTAGCGGCGCCGACGAGCGCCGCGGCGGAGCGCGCTGACCGGGCCCGCCGATGATCAAGGTCGCCGGCGTGTGCAAGGACTATCCGAGCGAGCTCGGCGGCTATCACCGGGTGCTGAACGAGGTGTCGTTCGAGCTGGCGCCGGGCGAAAAGATCGCGGTCCTCGGCCGCAACGGGGCCGGCAAATCAACCCTGATTCGGCTGCTGGGCGGTGTCGAGCTGCCGACCAAGGGCACGATCGAGCGCACCATGTCGATCTCCTGGCCGGTAGCTGTCGCCGGCGGCGTGCATGGGGTGCTGACCGGCAACGACAACATCCGCTTTATCGCGCGGGTCTACGGCAAGCGATTTGCCGAAATCCGCGACCGGGTTGACGATTTCGCCCAGCTCGGCAAGTTCCTGTCGGAGCCGGTCAAGACCTATTCGGCGGGAATGGCGATGCGGCTCAACTTCGGACTGTCGCTCGCGGTCGAGTTCGACTGCTATCTGATCGACGAGGTCATCGCCGCCGGGGATCATACCTTTCAGCTGCGCTGCTACGAGGAGCTGTTCGAGAAGCGCGCGGATCGGGCGTTGATCCTGGCTTCGCACGTCGCCGAATTTGTGAAGAGCTATTGCTCGCGCGCGCTGGTGCTGCATCGCGGTCGGGGCAAAATGTTCGACGATCTCGATCTGGCGCTCGACATCTATAGCGCCCTGTGATCACCGAGGTCCCAGAGCGTCGCGTCGTTTTCGACGGCCTGAACCTGTCGCTGGCACAGGGCACCGGGGTTGCGACCTATACCCGGATGCTGGCGCGCGTCGTTGGCGATCTCGGCTACGAGATCGGTGTCGTCTATGCGTCGCCGCAGACGCCGCCCAAGGACCGGTTGCTGCGTGAAGTCGCGTTTTTTGACGAGAGGCAGGCGGTCAAGACACCGCCGATGCGGCAGGCGCTCAACGGCTTTGCCGATCAGCTGCGCAGTTTTACCGCAATCCGGCCGCTGCCGGTCGAGTTCGACGGTGTTGTCGTCCAGCGCCAGTTCGAAGCTGCGCTGCCGCCGCGGCACCATGCCTTTGCCACCCGCAACCTGTTCGCCACCGCGCGGCGGCATTTTGCCGCGACCAACAAATTCTTGCGGTTGGCGTTCGAGCGCCAGCCCGACATCTTCCATTGCACCTATCCGCTGCCGCTGCGATCGCGATCCTCCTGCAACATCTATACGATCCACGATCTCGTGCCGCTGCGCCTGCCATTCACGACGCTCGACAACAAGCGGCAGATGTTTCGCGTGCTGAAGAAGATTGCCCGCGAGGCCGACCACATCGTCACCGTATCGGAGAATTCACGGCACGATATCATGAAGCTGCTCGGTGTCGCCGAAGACCGCGTCACCAATACCTATCAGGCGGTGCAGTTCCCAAAGGGTTCCGAGGAACGGCCGGTCACCGCCATCGCCGAGCAGCTGGAGGGCTCGTTCGGTCTCGACTTTCAGGAATACCTGCTGTTTTTTGGCGCGCTGGAGCCAAAGAAGAATGTCCCGCGGCTGATCGAGGCCTATCTTTCGTCCGGGGTCGATATTCCACTGGTGCTGGTGACCGGCCAGGGATGGAAGAACGAGGCCGAAACCAGATTGCTGAGCCAACTCGGCGAGCAGCAGCAAAAGGCGGCAATCGCCAACCGGGTTCCGCGACGGACGGTTCACCGCTACGATTACGTGCCGTTTTCGCTGCTGGTGACATTGATCCGCGGCGCCCGGGCCGTGCTGTTCCCGTCCCTCTACGAAGGGTTCGGACTGCCGGTGCTGGAAGCGATGGTGCTGGGCACCCCGGTTGTCACCTCGCGCGAATCCTCGATCCCGGAAGTCGCCGGCGACGCGGCGCTGCTGGTCGATCCATACAGCACCGACGAGATCGCGGCGGCGATCCGCACGATATCCGGAGACGCCGATTTGCGCGCGGAGCTCTCGCGGCGCGGCCGGGCGCAGGCGCTGAAGTTCTCGGTGGACCGCTACCGCGACCGGGTGGGCGCGCTGTACCGTGCGCTTGCCTGAGCCTAACGCCTTGAGGCTGCTGCGCGGCGATTGCGACCGGGCTCCGGTCCCCCTATAAGCAGCACGGCGTCCGGCGGTCCGAAACTGGCGGAGTATCGCGGAAGATGCGGCAGCTGCTGAGAAGTTTCGCGATTCAATGCCGCGTCATCGGCGCTCTGCTGATGCGTGAGACCTACACCCGGTTCGGCCGGGAGAATCTCGGCTTCGCCTGGATGTTCGGCGAGTTCCTGATTTTCGCGCTGCCCGTGATCGCGATGTGGCGGATCATTCGCGGCCATTACGAGCACGGCCTGCTGGTCGTGCCGTTCGTATGGAGCGGGTATTTCCCGATCCTGCTGTTCCGCCACATCGGTGGCCGTATGCTGTTCGCGGTCCGCGGCAATATTGCTTTGCTTTATCATCGCAATGTCACCCCATTCGATGCGGTTCTCGCCCGCATGGCGCTCGAGATCATGGGCAATTACATGGCGGCGGTGTTTGCATTCTTCATGTTCTACGCCACCGGGGCGATGGCCTGGCCGCGCGATATGCCGCTCTTATTTCTCGGCTATTTCTACATGACCTGGTGGTGCGTCGCCGTCGGCTTTGTGATCGCCGCGTTCAGCGAGCGCACCGCGCTGTTTGAAAAATTATGGGCGCCCGCCTCATACATGTACCTGCCGGTTTCCGGCTTCTTTTACATGGCTGCCTGGTTGCCACCCGCGGTGCGCAACGTGCTGCTGGTCATCATGCCGGCGCTGCCGGCCTACGACATGATCCGTGGCGGGTTGTTTGGCCCGGTGATTCGCGTTTATTACAATATCCCACAGCTGAGCTTTATCCTGGCCGCGCTCACCCTGTTCGGACTGCTCGGGCTGCGCGATGTGCGGCGCTATATCGTCAATGAGTAGCGAGCCGTCCCGGGTGCCTGTTGCAACCGGTCATTTTTGGGTAGAGCGGCGCTCCTCCCCGATAGTCGCCGATGCGTCCGCCGCTCTTGCAGCCGGTGCCGGAACGGCTCGACCTGCGCCATCGCCCGGCCCTGGAATTCCGCCGGATGGTCCGCTGATCGTCCTCGATATTTCGCGCCTGCTGTCGCGCGCCGGGCGCGATACGCCGACCGGGATCGACCGTGTCGAGCTCGCCTACGCCGAGCACCTGTGCGCCGCTCCGGTGCCGCCCTTGTTTGCGGCGAGCGATGCGTTCGGCCGGTTCGGGCTGGTGCCGCGGCAGGCTGCGATCGGTTATGTCTCGGCGCTGGGTGCGGTGTGGCGTGGCACCGATCCGGCAAGCCGTTCTCGGGGCCTCGAGCGAGCCGCGTCGCGGTTGCGGCTCGATGCGCTGCTGCGGGGCGCCGGCGCATTGCGCGCCCGGCTCACAGCCGGGCCCGACCCCGCCATCTATCTCCTCGTCTCCCATTTCCGGCTGGAAGCGCGCCGTGCCCTGGCACGGCTCAAGGGAAGCGGCCGCACCCGGCTGGTCTGCCTCGTTCATGACCTGATCCCGATCGAGTTCCCCGAATATGCGAAGCCGGGACAGGATCAGCGCCACCGTCAGCGGATCGAGACCGCGGCCGCGCTCGGCGATGCGATCATCGTCGCCTCGACCGCGGTCGGCGACGCCGTTCGCCCCTACCTGGAGCGCGCCGGCCGTTCGCCACCGGTCCTCGTCGCCCCGTTCGGCTGGCATCTGCCAAAGCCGCCGCCGGTTCCGCCCGCCCCGCGCATGCCGAGCCCGTCGCCGTATTTCGTCTGCGTCGGCACGATCGAGGCGCGCAAGAACCACCTGCTGCTGCTGAATGTGTGGCGCCGGCTTGCGGCCGAGCTCGGCACCGCGGCACCGCGGCTGGTTCTGATCGGCCAGCGCGGCTGGCTGACCCAGCACGTCGTCGACATGCTCGAACGCAGCCCGTCGCTACATGGCCTTGTCGTCGAGCGCAACGCACTGTGCGATGCCGAGATGGCCGAGCTGATCGGCGGTGCGCGCGCGCTGCTGCAGCCGTCCTTTGCCGAGGGGTTCGGGTTTCCGGTGATCGAGGCGCTGGCTCTCGGCGTCCCGGTCCTGTGCAGCGATCTGCCGGCCTTGCGCGAGACCGGCGGTGGTGTCCCGGACTATTTCGATCCGCTCGACGGCAACGGCTGGCTGGACGCCATCCTCGACTATGCCGCACCGCGCTCGCCGCGCCGCGCGGCACAGCTGCAGCGCCTCGCGGCGTGGCAGCCGCCCCGTTGGCAAGACCATATCGCCGCAGTCCGCCGATTGCTCGCACAGCTCGCCGAGCCGGCTGCAATGCTGTCGGAAACGATGGCAGCAACACAGCATCGCCGCATAAGATGACGAGTGCGCCACACGCTTTCGTCAGGCTGACGGACCGCGCTGCGCAACCGTGCAGCAGGCTTCTTTCCCGTAATTCGGCGCCGGCCAGCAGCCAGCTGCCAAAATCAACGTGCCACGGTTGCCTTCACTCGATAGCAAACACCAGCATTGCGAGACCGACGGTGTATGCTGGCGCGTCCGGCAGACCGGTTCCGTCACATGCAAAAAATGACTTTTCGGAGGGTTAGATTGCCTAAGTGGCCGCATCGGCAGCCGCCTCGATCGGCGCCCCCGGAGCATATCGTCGACGCGCCATCGCAGGCACGTACACTAGAAGCCAGTGCCGCAGATTCGCTGGTTAGCGCGCTGCCAACCCCTGCGGCTCTTCAGAACATCGATGAGCGGCTGATCGAAGTGGTGCGCATGCTACCGAAACTGTTGGCACTGAGGCAATTTGCCTCGATGGATCGATTTGCGCTCGAGGCCCTCTGTCGCGCGCAGGCGCAGCCGGTCTATCTCGGCGACCATCGTGCAATTTGTCGCATACTCAGCCGCTACAAGCTTTTTCTCGATACCCGCGATCGCGGATTTGCGGCGAACGTTCTTCTCGACGGCTATTGGGAGATGTGGCTTACAATATTCATGTGTCGCCGGATCCAGCCGGGCATGGTGGTGGTCGATGTTGGCGCCAATTTTGGCTATTACACATTGCTGCTCGCGGGCTTGGTCGGACCGGAGGGGCACGCTGTGGCCATTGAACCCAATCCGGCTGTAGCGGCGTTGCTTCGGCAATCTGTCGCTCTGAACGGCTTCGCCTCGCGAACATCGGTAATCGGGGCCGCTGCGGGTGCCGACCCACTCGAAGAAGCGCTGTTGTATTCGCCGCATGGTGAGTTTAAGAACGCCTGCATCATCGAATCACCGAAGATGGTGAATTCCGTTAATGGGACCCTCCAGCACGTTCGCCAAGTGAAGATCGATGACATTGTTGCAGCAAAGCCGCGTGTCGATTTTCTGAAAATCGACGCAGAAGGCGCAGAAGAATCAATTATCGAAGGGATGCGTCAATGCATCGAGGATTATAAGCCATCTTTCATCCTAGAATTCAATGCCGCGCGCTGTAAGGAGCCCGAGAAATTAATTCGGCAGCTAACTTCTATCTATAAGATCGTTTGCTACTTGGATTTCCATAGCAATTTGATTCGGACGAGCGAGGCGGAATTGATGTCGCAACATGTCGGAGAAGACTGGTTGCTATTCTTTGACCACGGAACCGCTACCGCTTGAGAACTCCAGAGAATGGCGGAGGGCGCGGGGGCCTGCCCCGCGAGACAATTCACTCGTGGACGTATGCACGAGCACTATATCCCATCGCAGCACCATGCTCATTTGAAGCTAAGCATCAATGGATACACTTGCACCTCGATCGGCCTAATTATCAAGAAGCCCGCGCGCGGCGGCTGACGTCCGACGCAGACTCAGGACACCATTGCGCTATTGGCGAAGAGCGGCGGCGAGCCGATCGCGGTTCTCGGAGCTGATCGCGGCTCTTGGCGCCACCGTCACCTGGCCGACGGCGAGCCGGCCGTCAAAAGCGGGACGCTCATTGGCAATCCGCACCTCCACCGGCTGATCGACCGAGTTATCGATCGTGAAGTTCAGGTTGACTTCGGTGATTTGCTCCCCCGGCGGCTCGACCCGCGTCGTGCATAGCTGGTGTCCAGCGAAAATCTCTACCATAAAGCTCATTCCGGCGGTTTCCGCCGAAAAGCCCAGCACGACATTGGCCGTCCACGACCCCGGCGGCAGGTTGATAAAGGGGCCGTACACGATGATTCGAGCTCGGCCCGTGAGATCGACATGACGCGTAGCGCGGACGGGCGTTGGGGCGGGCGGATCCTCGTTGATAAAGAACAGCTCCGGCTCCCACAGCATCGGCTTCGCATCGGCGCCGGGCAGATAGGGCAGCAATGCGCCGTTGATCACCGCGCGCTCCCGGTCTCCAAGACCGTCCCACCAGACGCTGTCCTCGACCTGGTCCGCAGGGATGCCCGTCTCGTTCAGCTCGGCGACGGCTGCGGCGATCTGGTCCGGGGTCGCGGGCAGCTCAAAATGCCCGGCGATCGCACGCCCGATCGCGATCGGGTCGGTGGCGTCGCCACCCGTCATGACAAGCGCACCGGGGGATTTTGTCAGGCGCAGTATTGCAGCGCAGCTGCTGGCGACAGCGCGGGTCGCTTCGGGCACGCCATGGCCCATTCGTTCCGAGAGGTTGCGCAGCGCGGAGCGCGGATCGCCGACGGCCACCAGATACGGCCGCTGGGCAGCGATGATCTCCGACTGAAGGCGAACCACCGGCTGGCGTGAGCACGCGACCAGATGCGACGCCTTGGTTCCCAGCACCGCCGCCGCGAGCTCCTCGAGCGTGTTGAGCGCGGCGCTCTCGACGGCTCCGAGGCTGCATTCGGCCAGCCTTCGGGTGAGCGCGTCGCACCATTCGGCAAAACGGCTCGGCATCCCGATCGAGAACAAGATCATGCGTTCGCGCCAGTGTCGTTGCCAGCGGGTCGAGTCTAACGAATGGGTCTGCGGATGGCTATCCTGGTGCCGGTATTGGGGGCCAGGAGTGCGCCAAGGGTTCGCGCTCGGCGCGGGCGATCGCGGCCGCCTGGAAGCGGAGCTGGCGGATCAGCGGGGATGGCGGATCGGCCGCAGGGCTCGCAGCGGCGGCGATCATGCGGCGCAGGGCGCTCAAAAGCGCATCGCGGCCGAGAAGCAGGACTACGTCCGTCATTCCCCGTATGGCTGTGCGACGCCGCGATATGCGCAAGAGATACGCGCTGCTGTTCACCCAGTGCGGCGCCAAGCGGTGGCAAAGTCGAGGAGCTGGCTGCGTTCGACATCGGAGACGGCCCAAAAGGTCATGCCGTTCTGGGCCCAATGGACGACGTTGTAGCCGTTGCGCTCGGTTGCCGTGGGGGTGCTCGGACCGGCGGTCTGCGGCCACACATAGAGATCGATGATGTGCTTGGCGCGCCCATAGACGAGCGCCGCGACTGGCCGGCCAGCGACATAGTCGAGCCGCCCGCCCTTCAGCGGAAACCCGGCCGCGGCCAGCTCCTTGACCGGTGGCGCGAAATCGAGCCGGCCATCGAACCACGGCTTGACCGTGTGCTGGTCGGTCGAGACGACGTCTTCGAGATGGCCCGGCTGCAATGCCCGGATATGGTCGGTGACGAGCTCCCGCGTCAGATTTTGTTCGGGCGGCCACACCAGCAGCATCGCCAGCACCGCCATGCAGGCGGCGCCGAGGCCAAAGCCAAGCCCAGCGCCCCACCAGGCGCGCAGCCGCGATCCAAGCGATGGCGGGGGAGCCGGACGCGCCCGGCCGAGCCGCGCCCGGTCGAGCCGCGCCCGGTCGAGCCGCGCCATGACCCGCCGCCTCACCTCGTCTGGTGCGGGCTGGTACAACCCCTCATGCATCAGTCCATGAGCACGCGTCAGCGCTGCCGCGGCGGCTTGGCAGACCGGGCATTCTTGGCGATGCGCGGCGAGCGCCGCTGCCTGCGCCGCATCAAGCTCGCCATCGAACTCGGCCTGCACCAACAGGACCTGGTCGCAATGGTGCGGCGATTTCTGTGCGCTCATTCCTGCCGCTCCTCCGCGGCCGCGGCGCGCAACAGCAATTGCCGCGCCCGCCACAGCCGTGACATCACCGTTCCGATCGGCACCCGCGTCACTTCGGCGATTTCCTTGTAGGAAAGCTCCTCCAGCTCGCGCAGCACCAAGGTCTCGCGCAGATCGACCGGCAAATCGGCGATCAGCCGGTGCGCCCGGCAACGGTCGCGCGACCTGATCAGGGTGGTCTCCGGGTCGTCCTCACCCGAGGGCAAATCGACGCCGATTTCATCCTCGTCGGTCGAGCCACCCAACGGCACAAATTGCACGCCGCGATCGACCTTGGCCGAATCGTAGGCCGTGTTGCGCACGATCTGCAGCAGCCAGGCGCGCGGATTGACGCCGCGGAAGCTCGAAAAATATTTCAACGCGCGCAACAGGGCCTCTTGCAGCACATCCTCGGCCGCAGCGGGATCGCGTACCAGCCAGTGGGCGAGATTATGCGCGGCGTCGAGCTGCGGCAGCACCACCGCCTCAAACGAATGGCTACGCGAGAGAACCGGCACGTCGCTCCGCTCAACCCGATGCCCGATACCGATTAGACCACGGGCCATCCCGCTTTATTCGGCACAAAATAATTTCGCCTGGCGCGAATAGGCAGCTGCCTTCCCCGGTCTCCGCTTCCGAATCCACGCGACGGGAGCGATGACGATGAATGACGAGCACCCCTCATCGGCGAATGCGGCCGGGGCGAATGCGGCCGGGGCGAATGCGGCCGGCGGCAGCCGGCGCGGTTTTCTCAAATGCCTTGCCTGGGCCGGAACCGGGATCGTGTGGACGGTCGCGGGTGGGATCCCGAACGGATCGGTCCTCGGGCTCGATGGCCGAGCGCACGCCGCCGAGACCCAAGGGTTCACCTTTGTCCAGATCAGCGACAGCCATATCGGCTTCAAGGGCGCGGTCAATCCCGACCCCGCCGGCACGCTGTGCCAGGCCCTCGACCGCATCGCCCATTTGCCGACAAAGCCGGCGATGATGATCCACACCGGTGACGTGTCGCATCTCTCGAAGCCGGCCCAATTCGATACCGCCGACCAGCTCTTCAAGACCACCGGGCTCGACACGCATTTCATTCCCGGCGAGCACGACGTGATCGGCGATGACGGCAAGGAATTTTTCCAGCGCTTTGGCGCCAAGGGTGCGGCCTCCGGCGGCTGGTACAGCTTCGACCAGGGCGGGGTGCATTTCGTGGCGTTGATCAATGTCATGGGCTTTACGCCGGCGGCCGGCGGCAGTCTCGGCCAGGCGCAGCTCGAATGGCTCGAAAAAGACCTCGCCCCGCGCAGCGCCAGCACGCCGATTGTGGTCCTGGGCCATGTGCCATTGTGGCCGATCTACCCGCAATGGGGCTGGGCCACCGAGGATGCGCCGCAGGCGCTCGGCTATCTGCGCCGCTTCGGCTCGGTGACCGTGCTCAACGGCCATATCCACCAGGTCGTGCAAAAAGTGGAGGGACAGGTCTCGTTCCGGACCGCGATGTCGACCGCCT
Source organism: Allostellaceae bacterium (assembly GCA_050729795.1). Lineage (GTDB taxonomy): Bacteria > Pseudomonadota > Alphaproteobacteria > ATCC43930 > CGMCC-115725 > AP-15. The sequence goes on along the minus strand of JBOHME010000065.1, from coordinate 1,654 downwards.
TTCCACAGGCGGCGCCCGGTGTCGGTCCCGGCCCCGGCCCGATGAAGGTGGCGCCTGACCGGCTGAAATCGCTGCTCGGCGTGCGCCGCATCGATTACGCGCCGTTGACCGGCGTCGCCGAGACCGACTTCACCCTCGCATAGGAGACGTCAATGCGCATGTTCAGGTCGCGGCGGACCATCGGTCTCGCCGTTGGCGGAGCTTTGTCGTTTGTCGTCGGCGCGGCGCTCGCCGAGCAGGCATGGTCGGCTTTATCGGACCAGATCGGGATCCAAAACTTCAAGTTCGGCCCGAATCCATTGACGGTTCCGGTCGGAACCCGCGTCACCTGGATCAACCACGACGAGGAGCCGCACACCATAACCAGCGCTGACCCGGCCGACCCGTTCAAATCGGCGGCACTCGACACCGGCGACAAGTTCAGCGTCGTCTTCGACAAACCCGGCAGCTACAAATACTTCTGCTCGGTCCACCCCTTCATGGTCGGCACCGTCGTCGTCAAATAGCCATTCCTGCTCGCGCGGCCGACCGAATGCCGTTATGTCGGTCAGCCCGAGTTGTTGCCGGTGAGTATCGAGCTCGCGAAATTTCGCCCCGCTATGGCGCACCTTCGACACGAGGGCCCGTCGTAAAGCTAACCCGCGGCGATTGCAGACAGTTTTGTCGCAACCAAAGACGCGATGTATCGGGACAGATTTTTGACGCCCTTGATGCTAGGTTGCAACCGCGTATCAGCGGGCTCCGATCACCAAGACACCAGATGATTGCTATGGCCGTCGACGTTCCCGAATACTTGGTTCGCATGGTCCGGCGCCCCGTTCCGGCAACGGCCGTCATTCTAGGCGCAACACCGGTCATCGCCTTTGGAGATCCGCGCAGAGCCGAGATCGCAACGTTAGGCATCAATCCGAGCTTGCACGAATTCTGTGAGGCAGACGGCAGTCTGCTGACGGGGCCAGCGCGGCGCCTTTCTACGCTCGAATCACTCGGCGCGGAGGCCACAGCGTCGCTCACCGAAGATCAAATTCAAGTCCTTGTCGGCGAGTGCGCCGCTTACTTTTCTGTTAATCCCTATCAACGCTGGTTCGATCCGCTCGACCAGGTGCTCAGGGATGGACTGGGGGCCAGCTACTACGATGGAAGCGCCTGCCATCTCGACCTGGTGCAATGGGCGACCTCACCTGTTTGGGGCGATCTCGTCCCGGGGGTCAGGCGGAGGCTGCTTGACGAAAGCCTCCCGTATCTTCGGGACCAGCTGAGGCTCAGAAATTTGCGCTTCGTCCTGATCAACGGTCGGGAAGTCCTCGATCAGGTGACGAGCGTCGGCCTGGCTAGGTTGGAGGGGCGCGAGAAACTCGACGTCAACAACCATTTGTCGTGCTCGCTTTATTCGGGCTGTGGCGAGGACGTGCGGTTCCTGGGTTGGTCGACCAACCTGCAAAGCAGCCACGGTGTTACCCGAGAATTCAAAAATCGCCTGGCACTGTGGCTCGCGGAGGTCGTGTCCCAGGGGGTGGTGTAGGAGCTGTGGGTAAGTAGCCCGGTGCCGTGGACCGCCACGAGTCAGGCGGCGCCGGGCTACTTATCCACAGCGGTGGTCATCGTGAATCGCCGGTAGGGTTTGGTTGGAACCGTTCAACCGAACCGAGGATCC
>JBOHME010000064.1:0-24948 GCA_050729795.1 Allostellaceae bacterium | reverse complement strand
GCATAACGCCAGGTGCCCTCGATCCCGGTCTCGGTCCATTCGAGATCGCGCTCGGGCGGGCTGTCCGACAACAAATAGAGCCGGGCGGTGTCGGCGCCGTAGGTGTCAACAATCGCGTCGAGACCGACGACATTCTTTTTCGATTTCGACATCTTTTCGGTGCGGCCGACGACGACCGGTCTGCCGTCGGTGTCCACGAGCGCATCCGCCGCGGCGTCGTGCTCGACCTCCTCGGGGAACAGCCACTCGCCCGCCTCGCTGCGATAGGTCTGGTGGCATACCATCCCCTGGGTGAACAGACCGGCGAACGGCTCGTCGAGATCGAGATAGCCACAACGCTGCAATGCGCGGGTAAAGAACCGCGAATAGAGCAAGTGCAGCACGGCGTGCTCGACGCCGCCGATATACTGGTCGACGGGCATCCAGTAATCGACCGCGGCCCGGTCGAATGCGAGCGGCGCGCGGGCCGAGCAGAACCGCAGAAAATACCAGGACGATTCGAAAAACGTATCGAACGTATCGGTCTCGCGTCGGGCGGCACCGCCGCAACGCGGGCAGGCGACATGCTGCCAGGTCGGATGATGGGCGAGCGGGTTGCCCGGCAGGTCGAAGCGCACATCCTCGGGCAGGGTCACCGGCAGATCGCGTTCCGGCACCGGCACGATGCCGCAATCCGGGCAATGCACGACCGGGATCGGACAACCCCAATAACGCTGGCGCGACACGCCCCAGTCGCGCAGCCGGTAGGCGATGGTGCGCGTGCCGCGGCCGAGAGCTTCGAGCTGTTCCCCGGCGATGCGCTTGGCTTCCGCCACTGGCAACCCATCGAGAAAATCGGAGTTGAACGCGGTGCCGTCCTCGACATAAGCCTCGTCGCCGATCGCAAACCGAGTCGGATCGGCACCCGGTGGCAATACCACCGGAAGCACCGGGAGACCGTATTTGCGGGCGAATTCGAGATCGCGCTGATCATGCGCCGGGCAGCCGAAGATGGCACCGGTGCCGTATTCCATCAGCACGAAATTGGCGACCCAGACCGGCACCCGCCGGTGCGCGTCGAACGGGTGCACGGCTTCGAGGCCGATCGGGTAGCCGCGTTTTTCAGCCGCCTCGATGACCGCCTCGCTGGTGCCCATGCGGTTGCATTCGGCGATGAATTCGGCAAGGCCGCGATCGTTTTCGGCGAGGCGCCGGGCCATCGGATGGTTCGGCGACAAGGCGACGAACGAGGCTCCGAACAGCGTGTCCTGCCGGGTGGTGAAGATTTCGATCGACTGGTCCCCTCCGGCGAGCGCGAACCGCACGCGCGCGCCCTCCGAGCGGCCGATCCAGTTTTCCTGCATCAGCCGGACCCGTTCGGGCCAGCGGTCGAGCCCGCCGATCGCGTCAAGCAGCTCTTGCGTGAATTCGGTGATGCGCAAAAACCATTGCGATAAGAGGCGCTTTTCGACGACCGCGCCGGAGCGCCAGCCGCGCCCGTCGATGACCTGCTCGTTGGCCAGGACGGTCTGTTCGACCGGGTCCCAGTTGACCCAGGATTCCTTGCGGTAGGCCAGTCCGGCCGCAAGGAAGTCGAGAAACATCTTCTGCTCGTGGCGGTAATATTCAGGGTGGCAGGTCGCGATCTCACGCGACCAGTCATAGGCAAAGCCCATGCGCTCGAGCTGCGCACGCATGGTTGCGATATTGCCTTCGGTCCAGATTGCCGGATGGGTCTTGTCGGCGATCGCGGCATTCTCGGCGGGCAGGCCGAACGCATCCCAGCCCATCGGGTGGAGCACGTTGAACCCCTGCGCCCGGCGGTAACGCGCCACCAGATCGCCCATCGTATAATTGCGGACATGGCCGACATGCAGCTTGCCCGACGGGTATGGAAACATTTCGAGCACGTAATATTTGGGCCGCGCAGGATCGGCGGCGACTTCGAACAGCCGTCGCTCGCGCCAGCATCGCTGCCATTTTGTCTCGGTCTCTCGAAAATTGTATCGGGGCATGGCTCGAACGATTCTTTCCGCAGTGCTGCCGGCATGGCGCACCGGCATCGGTGCACGGCTGCCGATGGTCCGCAGACGCCTGGTTAAATAAAGACGGCGAAGCTCAGCCGGCAAGAGTTCTGGTGCGCGCCCGCGAGATTGCTGGTGGCGGTGCGGTTGCGGCCGCCCCGCCTGCCGCGGTGTTCACTCGGCAGCGTATTCCTTCATCCATTCGCGCTTGAGCTGCCCCGCCCGGCGCAGGATCGTGGTTTCGAGGTCGTCCTCGACCTTGCGCGCGATCGTCGTCGGGACCCACTGTCCGGTCGGCGACAGCTGCTGGCGATCGACGGTGACCGCGACGGTGTCCGATCTGAGCTTGCGGGACAGCACGAATACCGTGATCCGGAACCGCTCGTTCGGCTTGTCCGTCGGCGAATACCAATCGGTGACGAGCATGCCGGTCAGCGGATCCTCGGAGCTGAACTTGACAAAGTTGAGCGTGTCGAGCGCCGCCTGCCAGGCGATCGGGCTGACCGTGCCGCCGGTCTTGGGGCCGGGTTCCTTCTGCGACGGCTTTCTGGCAAGACCGAGCACGGTCCAGATCGTCGCTTCGGTGTTCATCCCGTCGGATTGGTCGGCCGCGTCGGACTGGTCGGCCACCGGTGTCGCCGATCTGGTCATGCCGGGCGCCGCGTCCGCTGCGCTCGTCTTGCCGCTGGACGGAGCCGAGGCACAGCCACTCAGCAGCAACGAAAGACTTGCGGCACAGGCGGCGGTCAGGCGGTAATGCAAGGCGGGCATCCGGCAATCCCCCACGCGGCGGAGCGGCTCGCAGCCGGAGCGAGCGCACCGGGTTTTTGCCAGGAACGGAACCGAGATGGAAGGGGTCATCGCAGCTAATCTCAGCGCGGTCGCAGCCAATCTCAGCGCGGTCGAGGAGAGGATCGCAACGGCGGCGCGCAGTGCCGGGCGAGCGGGTGACAGCGTCGCCCTCGTCGCGGTCAGCAAGACCCATCCCGCGGCGGCGGTCGAGGCGGCATTGCGGGCCGGGCATCGCTGTTTCGGCGAGAATCGGGTGCAGGAGGCAGAGGCCAAATACCCGGCGCTGCGTGCGGCGTTCCCGGATCTGCAGCTCCACCTGATCGGCCCGTTGCAGACCAACAAGGTCAGGGATGCGGTGGCGCTGTTTGATGTGATCGAGAGCCTCGACCGGCCGCGGCTCGCCGAAGCGCTGGCCCGCGAAATGGAGCATGCCAGCCGCCGCCTCGCCTGCCTCGTCGAAGTCAACACCGGCGAGGAGGCCCAGAAAACGGGGATCGCGCCCGACGCCGCCGACAATTTCGTGATCGACTGCCGCGACCGGCTGGGCCTGCCGATCGTCGGGCTCATGTGCGTCCCGCCGCTCGGCGAGGACCCGGCACCGCATTTTGCGCTGCTGCGCGAGATCGCCCGGCGCACCGCGCTCGACCGTCTCAGCATGGGGATGAGCGCCGATTTTGAGACCGCGATCCGCTTTGGTGCCACCCATGTGCGCGTCGGCACTGCGATCTTCGGTGCTCGTGGCGCAGTGCGATAGGAGCCGGCAATGCGCGTCTTCGCAACACTGCCACAGGAAAACCTGCGCACGGTCGCGGCGGCCGCGCGCGCGATCGAGGCCGATGGTTATGACGGCGTCGTCGCGATGGAGAACAAGCACGATCCGTTTCTGGCGCTGGCGATCGCCGCGGCCGAGACCCGGCGCATCGAGCTGCACACCGGGGTCGCGATCGCGTTCGCCCGCACCCCGATGGCGGTCGCCAATATCGGCTGGGATCTCGCCGGCGCGACCAATGGCCGCTTTGTCGTGGGTCTCGGCTCGCAGGTCCGGGCGCATAACGAGCGGCGCTTTTCGGTGCCCTGGACCCCGCCCGCGCCGCGCATGCGCGAATATGTGCAGGTGTTGCGGGCGATCTGGCATTGCTGGAAGACCGGTGCCAAACCGGCCTTTGAAGGCGAGCACTACCGCTTCACGCTGATGAGCCCGAACTTCACCCCCGAGCCGATCGAGGCGCCGCCGCCGGCGGTCATGATCGCGGCCGTCGGCCCGGCGATGCTCCGGGTCGCCGCCGAGGAATGCGACGGTGTCAAATTGCACGGCTTCTGCACGCGGAAATACCTGACCGATGCGATTATGCCGCGGATCGCCGCCGGGCTCGCCAGGAATGGCCGCCGGCGCGAGAACTACGAGATTTCGGGCGGCGGATTTCTCGCCACCGGGCCCGATGACGAGACCGTCGCCCGGCGCTTCGAATGGGTGCGCCAGCGCGTCGCGTTCTATGGCTCGACACCGGCCTACTATCCGGTGCTGGCGGCGCATCGGCTCGAAGATCTCGGGCACAAGCTCAACGCGCTGACCCGAGAGGGAAAGTGGGGCGAGATGGCGAGCGAAGTGCCCGACGATGTTGCTCATCTGTTTGCCGCGGTCGGGCGGCACGACCAGATCGTCACCGCGATCGGCGAGCGCTTTGGCGGTCTTGTCGATGCGCTGACGCTGCGCGCCGACGGGATGGGCGAGGTGCCGCCGGACCTGATGCAGGACATCCGCCGTCTGCCGCACGCGTTCCGCGGCTTTGCCGGCGCCGGGTCGCGCTTCTGACCGTTCTCTGCCGAGACCCCGCATCAGTCTCCAAGCGACGCCACTCTCAGCCTGAACCCGCGGGCTGCAACCGCTGACGGGATACGCGGTCGGCCCGAGCGCCAACGCGGTATCGAATGTCGTCTCTGAGTTGTTCCGTGGCAAAAAAACTTCGCACAGCGGGAAAATTGGCTTGCGCCGAGTCATGTTTTGTTCTATTAACCATCGAACACATTTGGGGAGGCCCATATGAGACGATGGTCACTCGCCGTAGCCGCAATCGCCCTCGCCGCGGCGGCACTATGGCATTTGCCGGCGATCGCGCAGCACGCGCCTTCAGCCATCCCCGGGGCCGCCTCGCCCGCGGTCGCGAACTCTCCCGGCGCGGGTGCGGCTACGGCGGCCAAGCCTGCCACTCCATCTGCCGCGTCGCCGACGACAGCCGCTGTTGCTCCGACTGCCCCCGGACTGATCACTTTTGCCGAATATCGCGACTTTCGCATGCGGTACATCGCACAGAGCCAAGCCCGGCTGACACGCGAACTGGCAGCGAGCGATCTGACTGCGCCGGAGCGGGCGAGCCTCGAGCGGCGCAAAGCCTATTACGACCGGCAGGCGGCGATGTCGCCTGCCGCCCGCGACGCGCTGTTCCACGCCCGCTTCGACCAGATCGACACCGATCACGACGGCACGATCGACAGCGCCGAGCGGGCGGCGTGGCGCCAGAAGCAGCGGGCACATTATCGCGAGCTGGCGGCCGAGCGTGCGCAATCCGCTGCGGTACAGCATTAGCCGCCATCACCAGCCGCCTCACCAGTATCATGTCTGACGCGGTAGGTGTGGCGAGGGGTTGCGGGCGCGTGCTAGGTTCGGTGGCGAACGCGATCGATGCGATCCGATCCGACACAAGGAGAAACCCATGGCGCAGTCGCAACCCTCCTCTGCCCGCGAGCAGGTCCGCCACGTCGTCCCCAAGCTGGTCGATCTCAGCGAAAAGGTTCTGTTCGGCGATGTCTGGGAGCGCTCGCAGCTGTCGAAACGGGACCGCAGCCTGATCACCTGTGCCACCCTGATCGCGCTCGGGCGCGAAAAACAGCTTGTCGGCCACCTGCAGCGCGCGCTCGACAATGGCGTCACCAAGGAGGAAATCGGAGAAATTATCACGCATCTCGCCTTTTATGCCGGCTGGCCCGCGGCAATGACCGCAGCACTGGTGGCCAAGGACGTGCTGAGATAGAGCCTGGCGCGGTGCGCACAAAAGGGAGGGCGGGATGAAGATCGGGTTCATCGGTTTGGGGATGATGGGTTCGGGGATGGCCGCCAACCTGCAGAAGGCGGGGCATGAGCTGGTGGTTCACGACCTGCGGCGTGCGGCAGCCGAGCCTTATCTCGCCGCCGGCGCGGTATGGGCCGAGACACCGCGCGCGGTTGCCGAAGCTTCTGAAGTCGTCTTCACCTCTCTGCCCGGCCCGCCCGAGGTCGAAGCCGTTGCTCTTGGGGAGAACGGGATTCTCAGCGGCATGAGCCGCGGCAAGACCTATTTCGACCTGTCGACCAACTCGCCGACGACGGTGCGCAAGATCAATGCGGCCTTTGCGGCGCGCGACGCCTACATGCTCGACGCGCCGGTCAGCGGCGGGCCGCGGGGAGCGCGCACCGGCAAGCTGGCATTATGGGTCGGCGGTGACGAGCAGATCTTCAACCGGCACAAGCGCCTGCTCGACGCGATGGGCGACAAGGCACGCTATGTCGGGCCGATCGGTGCCGGCTCGGTCGCCAAGCTCGTGCACAACGGCGCCGGCTACTGCATCCAGACAGCGCTTGCCGAGATGTTCACGGTCGGGGTCAAAGCCGGGGTCGAGCCGCTCGCATTGTGGGAGGCGGTGCGCGACGGCGCTACCGGGCGGCGGCGCACCTTTGACGGGTTGATCGACCAGTTCCTGCCCGGCAAGTATGAGCCTGCGGCCTTTGCGTTGCGTCTGGCGCACAAGGATGTGACGCTCGCCACCCAGCTCGGCCGCGATTTCAACGTGCCGATGCGTGTCGCCAATCTGGCGTTGGCTGAACTCTCGGAGGCACTGAACCGCGGCTGGGGCGATCGCGATTCGCGCTCGCCGATGCTGCTGCAGCAGGAGCGCGCCGGGGTCGAGATCCGGGTCGATCCAAAGCGGCTGCAGGAAGCCCTCGATCGCGATCCGCCGTAAGGCACGCCCGGCAGCACGACTCATAGGACGGCGTCTTGCCTACTCGTGCCTCCGCGTTTGCAGCGCCTCGGCGTGCGATCCGACCGGCAATCTTGTGGTGTTCGCGGCGCAGTGGTGACCGCTCCTGCTGACCGCCCTGGTGCCCGAACGCCGGCCGGTCAGCGGCCGATAAACCTGGGCGGCCGCTTTTCGCGGAACGCGGCAACACCCTCCGCATTGTCGGCGGTCATGTGCAGCTGCGGCTGCACCAGGCTCTCGATCTCGAGATACTCCTCGAGGCTCGGACCGCTGGCGGCGTGAAACAGCTTTTTCGCGAGTCCGAGGGCGAAGGTTGGTGCTTCGGCGAGATCGGCGGCGAGGGCATCGGTGCGGGCGGCGAGCTCGTCATCCTCGACGACGTGGTTGATGAGCCCCAAGGCCAACGCCTCCTCGGCCTCGACAAAGCGGGCCGAAAACACCAGCTCCTTGGCCTTGGCCATGCCGAGGCGACGGGTCAGAAACCAGATGGCGCCACCATCGGGGGCGAGCCCGATGCGCCGGAAAATTTGCGAAAACCGTGCGGTCTTTGACGCCACCACCAGATCGCAGGCGAGCGCAATGCTCCAGCCGATCCCGACCGCCGGGCCGCGCACCGCGGCGATGACCGGCTTCTCGATCGCGTGCAGCGCGCGGATGAAGGTGTGCCCGCCTTGCTGCAGCCGCTGGCGTCCGCCGCGCAGATCGTGCTGTTGCCCGGCCATGCGGTCGACATCCGCACCCGAGCAAAAGCCGCGGCCGGCGCCGGTGACGACGACGACGCGGACCGTGTCGTCGTAGCGGAGCCTAAGAAAGTACTCGCACAAGCGTTCTCGCATCTCGACATCGAGCGCGTTCAGCTTTTCCGGGCGGTTCAGTACGACCTTGGCGATCGCACCCTCGACGCTGAGATCAACCGGCATTCTGCATTCCTCATTGGCTTTGGAGGATTATAGCGCGCTGACCGACGGCTCCAACCCCGGCGCGACCAGCTTTGCAGCCGAAAAACCGGTTCGCGCGGCTCGGCGAGATCATCGCAATAGACCGGTCTCGAACCGAGAGCAACGGGACCCAATATAGTCGGCACGTGCCCGCCGCGAGCGCAGGGAGTGCATCATGACCGCGATCACCGAGATCGGACACCGCCGCGTTGATACCGCCAAGCCCCGGCTGGTCGGGATCAATCATGTGGCCATCGAGGTCGGTGACATCGAGGAAGCCCTTGCGTTTTACGGCAAGGTTTTTGATTTCACGCTCCGGGCCAAACGGCCTGGGAATGCTTTTATCGAGCTTGGCGATCAATTCATCAACATGATGCAGACCGCCGAGCCGCATGAGGACCGCCGCCGCCATTTCGGGCTCGTCGTCGATGATCGTTCGAGCGTGCGCGCGCGGGTGGAAGCCGCGGGCGGCAGGCTGCTGCCGGGGCCTTTTCTCGATTTTCTCGATCCGTGGGGCAACCGGGTCGAAATTGTCGAATATGCCGACATCCAGTTCACCAAGGCGCCGCATATCATGCGCGCGATGGGCTTGGCCGAGGAGAAGACCGAGAAGGCCAGGCGCGAGCTTGCCGAAAAGGGGATGGCGCCGTAGCGCCGTCGGGACGAGCGGATCGCAGCGCGATGAACCTCGCCAAAATCCCATCGGGGCTTGCCCCGCCCCACGACATCAATGTGATCATCGAGATCCCGCGGGGCGGCGAACCGGTCAAATACGAGCTCGACAAGGAATCGGGGGCGCTGATCGTCGATCGCTTTTTGCATACGGCGATGATCTACCCCGGCAATTACGGCTTTGTGCCGCATACCCTGGCACAGGATGGCGACCCGATCGATGTGCTGATCGTCGGCCCCGTCCCGGTGGTGCCGGGGGCGGTCGTGCGCTGTCGACCGGTCGGCGCGTTGCTGATGGCGGACGAGCACGGGCCGGACGAGAAGATCGTCGCCGTGCCGGTCGACACCCTCAGCCCTTATTACAGCGACGTCCGATCGTACCGTGACCTGCCGCCGACCCTGTGCGCCCAGATCGCGCATTTTTTCCGCCACTACAAGGACCTCGACCCCGGTAAATGGGTCGATATCGAGCGCTGGGCCGATGTCGAGGAAGCTGCGGCGCTGATCACCACGGCGATCAGCCGCGCGCAGGGCTGACCGCCTGCACGGTTACCGGGGAGGCTGCTATGCCGGCCTCTCGCCACCGCCGGCGCGAGCGTCCTTGATCGCGCGCCAGACCCGTTCCGGTGTTGCCGGCATTTCGATGTGGCACACCCCGAGCTCACTGAGCGCATCGACGATCGCGTTGATCACCGCGCCGAGCGCTGGCGTGGTGCCGCCCTCGCCGCCGGAGCGGACGCCGAGCCGGTTGGTCGGCGCCGGGATTTCGCTGAGCGCTGTCCGCAGCGGCGGAAATGTCCCGGCCCGCGGCATCGCATAATCCATAAAGCTCGCGGCCAGCAACTGTCCACTTTGCGGGTCGTAATGACTGTGCTCGAGCAGTGCCTGGCCCACGCCCTGGGCGATGCCGCCATGGGTCTGGCCATGCAGGATCAGCGGGTTGACCGCCCGGCCGACATCATCGACCGCGGCATAGCCGACGATCTCGACAGAACCGGTTTCGGGATCGACCTCGACTTCGCAAACCTGTGTGCCATAGGGAAAGCTGGCGACCGGCAGGGTTTCGTCGCTGATCCCGGCCAGCGGTCCGCGCAGATCGGGCGGCAGGTCGGTGCGGGTCGCGGCGGCCGTGGCGATCTCAAAGATGCCGAGCTCGCGATCGGTGCCGGCAACGCGAAAGCGGCCGCGCACGAATTCGATGTCGATCTCGCCCGCCTCGAAGAGGACGCTGGCGATCTTGCGGCCCTTGGCGATGATCGCGTCGGTCGCATTGCCGATAATCGTCGCCGCCAGCTTCATCGAGCGCCCGGAATGCGAGCCGCCGCCGGCCTTCACCCGCAGCGTGTCGTGGGCGACATAGACGATGCTGTCGAACGGCACCCCGAGCCATTCGGTGACGAGCTGCGCAAAGCTCGTCTCGTGACCCTGGCCCGAGGCCATCGTGCCCATCACCAGCTCGACCCGGCCCTCGGGGAGGACAGTGATCTCGGTGCGCTCGCGCGGCACGCCGCTGGTGATTTCGACGTAATTGGCAAGACCGATGCCGCGGAGCCGGCCGCGCTGTTTCGCGGCACTGCGGCGAGCCGGAAACCCGTCCCAATCGGCGAGCTCCAGCGCGGTGCGCATCGCCGCCGGATAGTCGCCGCTGTCGTAGGTGATGCCGAGCGGGTTGCTGAAGGGCTGAGCCGCCGGCGGGATCAGGTTGCGCCGGCGCAGCTCGGCCGGATCGAGGCCCAATCGATCGGCGGCAAGATCCACCAGCCGCTCGATGACAAAGATCGCCTCCGGCCGGCCGGCGCTGCGGTAGGGTGTCGTCGGCACCGTGTTGGTCAGCGCACCACGGCCCCGGAAATAGGCAGTCGGGATGCGGTAGACGTTCGACATCAGACCGAGGCCCTTCTGCAACGGCCCGAACGCCACGGCATGCCCACCGAGATTGCTCAGATTGGTGCCGCGGATGGCGAGGAAGCGACCGTGCTCGTCGAACGCGAGCTCGGCGCCGACGGTGAGGTCGCGGCCCTGCCAATCACTGAGAAAGGATTCGCCACGCTCGCATGTCCATTTGACCGGACGGCCGACCCGGCGCGCAGCCCAGGCAATGAGCGCGTACTCGGGATAGAACAGGTTGCGCGTGCCAAAATTGGCGCCCATGTCGTAGCACACGACCCGCACCTCGTCGGCGGAGACCCCAAGCACCTGGGCGAGATCGAGCCTGACCTTGGCGACACCGCGGCCGCTGCCGGTGTAGAGCGTGTAACGCCCGCTTGCGGGATCGTACTCGGCGAGGTTTGTGCGCGGCTCCAGCGGCACACCGGTCACGCGCTGTGCCCGGGTTTCGAGCCGCACGACATGCGCTGCCTGGGCAAAGGCAGCGGCGGTGGCGGCTTCGTCGCCGAGCTCGATATCGATCGCGAGATTGCCCGGTGCGGTGTCCCACAGCAGCGGCGCGCCCGGCCGCAGCGCATCGGCAGCACGCGTCACCGCCGGCAGCGGCTCGTATGCGACATCGAGCCGCTCGGCCGCGTCCTTGGCCTCGGCGATCGTCCCGGCGACGATCATCGCGACCGGCTCGCCGACAAAGCGGACGCGGTCGCGGGGCAGCGGGAGGTGGACCGTGGCAATCGGCGCAAAGCCGCGGGCGCGGGCCTGCACATCGGGCGGCGCGCTGAGTGCGGGATTGTGCGGGATCGGCCCGAGCCCGGCAGCGGCAGAGTCGGCGCCGCCGAACACCGCGAGCACGCCTGGCGCGGCGCTCGCGGCATGCTTGCTCACCGCGAGGATCCGGGCGTGAGCGTGCGGCGAGCGCACCATGACCGCGTGCGCCAGTCCCGGCATCGGGAGGTCGTCGACATACCGGCCGCGGCCGGTCAAAAGACGCAGATCCTCCTTGCGCCGGACCGGCTGGCCGATACCGTTGACGACGATGTCCGATGCGTCCATCCGGTCGCTCCCTAGTGACGCGAACGTGTCGGTTCGCAGGGCCATGATATGCTGCGCGGGCGTAGCGCGCTCGCTTTGGCTGCGCCCCAGCCGACGCATCGGGTTGCGGGGCAGCGCCCCGCTGCGCTATTGAGCCGCGGAGCACGTCGCGAAAGGATCACCCGCATGGCGCAGCAGGGCCCGCTTTCCGGCATCACGATCGTCGATCTGTCCCGCATTCTGGCCGGACCATACTGCACTCTCTTGATGGCCGAGCTCGGCGCACGGGTGATCAAGGTCGAGCCGCCGCGTCAGGGCGACGATGCGCGCCAGTACGGCCCGTTCAAGAACGGCAAATCGGCCTATTTCGCCTCGGTCAATCGCGGCAAGGAATCAATCGCCCTCGATCTCAAATCGCCCGACGGGCGCAACATTTTCGAGCGCCTGCTGGACAAGGCCGACGCGCTGGTCGAGAACTTCCGCCCCGGCACGATGGAAAAGCTCGGCTACGGGTGGGATACGCTGCACCCGCGCTATCCGCGTCTCGTCTATGCCGCGGCCTCGGGCTTTGGCCACACCGGCCCCTATTCGCACTACCCGGCCTACGACATGGTGGTGCAGGGGCTGGGCGGTGTCATGAGCATCACCGGGCATCCCGACGCGCCGCTGACCCGGGTCGGCACCTCGATCGGGGATCTTGGCGGCGGCCTCTTTACGGCAGTTGCGCTGAATGCCGCGCTCTTACACCGTGAGCGTACCGGCGAAGCGCAGAAGGTCGATGTGTCGCTGTTCGACTGCCAGCTGGCGCTCCTCGAAAACGCGATCATGCGCTACACGACGACCGGCGAGATCCCCGGACCGATGGGCGCCCGCCACCCGTCGATCACGCCATTCGAGGCGTTTGCCACGGCCGATGGCAATATCATCATCGCCGCCGGCAATGACGGGCTGTTTGTCAAGCTGGCGCAGGCGCTGGGCCGCCCCGATCTTGCTGACAACCCGCTCTACCAAACGAATGCCCTGCGCAACCAGCACCAGCAGGCGCTAAAGACCGAGATCGAGAGCGTGCTGCTCGGCAACGGCACCGAGCACTGGATTGCGGCGCTCGAAGCGGGCGGGGTGCCGTGCGGACCGGTCAACAACGTCGCGCAGGCATTGGCGCATCCGCAGACCGCCGCGCGCAACATGCTGATCGCCGTCGACGATCCGGTGATCGGCCCGCTCCAGCTCGCCGGCAACCCGATGAAGCTGTCGGCCTTTGCCGATCCGGAGAGCCGCACACCCGCTCCAGATCTCGACGGCGACCGCGACCGGATCCTACGCGAGCTCGGGCTGTAGACGATCGGCCGCGGCAAACGCAAACGGCCGCGCGGTGCCGGCGCGGCGCCGATCTGGCTGGCCGGCGACGATCCGCTGGCTGCTCGCCGGTTTTGTATCGCTGATCCTGGCGCTGGCGGGTGCCGGCTATTTTTATTTGCGCTCGTCGCTGCCGCAGACCAACGGTCGGATCGCGCTCCCCGGCCTGCACGCGGTGATCCGGATCAGCCGCGACGCCGATGGCATTCCGACGATTTTTGCGCGGGACGATGACGACGCTGCGTTCGGGCTCGGCTTTGTCCACGCTCAGGATCGGCTGTTCCAGATGGAGTTGCAGCGCCGTTATGCCGCCGGCCGGCTGGCAGAAATCTTCGGGCAAAAAGCGCTGCCGGTGGACAAGGAGATGCGCGTGCTCGGCTTGTATCGCGCGGCCGCGGCCGAAATTCCGTTTCTGTCCGCTGCGGTCAATCGCGCGCTTCAGGCTTATGCCGCAGGCGTCAACGCCTTTCTCGCCGCGCACCGCGGTGCCTTGCCGCCTGAGTTTCTGCTGCTGCATTTTCGCCCCGAGCCATGGAGTGAAGCCGACAGCCTCGTCTGGGGCAAGCTGATGGCATTTCGTCTCGACGGCAATTACCGGGGCGAACTGCTGCGCGCCCGAATGGCGCGGACGATTTCGCCGGCCGACATGGCATTTCTTTATCCGCAATACCCGAAGGGGGCGCCGATCACGCTCGCGATGATGCGGCCCCTCTACCGGCGGCTGGCGCTCGGCCGGCTCTATGACCTGCTGCCACCGATCACCGGGCCGCATTACGCCTCGAACAATTGGGTGGTCGATGGCAGACACAGCAAGAGCGGCAAGCCGCTCCTGGCGAACGACCCGCACCTCGCGTTTGGTGCGCCGGGTTTCTGGTATCTCGCGCGGCTGAAAACCCCCGCGCACGACATCGCCGGAGCGACCGCCGCCGGGCTGCCGCTCGTCGTGATCGGCCATAACGAGCACATCGCCTGGGGCTTTACGACCACGACCGCCGATGTCGAGGATCTGTTTATCGAAAAAATCGATCCCGCCGATCCCGGCCGCTACCTGACCCCCGACGGCAGCGCGCGTTTTATGACAAGGCGCGAGACGATCCTGGTGCGCGGCGGTGCTCCCGTCACGCTGACGGTGCGTGCGACCCGCCATGGGCCGGTGCTCTCCGATGTGCTGCCGCCGGGCACCGCCGATCCCGGTTATGTGCTGGCGCTGAGTGCTACCTTTCTGCTGCCGCGGGATCGCGGTGCCGAAGCGCTGTGGCGGGTCGACCGAGCCACCGACTGGCCGAGCTTCCGGGAGGCGTGGCGCGGCTTTGTCGGGCCGATGCAGAACACGGTCTATGCCGACGACAGCGGCACGATCGGATTTATCGCGCCAGGGCTGGTGCCGATCCGCGGCCGCGGCGAGGGCTGGATGCCGGCACCGGGATGGACCGGCGAATATGATTGGAAGGGGTTCATCCCGTTTGACGCGTTGCCGCAGGCGACCAATCCGCGATCGGGCCGCTTTGTCAGTGCCAACAACGAGATCGTGCCGCAGACCTATCCTTATTTCCTGAGCCGGGACTGGGATCTGCCAAACCGGGCGCGGCGGATCGAGCAGCTGCTCGACCGGGCGCCGCTGCAGGACCCGGCGTCGAGTGCGGCGATCGAGGCCGATACCTTCTCGCTGATGGCGCACCGGCTGGTGCCGCTGATGACCCGTATCAGCCCCACGGACGCAGCCTCGCGTGAGGCGCTGCGATTGCTGCGACACTGGAATTTCCACATGGACCGCGACACTGTGGCGCCGCTGCTGTTCACGGCCTGGCTGCGCCAGTTCAGCCATGCCGTCCTGTTCGGCCGATTTGGCGATGCGATCGCCGATTACTGGAATTTGAAGCCGCAGGTCATGGCGGCGGTGCTGACCCGCCGGCCGGACTGGTGTACCGATCCGAGGCGCCCCGGTGCCGAGACCTGCGCCACGCGGCTGGAGGAGTCGCTGCACGCGGCGCTGGCGGAGCTTCGCGCGGCCTATGGCGACGACATGGCCGACTGGCTTTGGGGGCGCGCGCATATGGCTTATTTTGCCAACCCGGTGTTCAGCCAGATCCCGGTGCTGCGCGGCTGGTCCGATCCATCGATCGCCACACCCGGCGGTTATGATACGGTCAATCGTGGTCCAAGCGTGATCCGCGACGCGCGCCAACCGTTCGAGCAGGTATTTGGTGCCGGGCTGCGCATCATTACCGACCTCGCCGCCCCACAGGATTCGCAAATGATCATTACGACCGGCCAATCCGGCAACCCGCTATCGGGCCATTTTGCCGATCTCCTGCGCCGTTGGCGCGACTTCGACTGGCTCCATCCCGGCCGTGCCGCGGCCGTCTCCACCCTCGAGCTGGTGCCGGAGCAATGAGCGACCTGCCGGTGACGCTCGCCGACATCCGCAGTGCAGCGGCGGCGATCGCCGGAGCGGTGGTGCGCACCCCGACGGTCGAAGCGCCGGCCTTGTCCGCGCTCACCGGGGCCGACATTTATCTGAAGCTCGAGACCCTGCAGCGCACCGGCTCGTTCAAGGAGCGCGGCGCGCTGAACAAGCTCCTCACGCTCGGCGCGGCGCAACGGCAGGGTGGGGTGATCGCGATGTCCGCCGGCAACCACGCCCAGGGCGTTGCCTATCACGCGCGGCGGCTCGGTATCCCGGCGACAGTGGTAATGCCCGACGGCACCCCGTTCACCAAGATCGAGCGCACCGAAGCACTCGGCGCCCGCGTCGTGCTAAAGGGCGAGGGCCTCGTTGCCGCGCATGAGGCGGCGCTGGCGCTGGCGAACGATCACGGGCTCGTGTTTGTCCATCCCTATGACGATCCGGTAGTGATCGCCGGTCAGGGCACGATCGCCTTCGAGCTGTTGGCCGATTGCCCAGAGCTCGACCTGCTCGTCGTGCCGGTCGGCGGCGGCGGGCTGATCTCCGGGATCGCGGTCGCGGCCCAAGCGATCGCGCCGCAGATCGAGATCGTCGGCGTGCAGTCGGCGCTCTACCCATCGATGCAACGGCTGATGCACGGGCAAGAGCTGGGGCCGCCAGGCGACGTCGCAACCCTGGCCGAGGGCATCGCGGTCAAGGAGCCGGGCCGGCTCACGCGCCGGATCATCGAAGCGCTGGTTGCCGATATTTTGCTGGTCGACGAGGCGATGCTCGAACGCGCCGTGGAACTGCTGCTCGACGGCCAGAAGCTCGTCGTGGAGGGTGCCGGAGCGGCCGGCCTCGCCGCGATCCTCGCCACACCCGAGCGGTTTGCCGGACGGCGGATCGGGATCGTGTTGTCGGGCGGAAATATCGATGTGCGCCTCTTGGCCTCGATCCTGATGCGCGGCCTGGTGCGCGAAGGCCGGCTCGTGCGGTTGCGCGCCGAACTGCCGGATTTGCCCGGAATCCTGTCACGCGTGTCCGGGATCATCGGCAAGCATGCCGGCAATATCGTCGAGGTCCATCACCAGCGGCTGTTTCACGACACCTCGGTCAAGCGCGCCGAGCTCGATGTGGTCGTCGAGACGCAGAACCGCCGACATGCCGATGCGCTGATCGCGGCCCTCAACGCGGGCGGCTTCCCGACCCGGTTGCTGCCGAACGGCGATGGCAATGACAGCGAGGAGCGGTAGCGGCAAAGCCGCAGCGGTCTCAGCCGGCACCCTCGACCAGGATCACCCGGCCCGTCGATGCGCTCTCGCGAATTTTCAAAGCCCGCTGATACTCGTCGGATTCGTACCAGTGCCGCGCGGTCTCGGCATCGCAGAATTCGATCACCACGATTCGCTGCGGCTGCGACGATCCTTCGATCAGCGAAGCGGCGCCGCCACGCACGATAAAGCGCCCGCCAAACCGGGCAATGCTGGCAGCGGCGAGCGGCCTATAGGGTTCGTAGGCGGCGGGATCCGTCACCTGCACCTCGGCAATGATATAGGCGGGCATCGGCTTCTCCTCGCTCGGACCATCACCACCCTAGACGGGTTTCTGCGCGCGGGATAGGCAGCCGGAAGCTCGGGGGCGGGATCCTCGCGGTCGGCGCTTTTGCCTTCGTGCGCCCGGCGGTCTGCCGCCCGTCCTGGCCGCGTTGACCACGGCCGGCCCATTCTGCGGGCAACTCAGCGCGCGAAGAATCACGTTGGGAACGTTGAACGAGATCGGCGAACCGACAGTGGTTGACCTGATGACCGGCTTGACCGGCATCGTTCTCGGTATCCTTGGGGTGCTTGCGTCAATTACGTCCATCTGATCCCGTCGGCTTTGGTCGTGTTGGGTGCCGCGTGCAGCTCTCCTGCTCTTCTGCGAGCGCGCAAGCTGTGCAAAATTCATCGCCCCTGCAACTCCTGGACTGGCGCGCGGTGCTCGCTCACTCTGCCGGCTCCGCCACGAGGTTCCGGGCGAGGCGCTCGCGCAGCCTCTCGCGCATCGCCTTGCCGCTGCCGCCGCGCCGGTGCCTCACGATCTCGCTCAGCACGCAGAGCGCAATCTCCTCCGGCGTCTTGGCCCCGAGATCGAGACCGGCGGGCGCGTGGACGCGTCGCAACTCCTCCTCCACCACCCCTTCCTTGCGGAGATAGTCGAGGACCAGCCCCGAGCGCTTTACGCTGGCGATCAGGGCGATATAGGGTGCGGGCGAGGCGAGCGTCCGCAGCATCGATTGGTGGTCGCCCTTGTGCTGCGTCGCGACGACCACATAGTCAGCGGCGCCGGGCGTGAGTTGCCCGTAATCCAGATCGTCGTCGATCAGGCGGGTCGCCGCCGGATACCGCTCCCGCTCGGCCATCGGATCATTGACGACGACATCAAAGCCGACCAGCGAACCCATCTGACAGAGGCATTCGGCGACGCGGCCGTGCCCGAGGATCCACAGCTTCGGCTTGGGTATCATCGGCTCCACATAGACCCGCATCGAGCCGCCGCACGGCATGCCGGCGCCCAGCACCTCGTCATCGAGGTTGAGATCGACGATCTGCGTCGCGCCGTCGCGCAAGCAGTCGAGCGCGGTATTGCAGACGGTCGATTGCGCGCAACCGCCACCGACCCACCCGGCGAGGACCTTTCCGTGCCGGTCGATCACGGCCTTGCTGCCGGTTTGCGCCGAGGCCGAGCCGATGGTTTCGACGACCGTGGCAAGGGCGCACGGCTCTTCGGCATCGCGCAGCCGGCGCAGCAAATCCAGAATATCTTGCATCATCCCTACTCCGACCTGCGCGCCTCGGATAGCGTAGGCCTATGGCCCTAATCGTGACGCGCCAAAGACCGATCCTGCACTGATCTCGATCAATAATTTGGGTCGGAGTTGGCGCAAATCCAGGCGATTGTGGGTCGCCAGCCCTGGAGCCCGCGACCGGAATGGCGGCATCTCTCCAGATGGCGGGCCGCGCGGATATTGATCCCGCTCCGGTCATGCCCCGAGGACAGCAAAACCGGCGCCCGCGACCCTCAGAGCCCGCTCATTGCAGCGGCTCGAACAGGAGGCCCGCTTGATAGGACGATGTGATAGTGCGGTTCCGGCACGCCCGGATGACCCGCGTTGTAGTAAAGGGAGACGTGATCGACCGGGCCTCCGGGGGCTGCCAGATCGACGAGATTCTGGTGCTGATCAAAATCCTTGAGCAGAATCATGTAGATCGTGCTGACCAGCTTGCCCTCACGGTCGTAGGCGAGCCACGGTCCTTCCGGCAATGTTTTCGGATCGACGTAAAGGATGCCGATCCCGGGCAGGAAGCTCGGCCGTGGGACAAGCGTGCTGACCTTCTTGTACGGCGCCGGCGGCGGCGCCTGTTCGAGGCCTCGCGCGAAGCCCGGCGCGGCGGTCAACGCAAGAATGCCGAGAGCAACGAGCGCGTTGCGAAACATGATTTCCTCCAGTTGCGCGTATTTTCGGCTTTCATCCGGAATGGTCGCGTGGCGGGTGCGCGGTCGCCGTGCCTCTATACCTCGGAGGACAGCCCATTGTTTTGCACGGAATTATTGCGCGAGCGCAAACCGACGGCCGTTTAACAGAATCCTCCTGTTGAAGCTCAATGAATTCCGGTGCGTCTCGCAACCGGCGACCCCGGGGGCTCGGATGAGACCGCAAGAAGCGGGAAGCCGGGGCAGGCGGCTACCGCTAGCCTGGGGCCAGATCCCCCGGATCACCAAGGAACGCGATGAGACATCGACGGCGCAAGCGCGACCGGGCGGCGGCGCAGGGTCCCATTCTGCGCGGGCCGAAGGTTGCGACCCCGGATAGCGCGCAGGCCTGGCTGATCGTTGGGTCGGCGTTTTGCGCCAGCTTTGTCGCCTTTGGTATCATCTACAGCTTTGGCGTGTTTTTGCGGCCAATTGCTGTCGCGTTCCACGCCGATGCCGCGGCGGGATCAGCGTTCTTTTCGATCACAGCGGTCGTTTATTACGGGCTGGGTGCGTTTGCCGGCCGCCTCGCGGACCGTTTTGGGCCGCGAGTTGTCGTTGCGTCCGGGGCGGTCATCCTAGGGCTCGGCCTCTGTCTGACCGCAGCTACCGGCCGCCTGTGGCTCGCCTATCTGGTCTATGGCCTCGGGGTCGGGATCGGCGGCGCCTGCTGTTATGTGCCGACCCTGTCGCTCGTTGGCGGCTGGTTTGTGCGGCACCGCAACGCCGCGCTCGGGATCGCCGCCGCCGGAACCGGCACCGGCACAATGGCGGTGCCGCCGCTCGCCGCCGACTTGATCGAACGCTGCGGCTGGCGCATGACCGACATCATTCTCGGTCTCGCCGCCACGGCTGTCCTGCTCGGCTGTGCTGCTGTGGCGCGGGCGTCCCCGCTCGCACAAACGCCCGAGAAGAGCGCGCGACGGGCGCGAATGCTGTTCGGCTCGCGCGCATTCGTCCTGCTGTATGTATCCTGGGTTCTGGGGACGACTGCGCTCTTTGTGCCGCTTGTGTTTCTTCCGGGGTTTGCCCGTGACCACGGCGCCGGTGCGGTCGCGGCCGCCGGTCTCATCTCGCTGATCGGCGGGGCAAGCATTCTTGGCCGCATCGTTCTGGGTCCGCTCGGCAACCGGCTCGGCGTCGTGCCGCTGTTCAAATTGGCCGTCCTGCTGATGGCGCTGAGCTATGCGCTCTGGCTCTTCTCCTCCTCCTACATTTGGCTGGTGCTGTTCGCGGTGGTTCTCGGGGTCGCCTACGGCAGCCGCATCGCGGCGGTGCCGGCCGTGTTGATCGAATATTTCGGCGTCGAGAACCTCGGGACAACGCTCGGCGTGTTTTTTACCGCCACCGGTCTTGCTGCGCTGATCGGACCGCCCCTCGCCGGGATCGCTGCCGAACTCGGCGGGGCTCACCGCGGCGCCGTCCTGTTCGCCCTGGCAACCGGCCTTCTTGGTTTTGTCGCGATCGCCCCGTTGCGCGCACGGAGTGCGGGTGCGCCTTGACATGGCGCCGGGGCTTCCCGCGGTCCTGATCGACAAGGTCCAGATCCAGCAGGTTGTCGTCAACCTGATGCGCAACGCGATCGAGGCGATGGCCGCCAGCGCCCGCCGTGAATTGACGGTTGCGATCGCGGCGGGGGCGGACGGCATGGTCGCGGTCCGCGTCGCCGATACCGGCCCCGGCATCGCTCCCGAGATTGCCGACCGGCTGTTCCAGCCCTTTATCACGACCAAGCCGCAGGGGATGGGGGTTGGGCTTGTGGATCTGCCGCGCGATCGTCGAAGGGCACGGCAGCCGGTTATGGGCCGAGGCCAATCCCGAGGGCGGCGCAGTGTTCTCGTTTACCGTTCCCGAGGCCGGTTAAGATCGACGCTGGCGCGCTTCCGCCGGGCCGGGTTCGACGAGTACCGCCTCGGCCTAGAGCGTCACCCCCTCGTCGCATCCGTCAGCGGGTGTTTGCGCAGGAAGTTGAAGTCGCAGCCCTTGTCGGCTTGCAGGATTTCGCGGCGGTAGAGGCGGGCGTAGCCGCGCTCAGGGATTGACGGCGGCGCCACCGGGCGGCGGGCGAGCTCCTCGGGTGGCACCAAGAGGTCGATGCGGCGCTCCTTGACCGAGAGGCGAATATGGTCGCCGTTTTTGACCTTGGCCAAGGGGCCGCCCGAGGCTGCGTCCGGGGTCACATGCAAGACGATCGAGCCATAGGCGGTGCCGCTCATCCGCGCGTCGGAGATGCGCACCATGTCCTTGACGCCGGCGCGCGCCAGCTTTTGCGGGATCGGCAGATACCCGGCCTCCGGCATGCCCGAAGCCGAGAGCGGGCCGGCATTCTGCAGCACCAGGAAATCGTCCGGGGTGACGTCGAGACCGGGATCGTCGATCCGGGCCGAAAGATCCTCGAGCGAGGTGAAGACGACCGCACGCCCCTCTTTCTCAAACAGTTTCGGGTCGGCGGCCGAGCGCTTGAAGATCGCCCCTTGCGGCGCCAGCGAGCCAAACAAGGCGACGAGCCCGCCGACCTCCTGCAGCGGCTCGGCGAGCGGCCTGACGACGGCGCGGTCGA
Organism: Allostellaceae bacterium; assembly: GCA_050729795.1. Classification (GTDB taxonomy): domain Bacteria; phylum Pseudomonadota; class Alphaproteobacteria; order ATCC43930; family CGMCC-115725; genus AP-15. The sequence continues at coordinate 3,792 of JBOHME010000064.1, read as the reverse complement.
CCGGACCGGCGGGTGCAGCGAGCCGTTCGCCCAGGGTCTCGCCGGTTGCGGTCAGGCAATCGAGATGCAGTAACGGCTGCAATTCGCGCAATACTGCGCCGATGCCGCCGGCGGCGAACAGATCCTCCATGTAATGCGGCCCGGTCGGCTTCAGATCGACCAGCACCGGGGTTTCGTCGCTGACCGCGTTGAGGCGGCGCAAATCGATGTCGATGCCGGCGCGGCCGGCGATCGCGGTCAGATGCAAGACCGCGTTGGTCGAGCCGCCGATCGCCATCAGCACCCGCAGCGCATTTTCGACCGCATGCGGGGTGACGATACGATCGGGGGTGAGGCCACTTTTGGCGAGCCGCATCGCCGCGCGGCCAGTCGCCTCGGCAGCTCGCAGCCGGTCGGCATGCACCGCCGGGATCGCCGCGGTGCCGGGCAGGATCATGCCGAGCGCTTCGCCGATCGAGGCCATCGTGCTTGCCGTGCCCATCACCGCGCAGGTGCCGGCGGTGGTCGCAAGATTGCCCTCGATCTCGTGGATCTCGTCAGCGCCGATCTCGCCGGCGCGGTACTTGGCCCAGAAGCGGCGGCAGTCGGTGCAGGCGCCCAATCGCTCGCCATGCCAGCGCGAGGTCATCATCGGCCCGGCGACGAGGCTGATCGCCGGCCGGTTCGCCGAGATCGCCCCCATCAGCTGCGCCGGCACTGTCTTGTCGCAGCCGCCGACCAGCACCACCGCATCCATTGGCTGGGCGCGGATCATCTCTTCGGTGTCGATCGCCATCAAGTTGCGGAACATCAGGCTGGTCGGCGACAGAAACACCTCGCCGAGCGAGATCGTCGGAAATGTCAGCGGCAAGCCGCCCGCCGCCAAAACCCCGCGCTTGACCGCCGCCACGAGCTCCGGGAAGTGCCGGTGGCAATTATTGTAGCCGGAATAGGTGTCGGCGATGCCGATCACCGGCCGCGCCAGGAGGTCGGTCGAATAACCCATCGAGCTTGCGAACGAGCGGCGCAGATAGAGCGCGAAATCGGGGTCGCCGTAATTGGTGAGCCCGCGCCCCAGACCGGTGGGGCCGACCGGATCGGTCATGCTGTCCTCTCGAGCGAAGTGACGCGCCACCTTGCCGCCCGGTGACCGACCAGGGCAAGCGTGGTGAACCCGGCTGATGGCGTCCGGTTCGGCGCCGCGGGGCGGGTGGCGCCGCGCGATAATCTTACCGGCTGGCCGACATCGCGCCGGCGGTCGCCTCATAGGCCTTCAGATCGGCCTGATAAGACAATTGCTCGGCTTGGCAGACCGACACCTTGTTCGGATTGGCCATCAGGCACTCCTTGGACGCAGCTTTTGACGTTTTCATCCCGTCGAGGGCGTTCATCTTCGCCTGCAGCGCGCATGCCGATAGTGACAATGTCAGCACCCACAGCAACAGAGCTTGCTTCATCGACCGACCCCCGGCTGCTTCCGGCGCATTCTCCCGCCGCGACGTCAGAAGCTCGTCAAAGCTCGCGGCGAGCCACTCTTTGCCGGAACCGTGTGCCGGAACCGTGTTAGGGTGCGTCATGTGCGGCACGGGGAGACAATGCCGATGATCGCGGCGAGCCACCTGCTGACCCCGCTCGATTCATTGGCGATCGATGTGATCACCGACGATGTCAGCGACAACTATGTGAGCAAAGCGCTGTTCGCGGTCTCCGAATTCGCCAATATCGTGCGCGCCGGAGCGACGGCGCTGTCCGGCGAAGCGTTGTTGTGCGCCAATCTCGGCTTTGGCTGCCGGCTTGTGTCGGAGGCTGATGGCATCCGCCACACCCTCTTGTTCGACACCGGGCCGGAGGGAGCGATCTTTATCCGCAACTGCGCCAATCTCGGCATTGGGCTCGGCGAGGTCGAGGCCATTGCCGTCAGCCACGGTCACTGGGACCACATGGCGGCATTGCCGGCGGCGCTGCAGGCGATCCGCACCGCAGGCGGCCGGGCTGCGGTTCATGTCAATCCGGGCATGTTCGACGAGCGCGCGATCCGCCTCGGCGACGGCACGATCCTGCCGGCGGCGAAGGTGCCGGCGCCGGCGGAGCTGGAAACGCTCGGCGCGGCGGTGGTCAACGATCCGGCCCCGCGGCTGCTGCTCGACGACCATTTCTATCTGAGCGGCGAGATACCGCGGCTCAGTGTCTTCGAGAAGGGCCGCACCGACCATTTGAGCCGCACCGGCCCCGCGGCACCGTGGCAGCCTGATCCGCTGCTGCTCGACGAGCGCATGCTGGTCGCCCATGTCCGCAATTCGGGGCTGATCATATTGAGCTCGTGCTCGCATGCCGGGATCGTCAATGTCTGCACCGAGGTGCGCCGATTGTTTCCCGACAATCCGATCCATTGCGTGATGGGCGGATTGCATCTCGGCGGCGTCATGGAGGCGATCATTCCGCAGACGGTCGAGGCTTTACGACAATTTGCGATCGCCAACATCATCACCGGCCATTGCACCGGCTGGCGCGCATTGCACGCGCTCGCCAATGCTTTTGGCGACACGGTCAGCCAATCCGCGGTCGGCACCACTTATCGCTTCGCCGCGTGAGACGCCCCGGCTCCGCCTGAGATGCCCGAGCGCGAGACACGGCTGCCGGTAGCGATCGTCACCGGGTTTCTCGGCAGCGGCAAAACCACACTCGTCAACCACATCCTGGCTCAGCCGCACGCTCTCAGGATCGCGGTCATGGTCAATGAGATCGGCGATATCGCGATCGATGGCGAGCTGATCGCCCGCACTGCCGCCGGCATGATCGAGCTCGCCAATGGCTGCATCTGCTGCTCGATCAACAACGATCTGCTCGACGCGGCCAATCGCGTGCTGCAATACCAGCCGCCGGTCGATTATCTCGTCGTCGAAACGAGTGGTGTCGCCGATCCGCTGCCGATTGCGCTGACGTTTTTGCGCCCCGAGCTGCGCCAGTCGATGCGCGTCGATGCGATTGTTGCCGTCGCCGATGCCGAGAGCTTCAGCCTCGACCATTTCGACAGCCGAGCCGCGATCGCCCAATTGCGCTATGCCGATGTGGTGCTGCTCAACAAATGCGATCGGGTCGGCGATGCCGCGGCGATGGCGGTCGAGCAGCGGATCCGTGCGGTCGGCTCGGCCCGGGTCGTGCGCACGATACACGCGCAGATCCCGCTGGCGCTGATCCTCGGCACCGGCGCGTTCGAGCCCGGTCGCAATAAAGCCTTTGGCGAGCCAGGTCACGACCATCTGGCCGGCGATGGTTTCGAGGCGGTGTCGTTCGCCAGCGACCGCGCCTTTTCCGCCGAACGGTTTCAGGGCTTTCTCGAAGGGCTCGGTGCCAATTTGTTTCGCGCCAAGGGCATTCTGTCGATCGAGGGCAATGCAATGCACCACGTCTTCCACCTGGTCGGTCGGCGGTTCACGCTGGATCCGGCGCCGAACACGGCGCCGCGGGGCAGTCGCCTCGTGTTGATCGGCCGCAATCTCGACGCTTGCGGACTGCGGGCCGGGCTCACCGCCTGTCTAGCCCAGGATCGCGCCCCGGCGCATCCGCCTATTGCGGCTGCTCAGGAATAGCGACGGACCACAGGAGCAGACCGCCCGCAAGCCCGACCGGGACCCAATCGACGACCGCGCCGATGCGCATATAGAGGGCACCGGCGAGTGCGGCGCCCCCGACCAGCCCGAGCCATGGCACCGCCTGCTGCAGCCAGACCCAGCTGCTGGGGCGGCCGATCGCAAAATCGCCCAGGCCCTGGCCGAACCGCACCAGAGTGCCGGTCACAAAGGTCAGGTTGAT
>JBOHME010000063.1:0-25843 GCA_050729795.1 Allostellaceae bacterium | reverse complement strand
CTTTGACTTAGCGGAAGAACCTCTGACGACATTGCCCGTTTCACCAAATACGATAAATCGCCCTCAAGAGCCAATGGCTCCTCTGTAACACAGTATTCTAGGTATTCAAAAATAATTGCTCTCGACTCTTCCGTGGATAAAAGCTGTCGATCGGCATATTGCCAAACTACCCGCCAGATATCATACTCAAAATTGCTCGTGTCCTTCAGCCAGTTAATAATTTTGGAAGCACTCTGTTTAAGTATCCACTCAAGAAACTTTTGATCATCGTCCTTGCTACTCTGGTGATCGGCTTCTATCTCGTCCCAGAGGCCTTTCCATCGTTGAATTTGGGCGATCTTTGCCTCTGCGGCCTCCGACGTACTCTCCATATCCTTGAAATTATGATTGAAATAGGCTTGCCAAGCGCTGTATTTTTCCGTCGGGTCGTCGGTAGCTATCTCGGTCAGGATCGCATGAAGGAGACCGCCTTCTGGCGCCGTATGCCGGTTTCGTGACCACCAAGCTTTCAATTCCGAATAACTGCCGAGAAAAAATTGACCCGGTTCCCACTCGAACGCTATTAAGCCAGCGCCTCCTTCGGCGAAATTTCTCCTGGTGGCGTAAGGGAGGACGTCGAAATAATCCATATCACAGCGTCGGAACCGCTGGACCAAAAATGAACGACCGAGTTCGTGGATAAACGTGTGATTCGACGTACGTACTCCAAAAAGTGGTACTAAGAGACTCGGAGCGCCCGTGCCTTTGATGCGTCCTAGGCCGGTTAATTCAAACATTCAACAGTCCCCGTTTCTCGTAGAACAACTTGACATAGTCATAAATTTGCGAAAAGAAAGCCGCCGAGTTCAGGGTGTAAACGCTGTACCCATAAGCTTTAGCTCCGCTACGTCGCAAAAAGCCACGCATCGTGGGGTGTTCTAAATATATGTCTGGAAGTATCACTGCTAGCAGCTTACCCTTATCGAGGGTGATTGCGTCTTGAAACTGTACCTCAATCGCACAGCGTCGATCATCAGCAGAACTTGCAGAGGAAGACCACAATTTATGAACGGCCTTTACTTCCGAGTCTAACAGATCCACCAAAAATTCATCATTGAAACGGTGAGCGGGCCGCAGCCTCATAAGGTAATAATCTAGACGACTTGCGAAGAAGGTTCCAATTAGCCGCTCTGGGCCGTGACTAACCGCGGAGAGTTCGAATTCATCGAGATCCATCATACTAATATATGGTGGATACTTCGATTTGAAAGCACCGGTGTCGAACGGAAAAATTCGTTTGGCATCCGCGACGTCATATTCAAAAACAAAACAAACTGGTAGTTCCCACTCAGCAGCCTCACCCGCTGTCTCCCACTTATAAGCGGGACGGCCCACAAAAAAGTAAGCGAGTGGTTCGTTGAATACATCACAGGGTATCACATCGATCTTTTTTCGGTCGAGGATTTGCTTTAAAAAATACGCGCGCGTTGTGTGCACCAGAGGCAAAGGTTTCCCAAGCTTGGCTGAATTTCGCTCAAGAAATTTTGCGAGTGCTGACATCTATTACTTACTCCGGCGGCTTGTTGCGGATTGGGGGCGGCGGGCGGTACGTGGCGTCTTCGGTGGAGTTCGTCGTTGGGCTCTCGTCCTGGCTGGCGTCCATGGGTCAGAGTGTGTCGAACATGGCTCGCGGCGGTATCGCGCTGATCTTTGCCGGGAGATCTTTTACTCGAGCTGGAGATGAGAGTAACGAACCCTGGTTTCTCAAACGAGCGATTTTTTATGAGATCATCCGTCTTTTCCGGGGTAGCTCACCGCCAGGCCGGCGCGGGCGTCCTGCTGGATGCCGTATTGCGGAAACGGGTAGCGCAGGCCGTTTTTTGCCAGCGCCTCCATGCCGGCGATCGCCTTGGGCAAGTGATCGGGCGGCAAGGCCATCAGCATCTCATCGTCGAGCACGCCGCCATAGCGCCGCTCGGCAAAGCACGGGATCGACAGGCTCGGCTGGCGCGTCTTCAGCGCCCGGCCCCAGGAATCGGCGCAAGCCGATTCGCCGACGACACTCCAGTCGAAGCGCTTGTAGCCGGCCCATTGCAGCCCGTTGATAAAGTAGATCATCGCCCCCGGCGTCGCATAGAAGAGGGCGATGTCGGGCGGGTTGAGCCGGCCCGAAGCGAGCGGCGCCACCGCCATCGCCTCGTAACGCCCATCGGGCACGCATTCCATCGCCGTCTGGTGGGCGCGTGCGTCCTCGGGCGTGCTGTACCACACATCGACCATATGCTGGCCCGACCGCCAGGCCGCGTCCTTGGCGCCGCCGAGCCCGACGACGGCGCGGCATTGCGCGCCGACCAGGTCCTCGGCGGTCAGCCCCACAGTCCAGCCGAGACGCGCTGCCTGGGCCACGATCTGGTCGAGGGTGTGCACCGCTTTCGGCCGGCGGATGCGCGCGATCGCTTCCATCTCCTCGCGCCGCTCGAACAGCTTCATGCCAAACGGGATCGCGCGCAGCTTCAGGAGGCGCTCCAGATCGCCCGCGAGCCGCACCCAGTCTTCGCTCATCCTTGCCTCCTCGAACGTTGGCCACCGCTGCGACGCTGGAAGGTTTGCCCGACCGCGGTCAACGTGGTTTTTATCATACCCGGTGGAACCCGAGGGGGCTCGCGGAGTTGGGCCTGACAGCGGGTTGCCCGGATTACCGCCGCGGCCGACCGGCCGACACCTCGATTGGAGGAAGCTTCTGATGCGGCTGTTCTGCGTCCACCCCGAACCGATGACCTACTCGCAGATCTTTCTGCGGCTCGAGCCGATCGGTCTCGAGCTGGTCGCAGCGGCGGCGCGGCAGAGCGGGCACGTGGTGCGGCTCATGGACCTGCAGGTCGAGAGCCAGCGCGCCTATTTCCGCACGGTCGAACGCTGGCGGCCGCAGGTCGTCGCCTTCGGCTGCAATTATCTGGCGAACATCCCGGTCGTCGTCGATCTGGCGAAGGCGACCAAAGCGCGGTTCCCCGAAATTTTCATTTGTGTCGGCGGACATAGCGCGTCGTTCACGGCGAGTGCGCTGATCGCCCATGGCCAGGGTGCGATCGACTGCGTGCTCAAGGGTGAAGGCGAGGCGTCGATGCCGCTGCTGCTTGCCGCGATCGAAGGCGGGGCGATCGAAGGCGGGACGATCGAAGGCGGCGGCGATCTCTTGACCGTGCCGGGCGCCGTCACCGCGGCCGGAGAAGGCCCGCAGCCCGGATTTGTCCATTCGCTCGATACGGTGATGCCGGCGCGTGATCTCTTGCGCTATCGCCACAAATATTTTGTCGGCATCCTCGATCCCAGCGCCTCGATCGAGTTCTCGCGCGGTTGCCCGTGGGATTGCTCGTTCTGCAGCGCCTGGACCTTTTACGGGCGCAGCTACCGGCTGTTGAGCCCGGAACGGGTCGTCGAGGATCTGCGCCGCATCCGCGAGCCGGGTATTTTTGTCGTCGATGACGTGGCCTTTGTCCACGAGCGGCACGCGATGGAGCTCGGTGAAGCGATCGGCCGCGCCGGGATCAAAAAGCGCTACTACCTCGAAACCCGCGGTGATGTGCTGCTGCGCAACAAGGACGTGTTCCGCTTCTGGAAGACGCTCGGTCTCCAATACATCTTTATCGGTCTCGAAGCGATCGATGAGGACGGGCTGAAGCGATTTCGCAAGCGCATCTCGCTCGACCGGAATTTCGAAGCGCTCGAATTTGCCCGCTCGCTGGGGCTGATCGTTGCGATCAACCTGATCGCCGATCCCGACTGGGATCACGAGCGGTTCCGCGCCGTCCGTGAATGGGGTCTGGAAATCCCGGAAGTCGTCAATCTGAGCGTCAACACCCCCTATCCGGGGACCGAGAGCTGGCTGACCGAGGAGCGTGCGCTGACCACCCGCGACTACCGGCTCTACGATATTGCCCATGCGGTGCTGCCGACGCGGCTGCCGCTCGCCGAGTTCTACGAGGAGCTGGTGACGACGCAGCGCGCATTCTACCGCAAATTCGCCGGCTGGCGGGTGGCCTATGCCACCGCCGGCATCGTCGCCCGGCAATTGCTGCGCGGCAACCCGAATTTCCTCAAAAGCCTCTACAAGCTCGACAAGATCTATCGGCCGGAGCTGCTGCTCGCCGATCACACAGCACCGGTGAGCTACGAGATGCCGCCGGATCTCGGGCGCGCGGCGCGCGGACCTGCGCTTTATATTTATCCGCCGCGCGGCCGCAAGGGCCGTGCGATCGATGCCGCGACCGAAGAATTCGTCAACGAAACCCGCGCCGGCGGCACGCTGTGACGTGCTGACCCGGCTGACCGGACAGGCGTCTTCGCGATTAGTGCTTTGACTACCATCCCGATCACCCTAGACGACATCGAATCGCTGGCAGTGGGTGCCTGGATCCTCGGCACCGGTGGCGGCGGCAGCCCGTATCTCGGGCTCTTGAACATGCGCCGCCTCTATGCCGAGGGGCACCGCGTTGAATTGATCTCGCCTTTCGATCTCGCCGATGAGGACTGGGTCGCCGTGGTCTCGAACATGGGGGCGCCGCTCGTCGGCCAGGAGCGCCTCGCCGACAGCCGCAACATCGCCCGCGCGGTGGAGATCCAGCAGGATTTGCTGGGCCACCAATTCCGCGCCGTCATGTCGCTCGAAATCGGCGGCGGCAACGGCATCCAGCCGTTGATGGCGGCCGCACACCTGGGCCTGCCGGTCATTGATTCCGACACGATGGGCCGCGCCTATCCCGAGGCGCAGATGACCAGCGTCGCGGTCGGCGAGCTGCGCCCCTACCCGTGCGTGCTCTACGATCCGCGCGGCATCGAGGCGGTCGTAACCAAAGTGCCTGATTGGCGGTGGATGGAACGGGCGAGCCGCAGGATCTGTGTCGAGATGGGCTCGATCGCCTCGACCTGCAAAGCGCCGCGCACCGGCGCCGAAATCAAGGAATGGGGCATCCACTTCACGGTGTCGAAGGCGATCGGCATCGGCCGCCGCGTGCGTGACGCGCAGCGCCGGCACGACGATCCGATCGCTGCGGTGCTCGACGAAGCCGCCGGCAAAAAGCTGTTTCGTGGCAAGGTCGTCGATGTCGCCCGCCGCACGACCGAGGGCTATCTGCGCGGCCGGGTGGTTATCGATGGTCTCGACGAGGATCGCGGCGCGCGGCTCGAAATCGCCTTTCAGAACGAATGGGTCGTGGCCTGGCGCGCCGACGGCTCGACCCGGGCGCCGCTGGCGATGTCGCCTGATCTGATCTGCGTGCTCGACACCCAATCGGGCGAGGCCTGCGGCACCGAAACGATCCGCTACGGCCGTCGGGTCACCGTCGTGGCCCTACCGGCGCCGCAGGTGTTCCTGACGCAAAAGGGCCTCGACCATGTCGGCCCCCGCGCCTTCGGCTACGACCTCGACTTCCACTCGGTGTTCGACGAGATCTAACCCGATGCGCCGCATAGGGATCGATGTTGGGGGGACCAATACCGACGCGGTATTGCTCGCGGACGGGGCGGTCGTGTATGCGGTCAAGACGCCGACCACCGCCGACGTCACGAGCGGCATTGTCACGGCGCTCGGCCGGCTATCGGCGCATCCCGGCGTGGCGCGCGCCGCGGTCGATGCGATCGTGATCGGGACGACGCACTTCGTCAACGCGGTGGTGCAGCGGCAGGGCTTGGCGCGGGTCGCGGCGGTCAGGATTGGGTTGCCGGCGGCGGCCTCGCTGCCGCCGTTCTGCGACTGGCCGCCGGAGCTCGCCGATCTCGTCCGTGGCGAGGTGTTCATGCTCGAAGGCGGCCATGATTACGACGGCCGCCCGATCGTCCCGTTCGACGAGGCCGGCATGCGCCGGGCCGCTCGGCGGATCAGGGTGAGTGGGATCGGCTCGGTCGCGGTGGCTGCGATCTTTTCGCCGCTTGATCCGTCCTGCGAGGAGCGCGCCGCCGCGATCCTGCGCGAGGAATGCCCCGATGCAGCGGTGACGCTGTCGCGCGATCTCGGGCGTATCGGCCTGCTCGAACGCGAGAACGCGGCCTTGCTCAACGCGGCGCTGATCCCCCTCGCGCGGGCAACGGTAGCCGCGTATACCGATGCGATTGCGGCGAGCGGCATCACCGCACCGCTCTATTTGACCCAGAATGACGGCACCGTCATGGCGGCCGGGGTCGCGACCGCATTGCCGGTCATGAGCTTTGCCTCGGGGGCGACCAATTCGATGCGCGGCGCCGCGTTTCTGTCGGGCATGGCGGACGCGCTGGTCGTCGATGTCGGCGGCACCTCGACCGATGTCGGGCAACTGCGCCGCGGCTTTCCGCGCGAGGCGAATTCGGTCGTCGAAGTGGGCGGGGTGCGCACCTTGTTCCGCATGCCGGACCTTTATTCGATCGGGCTCGGCGGCGGCAGCATCGTCGAACGCGAGCCCTTGATGGTCGGACCGCGCAGCGTCGGCTACCGGTTGACGCGTGAGGCACTGGTGTTCGGCGGCGCCACGATGACCGCGACGGACATCGCCGTTGCCGCCGGGGTCGTGCAGATCGGCGACCCCGCTGCAATTGCCGGCCTGCCGCGTGCCGTCGTGCAATCCGTTCTCGCCGAGGTGCACGCGAAAATCGAGGATGCGGTCGACCGGATCAAGATCGAGGCCGGTGATCAGCCGCTGATCGCGGTCGGCGGCGCTGCGTTCCTCGTGCCCGATCGGCTCGCCGGTGTGTCGCAGGTGATCCGGGTGCCGCATGGCGATTGCGCCAATGCGGTCGGTGCCGCGGTCGCCCAGGTGAGCGGCGAAACCGACCAGATCTACCGCGATCTCGACCGTGCTGCGGCAATCGCCGCAGCCGAGGCGCAGGCGCAGGACCGTGCGGTCGCCGCCGGTGCCGACCGCGCAAGCCTCGAAACCGTCGATATCGAGGACATGCCGCTCGCCTACCTGCCGGGGAATGCGCTTCGAGTGCGGGTGCGTGTCGCAGGCGAGATGCGCGCTGGGGGACCGCCGGCCGGCGAGGCGGCGTGAAGTCGGCGCGACGCAGGGAGAGAGAACCGCCTCGGCGCTATCTTGGTTCCCCCAAGGGTGGCATGGTCAAAACCCCGGGTGTGCCGAGCGCCGCCTCGATCCGCCGCAACAGAGGCTCTACTGCCGCGGCGGCACGGCCGAGCCCGGTGATGTCGATGCCGTCGCTTTGCGTCGGCTCGCCAGCGAGCCGCTTATAGAGGAATTCGAAGGGACCTTCGGGTCGTGGAAAAACCGTCAGCTGGATCGGCGCGCCGGGCGCGATCCCGGCCGCCTGCCGTGCCAGCCGCAGCGCCGTCGTGTACCCGCCGAGCGCATCGACGAGACCATGCGCCTTGGCTTCCTCACCGGTCCACACCCGGCCCTGCGCCACCTGCTCGACAGCGTCCGGGGTCATGTGGCGGCCGGCCGCTACGTGGTTCTTGAACCCCTGATAGGTGGCGTCGAGAAACGCCTCGAGCCGGGCACGGGCGAACGGCGAGAACGGTGATGTGGCGCTCGACATCGCGGCGTTGGCGCCAAACCCCACGGCATCGGTCGAAACCCCGATCTTTTTCAATAGTCCGGCGACGACCAGCTTGCCGGCGAGCACCCCGATCGAGCCGGTCAGGGTTGCCGGCTCGGCGACGATCTTGTCGGCAGGTGCGGCGATGTAGTAGCCGCCTGAGCCGGCCACATTGCCCATCGAGACAATGACCGGCTTGCCGTGGCCGCGGGCTTCGGCGACATCGCGCCAGATCGTTTCCGAGCCGACCACCGAGCCGCCAGGGCTGTCGATGCGGAACAGGATGGCGCGCACCTTGGGGTCGCGAACCGCGGCGCGAAAGGTGCGGGAGATCCGGTCGGCCGCCATCTCGTCCGATCCCGCCAGCAGGTCCGCCGAGCCGCCGCCGCTGACGATCAGCCCCGAACCATAAATCAGCGCGATCCGCTGACCCGCGCGATTGGGGCGCTTTATGCCGTCGAGATAGGTCGCGAGAGGGACGATCCGCGCGCCCGCTCCGGCACGCTTGCGCGCGGCGGCAGCGGCTTCGTCGCGATAGCCGATCCGGTCCACGAGCTTGGCCTCGATCGCCTCGCCGGCCAACAGCGGCCCGCGATCGATCAGCCCGCGCACGTCTTGTGGCGTCAACCCTCGACCGGTGGCGATGCCGTTCACGATCTGACCCCCGAGCGAGGTCAAGAGGTCCTCGGCCTGCTCACGGCCGGCCGGCGTCATCTGGGTTTCGCTGAGGATGTTTGCGGCCGTCTTGTACTGGCCGCGATGATCGAATTCGGCGGCGACGCCGAGCAGGTCGAGCGTCCCCCTGAGAAAGGTCGCGTCGGCATAGAGGCCGGTCAGGCCGACACTGCCCATTGGCTGCAGCCAGATCCGGCCAAAGGCGGTGGCGAGGTAATAGGGGCGGGTGCCACCGCCGAATTCGCCAAAACTGTCAGCAAAGGCGATCGCGAATTTGCCCCTGGCGCGGAAGGTGGCGATCGCGTCCCGGATCTGCTGCGTCTCGGCCAGTCCAAACGCATCGGGGCCGATACGGGCAACGAGCCCCTTGACCCGCGGATCGGTGCCGGCCGCCTCGACCGCGTCGAGGAAGTCGCGCAACCGCGGCCGGCTGCCACCGAGGAGCCGGTGCAAGCCCGATTGGCCTGCCGCATCGTCGAGGCCCTGGGTCAGATCGACCGCAAGGATGATCTTTCCCGGCAGTTCCGGCTTGCTCGGTACAAAGCGCAGCACGAGGACTATGACGGCGATCAAGGCGAGAACCGCCAGCACCCCGATCGCGGCGAAAAAACCGATCAGCAGACGGCGCATATGCTCAGACGGCAGCACCGAGCGCGCGATGGCGCAACAGGTGATCGGCCAGGACGCAGGCGACCATCGCCTCGCCGACCGGAACGGCACGGATGCCGACACAGGGATCGTGGCGGCCGTGGGTGGCGATCTCGACCTCGTTGCCGTCGACATCGACGGTGCGCATCGGCGTCAGGATGGAACTCGTCGGCTTCACCGCGAAACGGGCGACGATGTCCTGCCCGGTCGAGATGCCGCCGAGGATACCGCCGGCGTTGTTCGACAAAAATGTCACTCGGCCGTCGGCCATGCGCATCTCGTCGGCATTCTCTTCGCCCCTCAGCGCGGCGGCGCCAAACCCGGCACCGATCTCGACCCCCTTGACCGCGTTGATCGTCATCAGGGCCCGCGCGAGATCGCCGTCGAGCTTGTCGTAAACGGGCTCGCCGAGCCCGGCGGGGACACCACTCGCGACGATCTCGATCACCGCTCCGGCCGAGGAGCCGGCCTTGCGCACGCTGTCGAGATGGTCGGCCCAATGGAGCGCCATCGCCGCATCCGGGCACCAGAAGGGATTGTCCTCGACCGCCCGCCAGTCCCAAGCCGCGCGGTCGATGCGGTGCGGCCCGAGCTGCACCAGCGCGCCGCGGATCGCCACCCCGGATCCAAGGATCTGGCGCGCCACCGCCCCGGCCGCGACCCGCGAGGCGGTCTCCCGCGCCGAAGCCCGGCCGCCGCCGCGATAATCGCGCACGCCATATTTCTTCCAGTAGGTGTAGTCGGCATGACCCGGGCGGAACCGGTCGGCGATGTTGCGATAATCCCGCGAGCGCTGGTCGGTGTTCTCGATCAGGAGCTGGATCGGGGTTCCGGTGGTCACCCCGTCGAACACCCCGCTCATGATCCGCACGAGGTCTTCCTCGCGGCGCTGCGTCGTAAACCGCGACTGGCCGGGCTTGCGCTTGTCGAGCCAGCGCTGGATGTCGGGCTCGGCCAAAGAGAGGCGCGACGGCACGCCATCGACGACAACACCGATCGCCGGCCCGTGGCTTTCGCCCCAGGTCGTGAAACGGAACAGCGTGCCAAATGAGTTGCCTGCCATGATCCCGCAACCAATCCAGCCCAGCCCGCGGTCACACAACAGAAATGTCGGGTGCGTCCACGGCCTTCATGCCGACCACGTGATAGCCGCAATCGACATGGTGCACCTCGCCGCTGACCCCGGCCGACAGGCCGCTCAAGAGATAGAGTGCGGCACCGCCGACATCCTCGATCGAGACATTGCGCTTTAACGGCGAGTTGTACTGGTTCCACTTCAGAATATAGCGGAAATCGCCGATCCCCGAAGCTGCCAGGGTGCGGATCGGTCCGGCCGAGATCGCGTTGACGCGGATGTTGTCGCCGCCGAGATCGACCGCGAGATAGCGCACGCTTGCTTCGAGTGCCGCTTTGGCGACGCCCATCACATTGTAGTTCGGCATCACCCGCTCCGCGCCGTAATAGGTCAATGTCAAGAGGCTGCCACCATCGGTCATCAAGGGTGCCGCGCGGCGGCAGACATCGGTGAACGAGAAACACGAAATTTCGAGCGTCCGGGCAAAATTTTCGCGTGTCGTATCGACATATTTGCCTCTGAGCGCATTCGGATCAGTCGCACCGATCGCGTGCACCGCAAAATCGAGCCGGCCCCAGCGTTCGCCGATTGCCGCGAAGACCATATCGAGGCTGCGCGCGTCGGCAACATCGCATTCGAGAACGAAATCACTGCCCGCGCTCTCGGCGAGCGGCCGTACCCGGCGGCCGAACGCCTCGCCCTGATAGGTGAAGGCGAGTGCTGCACCCTCGCCGTGCAATGCCTTGGCGATGCCCCAGGCGATCGAGCGCTCGTTGGCGACACCCATGATCAGGCCTTGTTTTCCGGCCATCAGCGGCCCAGCCATCAGCGGCATCGTCATCCCCATTTTTCGCGGCCGCGTGCGAGCCTACACGAACTCGTCACGGCGAGCCATCGGCGCCTCCCTTGGGGGGCTGGTGCGGCCGGGGCCAGCGGCAGATAATTACCGACCGCGCCGGTGTTGACCAGATGGAGGTTGCGAGCTGTTTCGATGACGCTGCTGCCGGAAGACAGGCGCGCCGATGGACGCGGCCGGATGAGACGGGGTGCCGGGGGCGCGGTGGCCTTTGTCGCCTACCTGCTGCGCCGGTTCAATTCCGACGGTTGCTTTGCCGCTTCCGGCGCACTGAGCTACACGGCACTCGTCTCGCTGGTGCCGCTGGCTGCGATCGCCTTGGGGTCGCTCTCGGTGTTCCCGATCTTCAGACAGGTGCATGACGAGCTCTTGGCGCTGATCTTCAGGAATTTTGTGCCGTCGATCGGCGAGCAGGCGGCATGGTGGTTTCGCGCCTTCACCAATTCGGCGGGCCAGACCACCGCGATCGGAGTGATCGGGATCGCCGCCACCGGGGTTCTGCTGCTGGTCACGGTCGAGGACCAGCTCAATGTGATCTGGCGGATCACCGCGCCGCGGCCATGGGGACAGCGGGTCGTCGCTTACTGGACCCTGATCACCCTCGGCCCGCTGCTGGTCGGTCTCAGCCTGTCGCTGTCCACCTATTTCGAGATTGCCGCCCGGCATGCCGGGTTTGGGCAGCAGGCCTTTCAATGGATCGAAAGCGGCTGGCTGCACGGGTTGGCGCGCGCGGTCCCGGCGCTGCTCGAATTCGTCGCGCTGAGCCTGCTCTATTGGCTGATCCCGAACTGCGCGGTGCGGTGGCGGGACGCGGCCCTCGGGGCGCTGATCGCGACCGTGGCGATCGAAATCCTCAAGATCGGATTTACGATTTATGTCGGCGCGATGTCTTATTACCAGACTGTGTACGGCACGCTCGCGACGATCCCGATTTTTCTCTTGTGGATGTACATCTCGTGGATGGCGGTGCTGCTCGGCGCGGAAACCGCCGCGGCACTGCCGCATTGGCGGATCGACCGTCGCCTCGGCGCGGCGGCGCCGGGCGGGGTCAGGCTCGGCCTCGGCCTCGCGCTGATCGCCGCATTGGCACGCGCCCAGCGTTCGGGCGCGGTGCTGACCACCGCCAGTCTCGCCGCTGAGCTCGGGGTTGCGACGACGATTATCGATGAGCACATGAAGCCGCTCGCCGCGGCCGGTTTTACGGCGCATACGCAGGGAGGCAGCTGGGTGCTGGCGTGGAACCCGGAAAATGCCACGCTCGGCGATCTCTACGCGGCGCTGAACCTGCCCTTCGCCGAAGCCGACTGGCCCGATCCGGTGACGGCGCCGTGGCAGCAGCAGGTGACTGCCGCGATCGCGCGGATCATCGCGGCCCAGGCAGCGGCGATGCAGATGACGATTGCCTCGCTGCTCGGCGAGCTGCGCGAGGATGGCGCCGGCGCACGGCAGCGTCGCCGCCGGACGCAGAGCGTCGCCGAACAGGTGGGGTCGCGCTAGCGGGGGACGACGAGCCATGGACGAGATTACCGAGACCGAGCCGCTATCCGTCTTCGCCCGCTGGTTTGGCGAAGCCCACGACCGCGAGGAGCTGGCCGAGGCGATGACCCTCGCCACCGCGGCGCGAGACGGGCGCCCGTCGCTGCGCGCGGTGCTGCTGAAAGGGTTCGATGCGAGGGGCTTTGTCTTCTACACCAATCTCGAGAGCCGCAAATCGGGCGAATTGGCCGACAATCCGCAGGCGGCGCTGTGCTTTTTGTGGAAGACGCTGCGCCGCCAGGTGCGCATCGAGGGAGAGGTGACGGCGGTGTCGGAGGCGGAGGCGGATGCCTACTTTGCCAGCCGGCCGCGCGACAGCCGGATCGGCGCCTGGGCCTCCGATCAGTCGCGCCCGCTTTCGAGCCGCGCCGCGCTCGAGCAGCGCATCGAGAAATTCGGCCGCCGTTTTGCCGATGCCGAAGTGCCGCGCCCACCCTTTTGGTCCGGCTTTCGTGTCGCGCCGCAGCGGATCGAGTTCTGGCAGGAGCGGCCGTCGCGCCTGCATGATCGCTGGCTGTTTATCCGAGAGGCTCAGGGCTGGCGGTGCCAACGGCTGTTCCCGTGACCCGCATCGCGACCCATCTCGAAGGAGAAGGCAGGATGAGCCCGATCTCGTCACGTCGGATCCCCGCGAAGGCGCAGCGCGGTTGCCAGACCACCCCCGATCGGGAGCCCGCCGGTATTGCAGACCTGCGCTCGAACCTCCCGCAACCGGTCGAAATGCCATGAGTGACGAGCACCGAGTTCTGCTGCTGACCGGCGCCAGCCGGGGCATCGGCCACGCGACCGTCAAGCGCTTCAGCGACGCCGGGTGGCGGATCATCACCTGCTCGCGCGATGCCGTGCCGGCCGAATGCCGGCGCGACCCGAACTGGACCCATCACATCACCGCCGATCTCGGCGATCCTGCCGATCTCGATCATTTTGTGGCCGAGGCGCGAGCGCATCTCGACGGACCGCTGCATGCGCTCGTCAACAATGCCGGGATGTCGCCGAAGACGCCGGGCAAGGAGCGGCTCGGCTGCCTTGACGGCGATCTCGACGAGTGGCGCGCGGTGTTCCAGCTCAATTTCTTTGTGCCGCTGATCCTGGCCCGGTCGTTCGCCACGGCGCTGGCCGAGGGCAAGGGAACGATCGTCAACGTCACCTCGATCGCCGGATATGCGGTGCACCCGTTCGCCAGCTCGGCCTATTCGACCTCGAAGGCGGCGCTATCGACCTTGACCCGTGAGATGGCCGCCGAATTCGCGCAGCACGGGGTGCGGGTCAATGCGGTGGCGCCGGGCGAGATCATGACCGCGATGCTGTCGCCGCAGACCGCGATGCTGCTGCCGCGGATCCCGCTCAACCGGCTCGGCATCCCCGACGATGTTGCGGCGACGATCTTTTTTCTGTGCAGCAAGGACGCGGCCTATGTCACGGGCACCGAAATCTTCGTGACCGGCGGCCAGCATATCTACTGACACCCCGCGGCCACGTGCCGGTCCGCCTCAATCGTGCCCGGCGATCTGCGTTTTGATCAGCCGGATGATCTCGATCGGCTTTTCGAGATGCGGCAAATGTCCGGCGGCGTCGAGGATCGCGACCGGAAGGCGTGGTGCCAAAGCCTCGGCCTGAGCAACCGGGATAATCCGGTCGTCGCGGCCCCAGATCAGCTGGACCGGCAACCCCGGGGCGGTGATGCGGGCGCGCAGGTCGAGCGTTTGCCGGCCATTCGGGAACCACGCACCGGCGATCGTCGCGAGCGCCGCCGCGACCCCGTCGAGGCGCTTGTAGCGCAGCACCTCCTCGACCATGGCACGGCTGATCGAAGCCGGGTCGTAAACCAGCTGGTTGAGCGCCATCATTGCTTCGCGCCGCCGCCCGGCACGCACAAAACCGTCGATAAAGCCGGCGTTGATCTCCGGCCCGAGCCCGGCGGAGGCGATCAGCGTCAGGCTCGCAATCTGTCCCGGCTGGCGCAGCGCCAGCAGAGCAGCAATGGCGCCGCCCATCGAATGGCCGATGAGATGACAGCGCTCGATCGCAAGCCCGGCGAGCGCGGCCTCGGCCGCGTTGGTCAGCGCATCGGGATCGCCCGAGCCCACCTCCTTGGTCGAGCCGCCATGCCCGGGCAATTCGATCGCGATCGTGCGCCGTCCCTCGGCCAGCGCCGGCTGCGTAAACATCCAGGTGTTGAGGTCGCCGCCAAAGCCATGGATCAACACGAGCGGGGTGCAATTGCCCGCGCCCAGCTCGAGATAGCGCAGTCGCCGGCCGCCCGCGTCGATCTCGCGCGGCTGCGGCGTGGTCACCCTGCCGGCCGCCTCGGCGACGGGCACCGGCGCTGCAAAGCCGGCGATAAAGGCATCGATCTTGGAATCCGTCACCGTTTCCGGCGCCGCCACCGCGAGCAGCCCACCGACCGGCACGGTGGCGCCGGTCTCGGCCACGATGCGCCGCAAAATGCCGGGCTCGGGAAGATCGAAGACGTTGGTGATTTTGGTGGTTTCGATCTCG
Organism: Allostellaceae bacterium; assembly: GCA_050729795.1. Lineage (GTDB taxonomy): Bacteria > Pseudomonadota > Alphaproteobacteria > ATCC43930 > CGMCC-115725 > AP-15. The sequence goes on along the minus strand of JBOHME010000063.1, from coordinate 11,054 downwards.
AGCAGTTCCTCGCCCGCCGCGAACGCCTCGCCCGCGCGTTTGAGCCAGCCGACGACCTTGCCCTCGGTCATCGTCAGCCCCCATTGCGGCATCGTGATCGCCGTGATCTCTGTCATCTTCGGTTTCCTAGAACGCCATGATCGGGCTTGACCCGGCCATCCGCGTGGATGCCCGGATCAAGTCCCGGCATGACGATTAGGCGCAACCACTCATTTTCCATATCCGTAAACGTCGCGGATCGCGGCGGCGATCTTCTCGGGGCTCGGGATGTAGAGCCTTTCCAGGGACGGCGCGAACGGCACCGGGGTATGCGGGGCGGTCACCCGCTTGACCGGCGCCTTCAAAGCGGCGAACGCCTCGTCGGCGACGAGTGCGGCGATATCGGCCGCCATGCCGCAGCGCGGTGTCGCCTCGTCAACGATGACGAGCCGGCCGGTGCGTTCAACCGATTCGAGGATCGTGTCGGTGTCGAGCGGCGAGGTCGTGCGCGGGTCGATCAGCTCGACCTCGATGCCCTCGCCGGCGAGCGTCTCCGCGGCTTCGTTCGCGTAATGCACCATGCGCGATAAGGCGACGACGGTCACATCGTCGCCGTCGCGCACGATGCTGGCTTCGCCAAACGGGATCGCGTAAGCCTCGTCCGGGACCTCGGCGCGCAGATCGTACATCAATTTGTGCTCGCAGAAGATCACCGGGTCGTCGTCGCGGATCGCCTGGATCAACAGCCCCTTGGCGTCGTAGGCGTTGGACGGCACGACGACCTTCAGCCCCGGCACCGAGGTGAAGATATGGTAGGGGCTCTGCGAATGCTGGGCCGCAGCACTGCGCCCGGCGCCGATCATCGTGCGGATCACCAGCGGCGTCTTCGCCTTGCCGCCGAACATGTAGCGAAACTTGGCCGCCTGGTTGAAGATCTGGTCGAAGCAAACGCCGAAAAAGTCCGAGAACATCAATTCGGCGACTGGCCGCAGCCCAGTCACCGCCGCACCTGCAGCCGCGCCCATGATCGCCGACTCGGTGATCGGGGTATCGATGACGCGGCCCTCGCCGAATTCGGCGATGAGCCCCTTGGTGACGCCGAGCACACCGCCATAGGCGTCGCGCTGGCCCTCGGTGCCCGCACCCCCGGCGACATCCTCGCCGATCACGATCACACTCGGGTCGCGGCGCATCTCCTGCGCCAAAGCCTCGTTCAACGCCTGGCGAATCGATTTCTGCGGCATCGCGCGGTCCTCAATACGACAAATACACGTCGGTCAGCAGATCGGCCTCGGCCGGCGGCGCCCCGGCGCGGGCGGTTTCGACGGCGCGGTCGATCAAGGCGGCGACCTCGCTCTCGACCGCGTCGAGCGCCGATGCGTCGAGCAGCGCCGCCTCGACGACGCGGCGGCGGAAATGCTTCAGGCAGTCGCGCTCGTCGCGCAGCCGGCGGACCTCGTCCTTGCCGCGATAGAGCTGGGCGTCGCCCGAGTGGTGGCCGTAAAAGCGGCAGGTATCGACCTCGATGGCGGAGGGCCCGCCGCCGGAGCGGGCGCGCTCGACGGCTTCGCCCGCCGCCTCGTGCACGGCAAAGAAATCGTCGCCGCTGACCTTGACCGCGGGCAGGCCGAACCCGGCGGCGCGGCCGGCGATGTCGTGGCTGCCGACGTGGTAATCGACCCCGGTGCCTTCGCCGTACTGGTTATTCTCAAAGACAAAGATCGCCGGCAGTTGCAGCACCACCGCCAGGTTCATCGCCTCGAAGGTGGTGCCCTGGTTTGAGCCGCCGTCGCCGGTAAACGACACCGCGACGGTGCCGCGGCCCAAGGTCTTGGCGGTCAACGCCGCGCCGACCACCAAAGGCGGTCCGCCGCCGACGATGCCGTTGGCGCCCAGCATGCCGCGATCGAGGTCGGCGATATGCATCGAGCCGCCCTTGCCGCCGCACAGCCCGCCTTTGCGGGCGAACAATTCCTGCATCATCAGCACCGGGTCGCAGCCCTTGGCGATCGAATGGCCGTGCCCGCGGTGGGTGCTGGCGATGTAATCCTGGTCGGAGAGATGCTGGCACACCCCGACCGCGCACGCCTCCTCGCCAGCGTACAAATGCACAAAGCCGGGGATGCCGCCCTTTGAGAACTCCTCCTGCACCCGCTCTTCGAAACGGCGGATCGTCGTCATTTTGCGGTAAGCGGCGACGAGCTCCTCGCGGTTCAGCTGCACGGCATCCTCCGTTTGTCTTTCGCGGCCGGTGGCGCGACTGTGCGCCCGCCGTTGCGGTTTCACAATGGCGGCGGGTCGGGAGAAAGCGGCGACGCGATCAGTCTCGGCCCGGCCCGGGCGGCGCCTCGATCAGGGCCGGATGACGGCGGTCGATCCATTTCGACAGCCATGCCGCGGCGGCAATCGCCAAACCCAAGGCCAGCACCACAGCACCAGAACCGTCAGCCCCGATCCGGTGAGCTGCGGCCAGGGCGTTTGCCATAACACGTCGCCGCGGCGGCAGATGCGATCGAACTTGATCGGCCGGCCGTCCGGCGTTAGACGCTCTGTCGATGCGCATCGTTTTCCATCGGGTCGATGTCCTCGGCTGCGGGTCGCTCGGCTGCGGCCCGACCGGGGGACGCCCGCTCGATCGCGACCAGCCGCAGCGCCGGGGCTAGGCAGATGCAGCTCGAGTTTATTACCGTCGATGTGTTTACCGACCGCCGGTTTGGCGGCAACCCCTTGGCGGTGGTGCTGAACGGCGACCGGTTGAGCACCGTCGAAATGCAGACGATCGCCGGCGAGTTCAACCTGTCGGAAACGACCTTTGTGCTACCGCCGGCAGATCCGGCGCATACTGCCGAGGTGCGAATTTTCACGCCCAAATCGGAAATGCCGTTTGCCGGCCATCCGAATATCGGAACCGCCTTTGCCCTCGCCCGGCGCAGCACCCTTCGCGGCCCGCTGTTGTTCGAGCAAAAGGCCGGGCTCGTGGCGCTGGAGATATTGACCGAGGATGGCGAGATCGTCGGCGCCCGGCTGACCGCTCCGCAAGCCGTGTCGCGCGGTGCCGAAGCCCCGCTCGACGCAGTCGCGGCGGCGTGCGGGATCACTATCGACGACATCGAGACCGGCTATCATCGCCCGTGCCGCGCCGGATGCGGCGTCGACTTCATCCTGGCCGAGCTCAGGAGCCAACGGGCGTTGGCGGCGGCACAGCCACATGCCGATCTCTTCAACAGGCATTTCGCGAACGAGACCGGCATTCATCTCTACCGGCGCGAGGCCGGCGCGACCGACATCAGAGCGCGAATGTTTGCCCCGCTGGGCGGCGTGCGCGAGGACCCGGCGACCGGCAGCGCCAATCTGGCGCTTACGGGGCTGCTGGCGAGCTTGCGGCCCGAGCCGGACCTTTCGCTGCAATTGCGGATCGGCCAGGGGGTCGAGATGGGGCGGCCGAGCCTTCTTTATGCGTCCGCCGAAAAGCGCAACGGAAGGATCACCGAGACCCGGATCGGCGGACGCTGTGTCGCGGTCATGAGCGGCACCATCGACATGTGACTGGCGAGATGTGACTGGCGAGATGTGACTGGCGACAGGTGACTGGCGACATGTGACTGGCGAGATGTGACTGGGCAGTGCGATGACCAGAAAAATGCTCCTTTTCGCGGCGCTGATGCTGGTGGCCGCCGGCCCGGCGCTGGCCCAGAGCAGGGCGACGATCCAGCGGTTCAGCGACGAATGGGCGCAGGCGTTCAACAAGGGGGACGCGGCTGCCGTCGCGGCGATGTATACGCCGGACGCTTATGTCCTGCCGCCCGGCCACGATATGATCAAAGGTCGCGACGCGATCGCGGCGTTTTGGCGTCAGGCGGCCAAAGAAGTCGGCAACGCCAAGCTCGTCACGTTGGATGTCGAGCCGCTCGGGCGGCGGGCGGCGCGCGAGATCGGCACGGTCACGCTCGACAGCAAAGCATCGCCGCCGCAGCCGGTCGTCGGCAAGTACGTGGTCGTCTGGCGCAAGATTGGCGGCCGCTGGCTGCTGGCGACCGATATCTGGAATGTGAACAAATAGACGGCTCGATGGAGGGCGGTGGATGGCGAAAAGCTACCGGGTGGCAGTAATCGCCGGCGACGGCATTGGGCATGAGGTCATGCCCGAGGGGGTGGCGGCGATGGAGCGGGCGGCGCGCGCCTACGGTTTCGAATTGAGCTGGGGCGAGCTCGACTGGAGCTGCGCGCGCTATGCCGCGACCGGGCGGATGATGCCGGAGGACGGGCTCGATCGGCTGCGGCTCTACGACGCCGTCTATCTCGGTGCGGTCGGCCATCCCGAGGTTCCCGACCACATCTCGCTATGGGGCCTCTTGATCCCGCTGCGCCGCGGCTTTCACCAATATGTCAATCTGCGCCCGGTGCGGCTCCTGGCCGGGGTGCAGTCGCCGCTCAAGGATCGGGCACCGGGCGACATCGATTTCTACGTCGTGCGCGAGAACAACGAGGGCGAATATTCCGAGATCGGCGGCCGTCTCTATGCCGGCAGCGAGCACGAGATGGCGATGCAGCAGGCGGTCTTCACCAGGCGCGGCTGCGACCGGATCATGCGCTATGCCTTCGAGCTCGCAGCCAAGCGCAACAAGCACGTGACCTCGGCCACCAAATCGAATGGCATCATCCACACCATGCCGTTCTGGGACGAGCGGTTTGCGGCGGTCGCGCTCGACTATCCCGACATCCGGACCGACCAGTACCACATCGATATCCTGACGGCGCATTTTGTGCGCCACCCGGACTGGTTCGATGTCGTCGTTGGCTCCAACCTGTTCGGCGACATCCTGAGCGACCTCGGCCCGGCTGTGGTCGGCTCGATCGGCATCGCGCCCTCGGGGAACATCAACCCGGAGCGTGACTACCCGTCGATGTTCGAGCCGGTGCACGGCTCGGCCCCCGACATTGCCGGGCGCGGCATCGCCAATCCGATCGGCCAGATCTGGTCGGGGGCGATGATGCTGGCGCATTTCGGCGAGAGCGAAGCGGCGGCCGCGGTCGAGCGGGCAATCACCGAGGTGCTGGCCGAAGGCGGCACCCGCACCCCCGATCTCGGTGGCAATGCCGGCACCCGCGATCTGGGCGCGGCGATCACCGCGGCGATCCGCTGATCACCACGCGCGTCGCACCGGCCGCGGCGCGAAACACAGGAAGACCGCAGTGCCGAGCCCCCACAACCCGTTGACGATCGGCCCGACCAGAAGGCCGGGGTAGTGAAAGCCGTAGCCGAGCGGCAAACCCTTGAGCGGGGCGACGACGAACCACGAGAAGACGGTCGGAAAGATCGCGCCGAAGATGATGGCGCCGATCCAGTAGCCGAGCGGGTTGCGTGCAATGATGCGCTCGACCAGCACGAAGACGATGCCCCAGACCCCGCCCCAAAAGGCAAGTGACAGGAAATGCGGCACGCCAAATGGCCGCACCGGGTGCATGTCATAGGGCATGCCTCGGGTCAGCCCGGCGAAATGCAGGGCAAGCAGCCCCAGCTGGTGAAACACCAGGGTCGCCAGGAACGCCGCGATAAACCCGTAAGCGTACCGGGTCGTGGATACCGGAGATTGCAGCGACATCGACTGCGCCATGGCCCCTCTCCCTGGTCGTCTTCGCGCCGACGCGGTGACGGATCAAAGCACCGGGCGGCGCTGCACCGTCGCGCGGTATACGTGTCGCCGAGGGCTTCGGCAAGCGGCCTCGGAGCGGGGTATTCCGAACCCCTATACCGGAAATCCGGCGCGGCGCGGCGACAGGCAAACCCCGCAACGCGCCGCCTCGATCATGAAATACCGGGTCATCTGCACGATGTCGGTGCGCCAGTAAAGCTGGCGTGGCTCGTTTTCGAGAAAATCGTCGCCGGCAAAGGCGTAGCAATAGGTCTCGACGTAGCGCCGCCCGCCGCTGTTGTCCGGCCCGGCGTCGCGCCAACCGAATTTCCAGCCGGCATGCTCGGCCCCGAGGCGCCAGCGTTCGAGCCGCACCGCCAAAGTGGCGGCATCAAGTGCGTCGAGCGCCGGCACCCGATAGACCACGACGAGCCGACAGACATTGAGCTGCAGCTGCATCACGAGCTCGTCATCAAATGCGCGCACAGGTAGGTCGCGCCGGACGCGCCACGGACATGCCGGATCTCGACCAAAGCGCGCGACGCCTGGGTGAGGTCGAGCGCGCGCGGCGCCTCATCAAAGCTCGGCAGCTCGTACTCGACCGCGGCCAGCGCGTCGAGCATTTGCCGGGTCAGAAACGCCTCGGTGCGCTTCTGCGCCTCGGTGATCGTCAACATGTTCCGCTCCCGCACCAGCAATGGCGAGAACGCGAAGCGAGCGGGCAGCGTTCCGGCGTCAGCCAACTCGCGGGCACACTCAGGCGGCACGACGGACCGCGACCTCCTTCACTTCGTCGCCGACAAACGGCTCGAACTCCTTGAAATTGGCTTCGAAGCGCTGGGTGAGCTCGCGCGCGGTCTCGTCATAGGCGGCTTTGTCCGACCAGGTGCCCCGCGGGTCGAGCATCTCACCCGGAACCTCGGGGCAGGTTTCGGGCACCAGGAGGCCGAAATAGGGCTCGCGGCGCAGCGGGGCGGCGGCGAGGCGGCCATCGAGCGCGGCACGCAGCAAAGCCCGCGTATGGGCAATCGGCATGCGCCGGCCGACCCCATAGGTGCCGCCCGACCAGCCGGTGTTGACCAGCCAGCACTGTGCCCCGTGACGCTTGATCCGCTCGCCCAACAGCTCGGCATAGACGGTTGGGTGGCGCGGCATAAACGGCGCCCCAAAGCAGGTCGAAAAGGTCGCCTCGGGGGCATTGCCGAGCCCCTTTTCGGTACCGGCGACGCGCGCGGTGTAGCCCGACAGGAAATGGTACATCGCCTGCTCGGTCGTCAGCTTGGCGATCGGCGGCATGACCCCGAACGCGTCCGCGGTCAGCAGCACCACATTCTTCGGATGCGGGCCGAGCCCCTTCGGATCGGCATTGGGGATGAAATCGATCGGGTAGCAGGCCCGCGTGTTCTCGGTCAGGCTGTCGTCATCGACATCGGGCAACCGGGTCGCCGGATCGATCACGACATTTTCGAGCACGGTGCCAAACCGACCGATCGTCGCGTAGATCTCGGGCTCGGCGGTCGGTGACAGGTGGATGACCTTGGCGTAGCAGCCGCCCTCAAAGTTAAAAAGGCCGCGGTCGCTCCAGCCATGCTCGTCGTCGCCGATCAGGGTGCGCGACCCGTCCGCCGACAGCGTCGTCTTGCCGGTGCCGGACAGCCCGAAGAAGATCGCGGCGTCGCCCTTTGGTCCGACATTGGCCGAGGCGTGCATTGGCAATACCCCGCGCGCCGGCAGCACGAAATTCAAATAGCCGAACACCGATTTCTTGATCTCGCCGGCGTATCGGGTGCCGCCGATCAGCACCAGGCGGCGGGCGAAATTAACCAGGATGAAGACCTCGGAATTGATCCCGTCGACATCGGGAATTGCACGGAAATTGGGCGCGTGCAGGATCGTAAAGGCGGGCTCGAAGCCGGCGAGCTCGTCGGTTGGCGGCCTGATGAACATGTTGCGCGAAAAGAGGCTGTGCCAGGCGCTGTCGGTCACCACCCGCACCGGCAGCCGGTAGGCCGGGTCGGCGCCGGCGTAGAGGTCCTGCACAAACAGCTCGCGGCCCTGCAGATAGGCGAGCAGGCGCTGGTGCAGGCTGTCGAAGCATTCGGGCGGAATTGCCTGATTGATCGGGCCCCACCACACCGTGTCCTTGGTGCCCGGCTCCTCGACGATGTACTTGTCACGGGGGGTGCGCCCGGTAAAGGCGCCAGTATTGACCGAGAAGCTGCCGCCGGCGACCACCTCGCCTTCGCCGCGGCGCACCGCATGCTCATAAAGAACCGGCATCGGCGCGTTCCAGTGCACGATCCCCAGATGATGCAAGCCCTGCCGGTCGAGCCCGAAACGGCTCTTCAGCCCGGTCATCGGATCGTCCCTTTCATTTGACGCTTCCTCCTGTTGCCGCGCAGTCCGCAATCGGGCAAACGGCGCCGCCTGCTGTGCCGGCGCCCGTACCACAACCGGGCGAGCCTGTCAAAGCGGGCGCAACGTTGGCGTTATCGCGATGCGGCTCGGGCGAGCCGGGTGAGCGCGGCGCGAGCCGCTCGCGAAGTGAACACCGGCGCGGGGAAATCGAGCCGGATCGTCCGAGCTTTATTGCGCAGATCGATCCCTCAGGGATCGAGGCCGGTGGCCCGCCAGCCGGTCTCGTCGGTGACAGCAGGACCTCTGTGTCCGATCGCCGCCGCGCTCACGGCGTTGAATTCGGCGAGCAGTTCCGGTTCGGCCGCGGCGAGCGCCCCGACATCGGCCGCGGCCAAGAGATCGCCGCCGTCGAGCCACGCGATCCGGCCGAAACCGGCGACCAGGTGAGCGCGCGCGACCCGTACCCGATAGAGCTGAAAATCGCCAAAGCCGGCATAGGCGGCGCTCGCCGGGTGGCGTGCGACAAAGCGCGCCAGGAGCCGCGGCTCGCGGCTCGTTTCGGCTTGCCCGAGGAGGCTGAGCCGCGGTCCGGCGAGCGGTTCGGGGTCGCCTTCGGTGCCGTCAAGCAGTAGCGACAGACGTGGGTCGCAAGCGAGGTTACGGCTGTGCCGCGCAAGATCGGACAACAATAGCAACGGTGTGGCATCGAGATCGGCGGCGACCAGCACCAGCGAGGCATAGGATGCACCGCCGAGGCTGGTGGCCAGCGCCGCCCGGTCGCAGCGCCGGATCAGCCGGCGGGCGAGCCCGAGGTCATCGTCTGCGGCGAGCCGGCTCATCGCGGAACCTTGCTGCATTGCCGCTGCGCCAGCAGATACCGAGGACGATCCGGCCGAACGGGGCGATGCAAGCCTGTTGTCATGTAACAAAAACTCGGCAGACGGGTTTGTCGCGGTCGGCAAATCGCCATATTTAACGGCGACAGCAGCCGCACTACAGCCGGCCGACCTTGCTGCGAGATTAACGGGGGAGCGATCAACGTGGCAAACTCTATTGCGCTTGTCGATGACGACCGGAACATCCTGGCCTCGGTGTCGATCGCGCTCGAGGCCGAGGGTTTTACAGTGCGCTGCTATGCCGACGGGGCCGAGGCGCTGAAGGGGATGGGCGCCCAGCCGGTCGATCTGGCCGTGCTCGACATCAAGATGCCGCGCATGGACGGTATGGAGCTGTTGGAGCAGCTGCGCCGGCAGAGCCACATCCCGGTGATCTTTCTGACCTCGAAGGACGACGAGGTGGACGAGCTCCTGGGTCTGCGCATGGGCGCGGACGACTACATCAAGAAGCCGTTTTCGCAGCGCTTGCTGATCGAGCGCATCCGGGCGCTGATCCGGCGCGGCGAGCTCGCGCGCGAGCGCGACGATCCCCAGGGCGAGCCGGTGATCACGCGGGGCCGGCTGATCCTCGACCCGGCGCGCCATTTGTGCACCTGGGGTGCCGAGCCGGTGGAGTTGACGGTAACCGAATTCCTGATCCTCAAATCGCTGGCCCACCGCCCCGGGCACGTCAAGAACCGCGATCAGCTGATGGACGCGGCCTATGGCGAGCACATCTATGTCGACGACCGGACCATCGACAGCCACATCAAGCGGCTGCGCAAAAAGTTCAAGGCCGTCGATGGCGATTTCGTGCAGATCGAAACCCTCTATGGCGTCGGCTACCGATACCGCGATCGCTGAAGCGGCCGATCCGCCGGCGGTCCCGTTGCCGGCGGTCCCGTTGCCGGCGCCAGCGGCGCACGACGCCCACGATCCCGGGTTGCGCCCGGTGGTGCCGGCCGAACCCGATCCGCGCCGCCGCGGGCGGTCGCCGGGTGCTGGGCGGCGGCGCCCGTTCTCGCCGCTGACCCTGCGAATTCTGGCGGTCAACGTGCTGGCGCTGGCGCTGCTCGCCGGTGGATTTCTGTATCTCGGCAAATATCAGACGAGCTTGATTGGGCAGCAGCTCGAATCATTGAGGATGCAGGGCGAAATCTTCGCTGCGGCGCTCGGCGAAGGGGCGGTGCTCGACTCGGCCGACGAGGGCGAGATCCTGCTGCCCGATCTCGCCCGGCAGATGATGCGGCGGCTCGTCAAGCCGACCAAAACACGCGCCCGGCTGTTTGATCTGAAGGGCGAGCTGATCGCCGATAGCCGCATCCTGCGCGGGCCGGGTGACGCGGTCGAGGTGCGCCGATTGCCACCACCCGGCGGTGACGGTCCGATCTTCAGCCTCGCCGCGAGGCTCTACGGCTGGTTTGTCGACAGGCTGCCCCGGCACAAGCGCTATCCCGTCTATCACGAAAGTCTGCGGCCGCGCGCCTCGGACTATGCCGAGATCGGCCGGGCCCTGGGCGGCGAGATCGGCGAGGCGATCAGAAGCGATCCGGCGGCTGGCGGGCTGATGCTGAGCGTCGCGATCCCGGTGCAGCGCTACAAGGAGGTGCTGGGTGCGCTGATGCTGTCGAGCGGCAGCGGCGAAATCGAGCGGGAGCTGCGCACGGTGCGGCTCGAGCTGTTGCGGATTTTTGGTGTCGCGCTGCTTGTCACCGTCCTGCTATCATTCTATCTCGCTGGGACCATCGCGCGGCCGATCCGCCGTCTCGCCGCCGCCGCCGAGCGCGGTCGCGGCCGCCGCGCTCGTGTCGAGATCCCCGATTTCACCCGGCGCGGTGACGAGATCGGCGATCTCTCCGGCTCGCTGCGGGAAATGACCGATGCGCTATGGCAGCGGATGAGCGCGATCGAGCGGTTCGCGGCCGATGTCGCGCACGAGATCAAGAACCCGCTGAGCTCGCTGAAGAGTGCGGTCGAGACGGTCGTGCGGGTCGAGGACCCGGCGACCCAGCGCCGGCTGATGGCGATCATCCTCGACGATGTCGAGCGGCTCGATCGCCTGATCACCGATATCTCCGACGCCTCGCGCCTCGATGCCGAACTGAGCCGGGTCGAGTTGGCACCGGTCGATATCGGCGCGATGCTGCACGCGCTGACGGATGTGCACGCGGCAACCGAGGCCGAGGACCGCCCACGCCTGGTGCTCAAC
>JBOHME010000062.1:0-25891 GCA_050729795.1 Allostellaceae bacterium | reverse complement strand
GCTGCGGATCGATCCGCAGCGGGGTTGGCTGGATCAGCCGTGCCGGCTCCTCGATCACCGCGCGGTAGGAGCCTTCCAGCATCATGTCGAGGGTGAAGGTGTCTTTCGACAACGCAGCGAGGGTCGGCTGCGCTTGCACCAAAGGGAAGGAATCCGAGCGCATGGCCAATATCGCCAATGTGCCGGGATCGGCTCTCAGCGCACGCGTCAGGATCTGGACAAAGCATTCGGCTTCGTCCCGGCCCTCCTCGTTGAACAATTCCTCGCCCTGATCGAGAGCAAGAACGATCGTCGGTATCGACGTACCTTCGCCAGACAATCCCGGCACTTGCCCGATGTCGCGCAGGGCAGCGAAGAGCGTGACGAGCCCGCCTTCGGTCTTGATCAAGTCCTCGATGTCGGGGCGAGTGCGCGGCAGGCCGCGTTGGCGAACCCCGGGGGCAAATCGCGGCTCGCTGATCAGTTGCTGCAATGCCCCGGCGAGACCGTAGGTACCGGATATCACCGCGCGCTCGGGTCGGATGATCGGGAGTGGCAGCCACGCCCGGTCGTCGCGCTTGAGGCGCGGCCACAGCCCGGCGCGCAGAAAGGACGACTTGCCCGAGCCCGATGCGCCCAGGATGAAGAGCATACGGCTGACACCGGTGCGCACCAGCCTGCGAATCTCGTCGAGCCCGCGCACGATCTGCGCGTCTCGTCCGAAAAAGACAGCAGCGTCTTGCTCTTCGAAATAAGTAAATCCGGGATAGGGCCGACGGCCTGCCTCGAAGGGGAAGCTCAACGGGTCGAGCCCGGCGTGTTTCAATCCCTCCTTGAGACGTGGGTAGGCCTGCGGGTCACCGTGGAGATCGATAAATTGCTCGTCGATCAGATCGAGCGGCACCTGGCTTTTGTCGATCCCAATCAGCGCGACGATGATTTTCTTGCCCATCAGCCGGGCGGCGTCGATTTCCGACTTGCACCAGCCGGATGCCAGCCACTCGGCCGAGACCAGCGCCAGCACGACCTCGCAACGATAGGCGGCCTGCTGCAGGGCTTCCTTCCAGCGCTGGCCGGCGACGATGCCGCGCGCGGGGTCGAGATCGAGGAAGACGTCTTTCCACCCGTTCGCGGCAAGCCAATCGCGAACCTCGATAGCCTTATCGTTGTTGCGGCTCGAGTGACTGATGAAAAGGCGTGCCATCGGCCGTATCCCCCTAACGCGAGTTAAGGTTAATCGGAACGCCGCGACAAGCAGGCCGATAGCCGGTCGGCCTACCGGCGTTCCTCTAGCGAGTGCGTCGATAAATTGGCCGCGCCGACCAAACCACTCGTGACCTGGTTCACACTCGCTTGCTCAAAATTCCGAATCCCGCGATCCAAGCACGTGATTGCGCGGCTCGACGAGGTGCCGTCGTAACGGTTACCGATCGGGTGCGGTTGGAGGTCCCGCACGATCGCCTCCGTTTCGCCAGATCGGCGAGACGGAGATTGCCGCCTTTGTCGTCGTCACGCGCACAGCAGCATCACCGATCGGGACGGCAATATCGTGGGGTGCCATGCGGCGCCGAGTTGGGGTAAGCTCGCGAAGGTCCCGAACTGCTCGCCCATTCGCCCAAGAGCCATGATCAGCAGGATGGCACGTCCCTCGAACGTACTGTGACCGGCGTGAACGCTTGTTGCACGCACCTTCGCGACGCGCCACGCCCGTTGGAACGGAGCCAGCCATGAGGCGGAGGACCGTTACCGCAGCGATCATCGCCGCCGCCATTGTCGTGGTGGTCGTCCTCGGGCGGCTGTTGAACCTGCTGGTCGATTGGCTCTGGTTTTCCTCGGTCGGGTATTTCACCGTCTTCCGCACGATCGTGGAGGCGAAGACCGCCGTCTTTCTCTTCGTCCTCGTGGCGTCAGGCTTGTGCTTGTGGGTGTCGGGAGCTGTGGCGCTACGCTACGCGAGACGCCAAAGCCTCTGGCACTCGCTGGCCTTTCCGCAAGACACGCGCGGCGGCCAGGTGCATCCCGACCTGGTCGCGGATTTGATGTCCCGCTCCGCGTGGTCCTATCTCATTGTGGCCGCGGCAGTTGTCATCGGGTTCCTGATCGCACTTAGCGAACTCGGCGATTGGCGTTTGGCGCTTCGTTTCATCGACCGCGTGCCCTACGGGCAGACCGATCCGGTCTTCGGCCGCGACATCGGATTCTATCTCTTCGCGCTGCCGGTCTATTTGGCGCTCCTGCATTGGCTGTTCGCGACGCTGGTCCTGAGCGCGCTTGTGGCCGGCGCGGTTTATTGGATCCACGGCGATTTTTCTTTCGACGCCCGGCCATGGCAGTTCTCTCCCGCTGTCCTGATCCATGGCTCGGTGCTTCTCGGACTGTTCTTCGCGCTCAAGGCCTGGTCCTACGATCTCGACCGCTATCAGCTGCTCTACGGAAATAATGGCGTAGTCGTCGGCGCGGCCTATACCGACATCCATGTCAATCTTCCGATCCTCTGGCTCCTGATCGGCTTGACCTCGGGCGCCGCGCTTGCCTGCTGGTCTAATGTCCGCTGGCAGACGCAATGGATCCCCGGTGCCGCGATTGCTGCTTTTCTCGGCGTGATTGCCTTGTCGCTGGTGATCCCGCCAGTATTCGAACGCTTTTACGTAAAGCCGAGCGAGCTCGCACTCGAGACGCCCTACCTCCGGCACAACATCACGCTGACGCAGGAGGCCTACAATCTTCGCCACGTGATCGTGCGGCCGTTTCCGGTTGAGTATAACCTGACGCTGCACTCGCTCGACGCGGACCGTGGGACCATCGACAATGTGCGGCTGTGGGATGCGCGGCCGCTGATGGACACGTACGCGCAGCTCCAGGAGATCCGTACTTATTATAGGTTCTACCATGTCAACGTCGACCGCTACGAGCTCGGCAGCTCCTATCAGCAGGTAATGCTGTCGGCGCGCGAAACCGATCCAAGTCTACTGCCGCAGAGTGCCCAGACCTGGGTCAACCTGCATCTGCTGTTCACTCACGGCAACGGCGTGGTGATGTCCCCGGTCACGCAAAAGACCGCCGAAGGGCTGCCGGTCTTCTATGAGAGCGACGTGCCGCCCGTCGCCTCGGGCGGGCCCGCCATCCATCAGCCGCGCATCTATTTTGGCGAGGGTTCGCTGCCCTATGTGATCGTAAAGACCGGCATGCAGGAATTCGATTATCCCAAGGGGAGCAACAACGTCTACTCGACCTACGAGGGCAGCGCCGGCGTTGGCCTTGGCAGCCTCGCACGACGCAGCCTGTTCGCCTGGTATTTCGGCGATCCCAACATCCTGATCTCAAGCTATCTGACGCCGGCAAGCCGCACCCTTTTCCATCGCAATATCCGGGAGCGCATACGCCTGATCGCGCCGTTCCTGAGCCTCGACCGCAACCCCTATATCGTCGTCAGCGGTGGCCGTCTCTATTGGATTCAAGACGCCTACACCACGAGCAGCTGGTTTCCCTATTCGCCATCGATCCCCGGCACGGAGATCAATTACATCCGCAATTCGGTCAAGATCGTGGTCGACGCCTATAATGGCTCGATCGAATTCTACGATGTCGATCCCAAGGACCCGATGCTCGCCTCCTACCGCCGGATCTTTCCGGGGCTCTTCAAACCGCTGAACGCGATGCCGGCCAACCTCCGGAAGCATATCCGCTATCCCCAGGATTTGTTTCAAATACAGGCGGAGATGTACCGGGCCTACCACATGAGCTCTCCGGAAGTGTTCTACAACCGTGAAGACCTCTGGCAATTTCCTCGCCGAACCAGCAGCGTCGGCGGCGTCGAGGATGCCGACAATACATCGATGGCGCCGTATTACATGATCATGCGTCTGCCCGAGGAGGCGAAACCTGCGTTCTTCCTGATGGTGCCGATGGTGCCAAATCGGCGCGAGAACATGATCGCGTGGCTCGCGGCCGGTTGCGATCCGCCCGATTACGGCCAGCTCATCGTCTATGAGTTTCCAAAGGAGAAACAAGTCTACGGCCCGTTCCAGATCGAGGCGCGGATCAATCAGAATACCGAGATCTCGCAGCAGATCTCGCTGTGGAATCAGATGGGTTCCCGTGTGATCCGGGGCGATGTGCTGGTCATTCCGGTCGAGCGCTCGATCCTCTACGTGTCGCCGCTTTATTTGCGCGCCGAAACCGGGCAGCTTCCCGAGTTGAAGCGTGTGATTGCCGCCTATGGGAACCGCGTCGTGATGGCTGACACACTGCCGCAGGCGCTGGCGGCACTGTTCCAGGGGGCGGCGGCGCCCGCGACGCCGGTGGTCGCGATCGCTGGATCCTCCGCCGCGCCGGCACCCGCCTCCGGCAATCTCGCGGCCGAGGCGCTCGACGATTACGACCACGCGATCGAGCAGCTCAAGGCCGGCGACTGGAGCGGCTTTGGCGCAAAGCTCGATGCGCTTCGCCCGCTGCTTCAGAGCCTCAACCGAGGCCAAGCCGCACATTAGAAGCCCATCGGGATTGTAGAAGCCCATCGGGATTGCTCGGGGCGCTGGGTCGGCCGCTCGGTTCGGACCCCATTCGGTGGCGCGCCTTACCATTTGCGATGGCCTGACGAACGGGCGGTTCCTGTCCGAAAGCGGTCATGCGTTGCGCCGGCGCCGAAGGGCTCGATCGGGCCCGTCCGGTCCTTTACGCCGCCATGCAGCGCACCACGCCGCTGCGCACACGGCCGATGATTTGCCCGGAGCCCGGCTCCGGATGCGAGATCGCCGGGCCGCGCACTGGCGCCGCCTTCCCAGCGTCAGCGGTTTGCCATGCGTCTCCGACCCGAGGAAGGTAAAGGCCAGGCCGATCACCAACGCGACATCTATTAGAAAGAATAACCAAAGGGCCAGCGGTGGAATCGACTTCGTGTGAAAAAATCAGTGAGCCGAAAGCGCGCTTGAGCGGCGAAGACGTGCTCGACGCGCCAGCGCTGCGCCATCGGAACTGATCGTGGCGTGCGGGGAGGCTTCGCTATTGCGAACATGACCGGGGATCACCGCAGCAGGCTCGACCGCGGCCGTGCGGTGCGCGGTGGCGGGTTGTCGCCGTGACGGACGGCGATGAACGAGGCGGTGTCGCCGGCCGGTGCGTTCGGGCCGTGCGCCTTCACCCGGGTGACCGTGCCGAGCAATGACGGCGCCTGATCGACGCCATTAGGCCACATATAGCCGACAATACCGTGATAGTCGTAGCGCCATCCGACCGTTGCCGTCCCGTCCAGTCCCTCGCCGGTCAGCGTGAAGCCCACGCCATTCCCGATCGTTGCGACCGAACCGGTGATCCGCAGCGCATGGCCGGTCTCCATGCCTAATCCGCCTTCGACCCGGCCGTCGCCGGACTGATGAAGTTCGAGCACACCCTCGGCAAAGATCAGCGCGAGCGCTGCCTGCGGATCCTCGCCGACCAGTTTCGTGAGGTTGCGATAGCTGCGATACGTCCAGTGTCCGCTCAGCATCGTCCACCACTCGGGTATCCGGTATGCATTATCGTCCGGCGCGAGCTCCGCGCGCTCGGCCGCCTTCCGCCAAGCCAGGCAGGCTCCTTCCCGACAACAATCCAATTAATTTCCGGGCGAACCCATATTGAGCCGGGAAACCTCCGCGCGGTAGATTATCGTCGATGGGAACCGGCCGATACCTTATGGCATCAGTCCATCTAACGATCGCCGGAGCAGATACCCGGCGATATGCGGAGGAATGATCATCATGGCGAGTGCCCCCGGTCGTCGCGTGCGCCGTTCGATCGTCGATGTCCAGGCGGACTATGACGCAGGCAAGAAGAAGGAGCTCGAGGACTTGATGCGCGCGTGGAAGGGCATCAAGGAGCTCGGACCAAACGAGTTTAGGTCCTTCTTCATGATCGGCGGCTTTCATGGCGAGCCATTTCGCGGGCCTGGCGCGCAAACACCCACCTGGTGGGGCGGCTATTGCCAGCATGGCACCGTATTGTTCCCGACTTGGCATCGCGCCTATCTCTACCGCCTGGAAAATGCATTGCGCAGCATCCCCGGCTGCGAATCGGTGACGCTGCCGTTCTGGGACGAGACCAGCGAATGGAGCCGTCAGCATGGCATTCCACGCGCGCTGACCGACGAAACCTTCATGCTCGACGGAAAGGAGATCGCCAACCCGCTGCGCTCCTTCGCGCTGTCGGCGACGATCGTCGATGCGGTGACCGGCGATGAGCATCTTTATACCAAGCCCCAGGGCTACGAGACGGTGCGCTATCCGCTCTCGGGGCTGGTTGGCACGCCGGACGACCGCGCCACGACCGCAGCTCACAACGCCCGGTTCCCGACACCTGAGATCCGGACGGCACTCCTCAACGACAATATCAGGAACTGGCTCAACACCAGCTTTACCGTCGGTGGTAGACAGAGAGGTCTCATTTATCAAAAGTTCGTCGATTGTCTCAATGCGCCCAATTACACGCTGTTCTCGAACACTACGAGCACCGCGAATTGGAACGACAAGAACCCCAAGGCGCTCGTCGTGGCGCTCGAAAGCCCGCACAACAGCATTCATCTGGCAGTCGGTGGCTTCGACATACCCGGACAGGGCGATTCCTCGCCGATCGCCGGCGCGAACGGCGACATGGGCGAGAACGACACGGCGGGGCTGGACCCGATCTTCTATTTTCACCACTGCTTTATCGACTATGTGTTCTGGACTTGGCAGCGTCGCCATGGCGCGACCGACCGTCTCGACATCGATGCCAACGATCCGGGCGCAAAATACGATCCGCAGAACAGCCCGCCGCCGGCCGGCGTCGACCCGGATGCGACCATGTCGCTGACGACGCCGCTCGAGCCTTTTTTCAAGGAATATGGCGTCCCGTTCACCACCGCGGATGTGATCAACATCGAGTCGCAGCTGGGCTATGCCTACGGGCCTGGATCGCTCGACGGCAATATCGCGGTGGATGAACCGCAGCCGATGGCGTCGCGGGCGGCTACCGAATCCGAGCAGAAGACAGTTCATATCGGCGGCATCGACCGCTCGAAGATCCGCGGCTCCTTTCTGATCGCTACCTGGGCTGATCTGGAGGGTAGAAAACAGTTGATCGGGATCGAGCCGGTGCTCAGCCGTTGGCAGGTGGCCGGCTGCGCCAATTGCCAGACGAGACTGCGGGTTTCGGCGGACCTGTGGCTGCCGCAGACCGCCGATCCCGGTTCCGTCGCGGTCGAGGTCCATACGCGCGACGGCCTGCTCGGGACCGGTCCGTCGCGCGAGAGCGCAGGATTGCTACCGGTGGCGCTCGCGACCGCAGCCCAAGCGCAGCCAGTCACCGTCGAGATCCGATAAAAGGGGCGTGGCTCGATGGACGGAGAGCGCCGATGCGGATTGTGATCCCGGTTTACGATCAGGTCGACATGCTCGATGTGTGCGGCCCGTGCGAGATGTTTCACTGGGCCAAGTTCGAGGTTGACCTCGTTGCGGAAAAACCCGGCGAGGTTCGGTTCAACTCCGGCCTCGTCTTCCAAGTCTCGACCGGTCTGGTCTCGCCCACACCGGCTGATGCGCTCTGGGTGCCCGGCGGCGAGCCGGGATCACTCGCACGCATCATCGCCGAGCGCGAAGAATCGGCCTATCTCGGGTTCCTGAAGCGTCAGGCGGCCCAGTCGCGGTGGGTGTGCTCGGTTTGCGAGGGCGCGCTGCTGCTCGCCGCGGCGAGGCTGCTGGATGGTTTTCACGTGACGACCCATTGGGCCTTCATCCCCTATTTGATCACTTACCACCCGCAGGTGCTAGTTTCGGATGGCCATCCCCGTTTCGTCATCGACCGCAACCGGATTACCGGCGGCGGCATTTCGTCAGGACTTGACGAAGCGCTGCAGCTGATCGAGCTCCTCGCCGGGCGGGAAACGGCAATCTCGGTTCAGCAGACGACGCAATATTATCCTGAGCCGCCGGTCGCGAGCGCGATCCCCAATGTCATCGAAACCCGGATGCCGCCACCACCGACGAAATAGTGGCGGCGCGCTCCGGGATTGGGCGCTCAGCGCCGCCGGCGACAGCGTCATCATGGGCAAAGACAATCTCGGCAGCTAAAATGGCCAGAGCGTGAAAGCCATCCGCTCTTAAGACCGGCCCCGGGACACGATCACGCAATGGAGCCGCCGTCGGACACCGAGGCCGCGGCCAAAATCCGTGCCTTGTGGAATTGGCTGTCTGGAGAATTGCATTTGTCCACAAGTGGCACATGTGCACACAGGGTGAATACCGGCATGGAGGAGGAAAATCCGCAAAGGCAGCTCAATTTTTGGCGCAATACAACAGGCCAGGCAAACCCTACTCAAGGGGCCGCGCAATAAAGCCCGATCTTTCGCCGCCCCGCGCCTACCAGCTACGGATCAGGGCGCGGGCGAGGAGGGAGGATGAGGGGTTCAGGCATGACATTCTCCTTGCGTTGAACAGGATGCAGACCCGCTCGGGTCTGATAACGATCGCATGACGCGCGTGCGACCCGAACCTCGGGTCCGATTTCGACCGCCCGTCGGCCATCGGGAGATCATCCGCTATCGTCGCGGTGGCGACGACGCCGCCCTCATCGGCATGTCCCGGTGCGAGCCCTGGCGCGGGGGCCGCTGACGGGCTTGCTGAGCTGGTAGCGGAGCGGAAGAGGCAGGAGTCGAACCTACCGGAGACGCCTTCGCGCCCCCCAACGGTTTTGAAGACCGCGCGGGACACCGGCCCCGATACTCTTCCAGTGCCGGGATAGCGCAGTTTGTCGCGGATGGAAATACGCATCGCGCGGCGCGGCGCGGCGCGGCCCGGCTCCGCTCGGGGACGTTTGGCGGCAGCAGGTGGCACGACCACTGACCCAAGAAGGTCGGTCGGCGGTGTTGCGTGGTGTTGCCGAGAAGTATAAAATGGTGCGCTTTTGTTAACCAATAGGTGATCCATGCAACGGCGACTTGGTACATTCTTGCAATATTTCGTTTTTGCCACGGTAGGGCTTGGGCTGATGGCGACCAGTGCCGCGGCGGCGAATCTGTGCGTCAACCCGAATGCGAAATCGGGCTGCTACAAGACGATCGGTGCCGCGGTCAGCGCCGCCAAACCCGGCGATACGATCAATGTCGCCCCCGGTCGCTATGCCGAGGATGTGCACATCGTGCAGCCGGTATCGCTGATCGGGGCTGGCGCCGGCTGGACCGTGATCAACGCCAAGGGGCTTGCGAACGGCGTCTTTATCGACGGCATCAACGGCGCCAGCACGATCACACCCGGCAGCAACACTCTGACCAATGTGACGGTTACCGGGTTTACCGTGCAGAACGCCAATTTCGAGGGGATCCTGGCGCTCAACGCGTCGAACGTCACGCTGTGGGCCAATCTCGTCCAGGGCAACGACCGCGCGCTCGACATCGCCAAGGGGGAATGCCCCGGCATTCCTGAATTCGAGACCAATGAAGGTGACGATTGCGGCGAGGGCATCCACCTGTTGGGCAGCGATCATTCGACCGTAATCAACAACACCGTCCAGAACAACGCCGGTGGCATCCTGCTCAGCGACGACACCGGTCCGACCAACGCCAATGTCATTCAGCACAACGAGGTGCGCTACAACGTCTACGACTGCGGCATCACGATGGCCTCGCATACGCCGGCCACGGTGACCGGGTCGTCCTCGCCGTTCGGCGTTTTCGACAATACCGTCGCCGATAATGAATCAGCCGATAACGGCATCAAGGTGCCGGGTTCGGGGGCCGGCGTCGGGCTGTTCGCGCCGGGCCCGCACAACGCGAATTACGGCAATGTCGTGGTTGGCAATCGCCTGATCGATAATGGCGCGGGTGGCGTCGCGATGCACAATCACGCGCCCACGCACAACATCATCCTGCGGGACAATGTGATCACCGGAAACTACATCGCCGGCAACGGTGCCGACCCCGATGTCGGAACCACCGGGCCAACCGGCATCAGCCTGTTGGGGACGACGACGGCAACCGGTATCCTGATCACGCTCAACCAGATCGAGAACGAGGCGGTCGACATCGCGATCAACAATGCCGTCGGGACGGGGGATGTCGTCGTCGCCCATCTGAACAATCTCGTCGGGCGCAACGCTGTCGGTCTCGACAATCTCGGCAAGTCCGTGGTCGATGCGACGCAGAATTACTGGGGCTGCGCCAACGGCCCCGGAGCGCGCGGCTGCACCTCGGTCAAGGGCAGCAATGTCACAACCGCGCCGTTCCTGACCCGGCCGGTCCAATCCGCCGGAACCGATTAACGCCGGAACCGATTTAACAAGGCGAGCAACTGGCCCTCGATCCCGGCTGATGCACGATCAGCCGGGATCGGACGGCCGGGCTCAGGCGTCAAACCCGTAGAGCCGGGCGGCGTTGGCGCGGGTGATCTTGAAGCGGTCCTCGGCGCTGGCATCCTTGAAGTCGCGCGCCACCACCTCCTGCGAGTGCGGCCAGGTCGAGGCTTGGTGCGGGTAATCGGATGACCACATCAGCCGGTCGACACCGATGAAATTGCGGTTGGCGACGCCGACAAAATCGTCGATATAGGTCGCCCACATCTGCCGCCGGAAATATTCGCTGGGCTTCAGCTTGTTGGTAAAGCCGGCGGAGATGCGCTGCCGCTCAAAGGCGCGGTCCATGCGCTGCAGGTAGTAGGGCAGCCAGCCGATATTGTTCTCGGCCGAGACGATCTGCAGCTCCGGAAAACGGTCGAGCACGCCCGAGAAGATCAGGACGCTGAACGACTTCTCCACCTCGTGCGACAGCACCGTCGCCCGCATATAGCGCTCGCCCCAATTGTACTGGCTCTCCATGCCCATGCCGGTGATCGCGTGCAGGCTGACCGGCATCTTCAATTCCTGCGCCGCCGCCCAGAACGGATCGTAGATGTCCGAGCTGTAAGGGCGATCCTCCGGCGGCGAGCACCAGATCATGGCACCCTTCAACCCCATCTTGGCGCAGCGTTCGAGCTCGTGCGCCCCCGCTTTCGGATCGTACAGCGAGATCATCGGCAGCCCGGCCATGTGCCGCTGGTCGTAGCTGACAAATTCGGCGAGCCAGTCATTGTAGACTCGGAAGCAATCGGCCTGCAGCCCCGGATCCTTCAGCCAGAAGATGCGGAAGCCGAGTGTCGTGTAGAGCACGTCGGCCTCGACCCCGTCTCTCGCATTGTCCTTTTGCCGCTCAGCCGGGTCCCAGCCGCCGGGTCGCGCATCGGCATAGGTGGCCTTGGTCAGAAACTCCTTCAACTCTTCCGGGCTCTTGCCGGCGCCGAGACCGATGCCGATCGGGTGCGGCGCAAAACCTTCGTAATGGAAATAGGCACCTTCCTTGCCCGGTGGGTTGACCATCAGCTGCGGCGCCCGCTCGCGGTATTTTTTGTCGACCCGCGCGCTCCACAGATCGGGCGGCTCGCTGACATGCGAATCCGCCGAGATCAGCTTGTATTCCGCCATCTTCGCCCTCCCTTGAAAGCCATGCCGCCGGTAGCCCAGCTCACGCCGTTCCGGGCGTTTTTCGATTGCTTACGATAGACGAGCAAGCGGTGCCGCGTCCAGGCCAGGGGCAGGGGAAAACTCGATGAGGGCGCGCGAAGAGGCACCCTGCTCCCCGGCGGGGCCGGCGGCCAAAGAACTGAAGGCCATAGAACTATCGCCCGTGGACTATGACTCCAGGAACTCGGCAAAATACTCTTCGGCCGTGACCACGCGGGCGACAATGCCGAGGTCGAAGGCCTGCCGGCAAAAGACGTTGACCGCGTCGCGGTTCTTCTCGAAGCCGTAGGGATGGAAATCAGAACCCATCAGCGCCTCGGTCTCTTCGAGCTCGATGTCGAGCCATGGCGAGACATAGGGGAACTCGCGTTGCGCCGCAGCGAAGACCTCGTTGCATTGGATAAAGGCGTCGGTCAGGCTGCGTGCGACCCATTTCTGCCGCTCCCATACCGCGCGGCGCAAGATGATCAGGTGCTGCGGTGGAAAGCAGCCGGTCTGGCGGAAATAATCGCGCTCGATCGTGCGGATATCGGGAAAGAGACGGATGATCGGCCCCTTTGCCGGGTCGTACCGGCGAGGCCGCGGCGGGCTATAGATCGCATCGAGCTCGCCTGCGATCAGCATCTCCGACAGCGAGCGTCCAGGCGGCGCGGGGTGTACGCCGGGCGGCAGGGTGTAGACGTGGGTCGGCGGGTGTGGCGTGTCGATGTCGCCGATCCACCATTCGAGGCTCTGTGGCGCAACGCCGATAAAGTTCAGGAAATGCCGGTACCAGATCGAGCCGCTGGCGACCCAATCGTACATGCCCACACGCTTGCCGGGCAAATCGGACGGCCCGCCGACCGGACCGCCCTTGCGCACATAGAGGTCGCGCGCGGTGAAGTTGCGCAATGGAAAGACCGGGATCGCGACATGGCTGTGATCGCCGCCAGCGACGCGGCGCAGATGGCCGGCCATCGACGCCTCGCCGCCGTCCACCTCCGGATCGTTGAGCGCCCGGCGCAGCATCTCGGCGCGCATCTCCCACGATCCGCCGCGGCCATGAATGACGGTCAGCGCGATCTGGTCCGGTTTAACATCGCCGGTGACGAGCGGCATCACCCGCGCGTAATCGGCGCAAGTCAGGCAGAGCGGGATATCGGCCATCGGCGCGGGCTCCTCTCGCCCTCTGCCGCGGCGCGGAAGAGGGCGAAGCGATTGAGTTTGAGCGGCGGGCTCAGAGAAACTTGGTCGGGCGGATCAGGGTGCGCCACATATGGGCGACCGGGCTGTTGTCGAAACCGAGCCCCTCTTTCGGCTGCCTGAAGTTGCGGCCGATCACGTCGGTGAAGTCTTCGAGGTTCACGACGACATCGGGATCGAACGAATAGATGTCGTGCACGGTGATCAGGCGGGCGGTCATGTACCATTTGTGATTGCGCGCCCGGTTGTAATCGTCCTCGATATAAGCGTCGGGCTTGTAGTCGGCGCCAAAGTTCTTGACGTAGGATTCGGGGTAGGAATAGCCAACCGACTCGTCGGCATAAAAGCGCAATGCCTGATGCGCGCGGATCGCCCAGCTCACCTCGGGATCAACATAGGGCTCGACCAGCTGCGCGCCCCAATAACCATGATCGGCCCGAATAAACCCGATGACGCCGATATCGTGCAGCAGACAGGCGAGCACGATCTTCTCGTCCATGCCGGCGCGCACCGCATGCCGCGCGCTCTGCAGCAGATGGTTGGCCGGGCCAAAGCGGTATTTGAAAAAATCGACGAGGGTCGGCTGGTCCGGCATTTTCGGCAGGCGCGGATCGTCACCCATCAGGAATTTCTTGCCGGGGTTCTGTGCCAGCAGTGCCGCACCATTTGGTGTGCCCATGTCGCCATCGGCAAGGTTGAACAGGCGCGACTTGACATAAATCGTCCGGTCGAGCTCCTGCATCATCTTGTGCTCGATCGCATCGGCGCGCTCGGCCAAGCTCATCGCATCATTCATTTGGTAGCCCTTGTTTCAAAGAGGTGCACCGTCACGCGCACGCTAGCAAAGCGCCAACGCCGGCTCCAGCCCCTATTCCCGTTCGACGCGGTCTACCGCTGCTCTGACCGCGTCTTGTGACGCCACCAGCGTAGTCATATGTTCCTACAGTATGAGAGTATGAAAGGTATGACATGGCCGATGCGATGCTGAAGGCGCGGCTCGGGGTCAAGGCTCAAATGGTGTTGCCGAAAGCCGTGCGCGAGGTGCTGAATCTGCAGCCCGGCGACGAATTTGCCTTTGTCATTCACGACCGCGAGGTCCGGGTGGTCCGCGCCCCCGCCGAGGGAGATGATCCGTTCGCGTGCTTTACCGAGTGGGCGTCCGAAGCCGACAGAAAAGGCTATGCCGACCTTTAGCCGATATGATGTTGTCTCCGTGCCGTTCCCCTACACCGACCGAGCGGCGTTCGAGCGCCGCCCGGCTCTGGTTGTTTCCGCGCCGATCTTAGAGCCGCTTTGGACTGCTCTGGGTGCTGATGATCACCGCTGCTGAAAACCGCTCCTGGGACCACGACGTGCCGATCCCGGATCATCGGGCGGTGGGGTTGCCGATCCCGTCGATCATCCGCCCTGCCAAGATCACGACCGTGGAGGCGCGGCGCGCCCGCAAGCTCGGCGAAATACCGGCACCGACAGCGGCCGAGGTCGCTAAAGCGATCGGGTCGATCATCGGTTGGGCCTGCGGAGAGCCGCCCGGTCTCCCGTGCTCGGGCTCGACAGGGCTGCCGGCTGCCAATTAGCATTCGCTTACGCGTCTCGCGATTTTGAAAGGCCTCGCGCCATGACCCGCCATTTCGGCGTGCTGATCCCCTCGACCAACACGACGGTCGAGATCGAATGCCGGCTGCTCCCGGCCGATTACCAGGCGCATGTCGGACGGCTGATGACGAGCCGCCCCGGCGAGCCGTTCTCCTCGCCGCGCGACGACGATCTCGATTACCAGTCGCGGCTCATTGGCACGGCCAAGGTCGAGCTGGTGATCCTGGCGCAGACCTCGGCCAGCGTCTTTGTCGACGACTACGACGAGGATGTGACAAAGCGGATGAGTGCCGGTGCCGGGGTGCCGGCGATCACCTCGGCGCAGGCCGTGGGCCGCGCGGTCAGGGCATTGGGCGCGCGGCGGATCGGTCTGGTGTCACCCTATTCCGAGACCGTCAACCAGCGTGCCGCCAGTCTGTTCGCCCGCAAGCATGGGCTCGAAACCGTCGCGTTCGAGGGGTTTGGCGCGACCGATTCCTACGCCATCGGCGCACTCGGCCCGGAGAATGCGCGTGATGCGTTCCGGCGCATCGACCGGCCCGAGATCGAGGTGTTTGTCGTCCCGGGTGGCAATTTCCCGACCATGGCCTCGATCGCCGAATGGGAGCGCGAGTTCAAAAAGCCGGTGGTGACGACCAACCAGGCCGCGTTCTGGGCCATGCTGGTCATGCTGAAAACCGGCGATGAGGTGCCGGGTTATGGGCGTTTGCTCGCGGAGGTGCCGCAGGGGTGATTAAAGCGTGATCCTTTAAGTATAGAAAGCGCTTCTCTGCTCGCTTCCCACGAACTTGACCCAGGGGTCCACATCTTTGCCGGCAGGTCGGAAGAGAAGACGTGGATGCCCGGATCAAGTCCGGGCAAGACGAAGGAGGAAGCCGATTTAATTTCTCCGGACCACGCACTAGGAGATAAAAACAATCGGTGCGGGCTCGCTGGAGCAATTCTGATAGATACCCGGTACATTGTTAGACCGGCGAAGGCCGATGCCTATGGTTGACATGGGTCCCGGCCTCCGCCGGGATGACGGGAATGAAGGTTACGGTCACAAACGTCAGGTTCGGACTATCACCGGTTCATATACCGGTCTTCCAAGTATCGTAGTAGGTCCCACGGATCCACTCCTCTGCGCCCTTTTTCCTGATTGTGCTTGAGACAGGTAAGCCGAATGTTCGCCCGCTCATTCCCGCCCCCATAGCAGAACGGGATCTTGTGATCGACAGTGCAGTCCGCGAGTTCAAGCGGTTCACCACCCAACGCGCATAATCCGTTCTGCTGACGGTAGAGATCCTCAATGACGTGGGAGAGCCACGGTCGTCGGTGTGCTGGACTTATCTCTTGCAATGTAGAACTGCATCCGACCACGATGCTCCAGAATTCAGCCCATGTAACAGCGCTTAGCTTTTCAGAAGCGCGCACAAGGCTATCAAGCCTGGGATTGGTCATGATGCCTTCTTGAGCCCGTCAAGGGCCTTCTCGGCACGGGTACGATTTATCCGCAATCGAAAACGCAAATTTTTGGCTCTCTCCGCGCCTCCGATGCTTTCAAGAGCCGAGATAATGTTTTCCAACACGTTCATAATTTTGTCGAGATCCTCGATTAACTCCTCTAGGTCCGTCGGCGAGCGACTCTTGTAGTTTCCGAGCCGACCTACCATCCTTTCAAGCCGCTCTTCGAGAGACGGTTCTCGAACCTCTATCTCGGCAAGCTGCTGCTGTGGACCGAGCGGGAAGATTCGCTGTAGCCAATCCAGCATGCCTTTAGCCTCCAGCCAAAGCCAACGTGCAGTATTAGCGTTGGGCCTTTAAAAATGGTTAAGATGATCGTTACTACGGCAGGTAATAGGCGAAGACGACCGGAGAGACGAAGGCCCAGGTCTCGATAAACGTCGAGCGGTCGGGCTTGCGGCCGAGCTCCTCCATCGCGCCCAAGAGGCAGAACCAGTTCAGCACCTCGTGCTGGCCGCTGTCCTCGATCTGGTCGGTGGCATAGCCGTGCCAAGTGGCGTAGTCGCCCTTTTCGAGCGCCTCGTAGAGATGGCGGTCAGCCGGCACGTCGGGCCATAGCTGCCAGTTCTTCTCGGTCAGGAACGAGTGCGACCAGCTCGACGAGGCGACGATCGCGGTGCGCCACGGGCTCCCGGCCATGACACGTGCCGTGGCGGCGCCCACTTCCATGCAGCGCGCCGGGTTTGGCGAAGGCGGGTCGAGATCGCGGATCTGACCGCGCATCGCCAGTGGCAGGCGCAGCCCGCGCGCGGCGTTGACCCGGCGGCCATAGCAATTGACCGAGATCGGGAGTAGCGGATAGTCGAACCCGGTCCGCGCGTCGTCGAGCAAGAGGATCGTGTTTTCGAAGGCGTGGCCGAGCGCGTGGTGCAGCGGCTTGTAGGCATAGGCCATGTCGATGCCGGCCTCGATCAGACCGCTCGCGAGGTACTTGCCGGCCTCGCGGTTGCCGCGCAGCCGGAACGTTTTGTCCGCCGGCTCGCCCCAAGGGTTGGCCGGCGTGCGCCGGTGCGCCCAGGGCTGGATCTCACGGTCCTCATAGGCGAGCACGGCAAAAGGCGGGACGACATCCTCCTTGAAGTTCTCGTATTGATCGTCGCCAAACATGACCACGACGTCGGGCTGGAACGCATCCAGCGCGCGGCGGGCCTCGGCAAAATGCCGGCGATAAACCTCGCGCGCGCGTCCGGCCGCGGCCGTGCCCCAGTCGTTGCCGAGCTCTTCGCGCAATGGCGCCGGCCAGCTCGCCGGGTCCTTTGCCGCAGCCGGCATGTCCGGGTCGTCGAGGGCGGTCCGCATCATAAACGTCCAGTCCTCGTCGCGGCGCAGCATCAGCGGCCGATGGGTGCAGCCCAGGCCCAGGATTTCGGCCATCTCTTCCTCCCTGTGACGATCCCTCCGCCGGATCGTGGTTTGCCGCGCGGCTTCAGTCGCGTTCTTGGACCGGACGGTAATGTCTCTGGTCGGAGCCGGTAAACAACTGGCGCGGCCGCATCAGCTTCGCATCGGTGTCCTCGATCATCTCGGTCCACTGGGCGACCCAGCCGGTCGTGCGCGCAATCGCGAACAGCACGGTGAACATCGACACCGGGAAGCCCATCGCCTTCAGGATGATCCCCGAATAGAAATCGACGTTCGGATACAGCCGCCGCTTGATGAAATAGTCATCGTTCAGTGCGATCTTTTCCAATTCCTTGGCTAGCTCGAGCAGCGGATCGTCCTTGATGCCGAGCTCGGCGAGCACTTCGTGAAAGCTGTCGCGCAGCACATGCGCGCGCGGGTCGTAGTTCTTGTAGACACGATGGCCAAAACCGAACAGCAGTTCGTTGTCTTCCTTTGACTTGACGTGATCGAGAAATTCCTTGATGTGCGATTTGTCGCCGATGCGGTCGAGCATCTTCAGCACCGCCTCGTTGGCGCCGCCATGGGCCGGGCCCCACAGTGAAGCGATCCCGGCGGCGATACAGGCAAACGGGTTGGCGCCGCTCGACCCGGCATTGCGCACCGTCGCTGTCGAAGCGTTCTGCTCGTGGTCGGCGTGCAGGATGAAGATCCGGTCCATCGCCCGCGCCACCACCGGGTTGACCTTGTATTCCTCACACGGCACGGCGAAGGTCATATGCAGAA
Source organism: Allostellaceae bacterium (assembly GCA_050729795.1). GTDB lineage: Bacteria > Pseudomonadota > Alphaproteobacteria > ATCC43930 > CGMCC-115725 > AP-15. The sequence continues at coordinate 8,002 of JBOHME010000062.1, read as the reverse complement.
AATTTTCCGCATAGCCGAGCGAGTTCTGCGGATAGATGAAAGGCTGACCCAGCGAATACTTGTACGCCATGGCGGCGATCGTCGGCATCTTGGCGATCAGGCGATAGGAGGCGACCATCCGCTGATAGGGGTCATGAATGTCGGTCGAATCGTGATAGAAGGCCGAGAGCGCGCCGACCACCCCGCACATCACCGCCATCGGGTGCGCGTCGCGCCGGAAGCCTCGGAAAAAGCTCGACAGCTGCTCGTGCACCATCGTGTGATGCGTGATGTCGTGGACGAACTGCTCCTTTTCCTTCGCGGTCGGCAATTCACCATTGAGGAGCAGATAGGCGACTTCGAGAAAATCACTCTTTTCCGCGAGCTCCTGGATCGGATAGCCGCGATACATCAACACGCCCTGGTCGCCGTCGATATAGGTGATGCTGGAGCGGCAGGCGGCAGTGGCCATAAAGCCCGGATCGTAGGTGAAATGCCCGGTTTCGGCGTAGAGCTTGCGAATATCGATGACCTTGGGCCCGACCGTGCCGCCGATCACCGGAAGCTCGATCGATTTGCCGTTGGAATTGTCCGTTAGGGTCATGGTCCCGGTGGTCATATTGTTCCCGTCCATCGATGCACCTCTCATCGCCATGCCCGCGGGGTCAATCCCGGCTGCGGGCGCAAAAATAGACCCGCCGAGGCGCCTTGGCAAACCGTTCGCAGGTGCGAGATGAGGCTTGCGTCAAGCCCCCTGCGCGGCATCGGCAATGCGGCCGAATGTCTCGTCGCGACCGAGAGCACACATGACTTCGAAAATCCCGGGGGATGCGGTCGAGCCGGTCAGCGCGGCCCGCAACGGTTGCGCGACGGCGCCGAGGGTGACCGCGTGCGTGTCGGCGAAATCGCGCACGCATCGTTCGAGCGCATCCGGCCGCCATTCGCTGTGCTGCAGCGCCAAGGCGAGCGCCGCCAGCAGGGTCTGCGCGTCGGACGTCAGCAATCTGGCTGCTTTCGCGTCAGCGGCAATCGGACGCCGGGCGACCAGAAAGCCGGCGTTGGCGGCGAGTTCGGCGAGGGTCTTCGGACGCAGCTTCAACTCGGGCATCGCGCGGCGCAGGCGCTCGCGCAAATCGTCGCTAAGAGTCCGGCCGATGACCGCTTCGAGCCGCTCGGTGACGAGCGTGACCAAACGGGCAGTGTCGGCTGTGCGGATATAGTAGCCGTTCAGATTGTCGAGCTTGGCGAAGTCGAAGCGGGACGGGGCGCGACCGACTGCGTCGAGATCGAACAGCTTGGTCGCTGCCTCGGTCGAGATGATCTCGTCGTCACCATGGCTCCAGCCGAGGCGCAATAGGTAGTTGCGCATCGCCTCGGGCAGATAGCCTTGCTCGCGATAGGCGTCCACCGCGACCGTGCCGCGCCGCTTCGACATCTTGGCGCCGCTCGCGTCGTGGATCAGTGGGATGTGGGCGAATTCCGGCACCGGCCAGTCGAGCGCCCGGTAAATCTCGGTCTGGCGAAAGGCGTTGTTCAGATGATCGTCGCCGCGGATCACATGGGATATGCCCATGTCGTGATCGTCGACGACGACTGATAGGTTGTAGGTCGGCGTGTCGTCGGCGCGCAGAATAATCAGATCATCGAGCTCGGCGTTGGCGACCGTGACTTCGCCCTGCACCCGATCGTGGATCGTCGTGGCCCCGGTTTGCGGTGCCTTCAGGCGGATCACCGGCGGCATATCGGAGGGCGCCTCGGCCGGACCGCGATCACGCCACGGGCTGACAATGCGCAACGACCGCTTCTCGGCGAGCGCCTGTTTGCGCATCGCCTCCAACTCCGCCGGGCTCAGATAGCAGCGATAGGCGCGGCCGGCCTGCAACAATTGGCGCGCGACCTCGGCATGGCGCGGGGCGCGATCGAATTGATGGACGACCTCGCCATCCCATTCGAGGCCGAGCCAGGAAAGCCCGTCGATGATCGCGCCGACCGCTTCGGGGGTCGAGCGCACCCGGTCGGTATCCTCGATGCGCAACCGGAACGTGCCGCCGTGATGGCGGGCGAAGAGCCAGTTGAAGAGCGCGGTGCGGGCCCCGCCGATATGCAGAAATCCGGTCGGCGACGGCGCGAAACGAACGATGGGGATCATTCGCCAAGGATGGGGAATGGGCGGCCCGATATCAACGCGTCGATACGCCCAACGCGTCGATACGAGGAAACGCGGCAGCGTGGTTACCTGCGGTGCCGGCTCGAATTGCGGAACCAGCCATTGGATGGGTTTTGCGATTGCACGCGGCGCTGGTGCTCGGTGATCCACGCCTCGGCGTCGATTGCGGTGGAAAAGCTGGTGACGGTTGTGGGATGGCTGTCGGGGATATTGACCTCGACGCCGAACGAGCCGTCTGCAAGCCGGATCACGCGATATGTCGCCGCGGCGTGAGGGTGCGTTTTCAGCATCGTCCTTATGCACTCGATTTGTTGCGATCCCGGTAGGATCTCTCCGTCAACCGTTACCCCAGGAGGTTGAGCGGGAACTTGTTTTCCGCGCCGCAAGTAGAGCAGGTCACAACATCGACGTTTACCCGCTGTGTCGGACCCATGCCCGAAGCGATGACCGCCCCGCAATTGCCGCACAGATAATCGGTGTCGCCGCTACCACGCAACAATGGTTTGACAACTTCCGGCTGACGGTGACGACCGTCGGTGGGCGGCGGACGCGTAACCTTCAAGGAAATAGTCGGCATCGGGGGGCTGCCTTCATGACCTGGCCAGCTGGTCCTCGCGAACCACGCGCTCGTGACCATCGATCTGGCTCTTTACCTGATATTGCAGCACGCTGGCGGCTTCGGGCAGCAAGCGAACAATTTTAAACCAGCCCCGACCGGAACGAAGCTGCAGTCGATCGGGCGAGAAGTGGACCTTTTGCCCGACCGCGAATTTATGGGCTGCCATCCGCACTCCTTCTGATCAGTAGCCTTCGCGTTCAAGGCGCTTGCGCAGCATCTTGCGGTGGCGGCGGATGGCTTCTCCCAGTTCACGCACGCGGCGCTCGGATGGCTTTTCGTAGGCCCGACGCCGCTTCATCTCGCGGAACGTGCCCTCGCGCTGCATCTTCTTCTTCAAGACGCGCAGCGCGGCATTGATGTCGTTGTTGCGTACGAAAACCTGCATAGCCTGGGCCGTCCATGATTGCTTCGCGTTCGCCTTGGCAAATTCCGCGTTGGCCTTGGCAAAAAAAGAGCCGCACCGCCGGCTTCCCCGCGGACAGCTAGACTCGCCGCAGATCGACCGCGGAAGTTTTGCCTTGGCTGCCGCGTTCCAGCTCGAAGCTCTGCCGCTGGCCCGCATGCAGAGCGCCAATGAGAGAGCGCTCGACTGCAGAGATGCGCACAGGCACATCCTTCGCGCCGTCTTCCGGCTGAATCAAGCCGCGGCTCTTTTGGGAATTGAACCACTGCACGGTCCCGAGCGCCATTGTCTTCCTTCACAGGAGCAAGAGATAGCCGCCGCCCAAAGCGAGCGGTCGGGTCAAACGACGACACTGGACGGGAAGCAGGTCCGGCGCTCGATTGCGCTTGGAGAGCAGGCCGAGCGATGAAGAAGTCGACGGTAACCAATGTGGGGATCCGCGGCTATTTTACAAGCCCTGCCGCGGGGTCGTCGTCGTCAGATCAGGGAGCCGAAAATCTTGGTTCTCGGGGATTTGGCGTAAGCGAGCACTATCAAGGGCGAGGTTCACTCGGGTTGCGGCTGCGGAACTTTATGCTCCCCGAATATTTCACGCAGTCGAGTCTTCATGATCTTGCCGGTGGCGGTGTGCGGCATCTCGTCGATATACACGACCGCGTCCGGCAGCATCCATTTCGGGAATTGGCGGGACAGGAGTGCGATCAGCGCCTCGCCCTCGGGCCGGCAGCCCGGGCGCGGCATCACGATCAGCAACGGCCGCTCGCCCCAACGCTCGTCGGGCAAGGCGATGACCGCGGCCTCGGCGACATCCGCATGGGCGACCGCGGCGTTTTCGAGATCGATCGAGCTGATCCATTCGCCACCGGATTTGATCACGTCCTTTCTGCGGTCGGTGATCTGCAAATAGCCGTCGGCATCGATCACCGCCATATCGCCGGTATGAAACCAGCCGTCGGGCTCGACTGCGGCCGTCGTCGCCGCTGCGTTGGCGAAATAGCCGCTGACGATCCACGGCCCGCGCACCAACAGCTCACCCATCGAGGCGCCGTCATGCGGCTGAACCTCCCCTGCATCGCCGACGAGCTTCATCTCGACGCCGTAAACCGGCCGTCCCTGCCTGGTCCTGACCGCGTTCTGCGCCTGCCGATCGAGCGCCCTATGTTTCGCCTTCAGCGCCGCGGTCGTGCCGAGCGGGCTCATCTCGGTCATCCCCCAACCTTGGCGTACGTCGATGCCGTGGCGCTGGAAGGCTTCGATCATCGAGGGCGGCACCGCCGATCCACCCGATAACACCCGCCGAAGACTGGTGCAGCGTGCGCCCGACGCCGCCAGATAGGCCTCAAAGCCGAGCCACACGGTCGGCACGCCGAGCGCATAGGTCACTCCTTCAGCCTCGAACAGCTGATGCAGGCTCTCGCCATCCAGCCGCGGGCCAGGCAACACCAGCTTCGCCCCGTTCATCGGTGCGGCATAAGGAATCCCCCAGCCGCAGGCGTGGAACAGCGGCACAACCGGGCATACGACGTCGCCGGCAGAGATCGAAATTGCATCGGGCAGCGAAATCGCCATCGCATGCAGCACCGTCGAGCGGTGGCTGTAGAGCGCGCCCTTGGGATTGCCGGTCGTCCCCGAGGTGTAGCAGAGCGCCGCGGCGGTGCGCTCGTCGAATTCGGGCCAGAGGAACTCGCCGGGCTCGGCCGCGACCAGCTCTTCGTAGCACGGCAAAACCGGCAGCCCGGTCGGCGCAGCGGTCTCGGGGCCGGTCATCGGCACGATCCGGCAATCGGTCGGCAGGTGCGGAGCGAGGCGCGCGACCAGCGGCAGAAACGTCGTGTCGACAAACAACAGGCGGTCGCCGGCGTGGTTTATGATGTAGACGATCTGATCGTCAAACAGCCTGGGGTTGACCGTGTGGCACACCGCTCCGATGCCCGAGATCGCGTAATAGAGCTCGAAATGGCGAAACGTATTCCAGGCGAGGGTGGCAATCCGATCGCCGGGCTCGACCCCGAGCCGCAACAGCGCGCGGGCGAGCTTTCGGGCGCGCCGTTCAGCCTCCCGATAGGTATAGCGGTGGATCGGACCTTCGAGCGTGCGCGAGACGGTTTCGACATCGCCGTGATAGGCCGCGGCATGGGCGATGATCGACGAGATCAACAGCGGCCGCTCCGACATCAGTCCCAGCATCGCTTCCTCCCGGATTTGTCAGGCGTTTTGCCGTTGCCGGATTTGGTATGGCAAATTGGCCCCATGGTGACCGCAGGATCGCGCGGCGGCCGCCTCGCGCCAAGTATTTCGGCGATCCCGCGGGGACATCCGCCGAGACATCCGATGGACGCGCCGGCCGCGGCGTTCTATATCGGCGCTGTTCCGTTTGTGTTTTAGTCCGGCCCATGCACGACATCAGATGGATCCGCGATCACCCGGCGGAATTCGATCGCGGTCTCGCCCGCCGCGGCCTCCCTCCCGCCGCCGAGGAGGTGCTGGCGCTCGATCGGGCCTGGCGCGGCGCTGAAACCCGAGCACAGGAAATGCAGGCTCGGCGCAACCGGGTCTCTCGCGACATCGGGGCAGCCAAACGGCGCGGCGAGGACACCGCATCCCTCCTGCGGCAGGTTGCCGAAGACAGGGACGCGGAGACCGCAGCCGGAGCCGAAGGCGCGCGGCTGCGCGACGAAATCGACGAGCTGCTCGCGGGGTTGCCGAACCTGCCCGCCGAAGAGGTCCCTGATGGTGCCGACGAGACCGCAAATCTGCTGATCCGGCGCCACGGCGAGCTGCCGTGCTTCAATTTCGAGGCCTATTCGCACGAGACGATCGGCGAGCGTCTCGGGATGATGGATTTTGCGCGCGCCGGCAGGCTTTCCGGCTCGCGCTTTGTCGTGCTGCGCCGCGATCTCGCCCGTCTGGAGCGCGCGCTTGCCCAGTTCATGCTCGAATTGCATACGCGGGAGTTCGGCTACGAGGAGGTCTCGCCGCCATTGCTGGTGCGCGACGAAGCGGTGTTCGGCACCGGACAATTGCCGAAATTCGCCGAGGATCTGTTTCGCACGACCGATGGCCTCTGGCTGATTCCGACCGCCGAGGTGCCGCTTGCGAACCTTGTCGCCGACGAAATCCTCGACGAGCGCGAATTGCCGCTGCGGCTGACCGCCTGGACGCCGAGCTTTCGCGCAGAGGCCGGCGCGGCCGGCAAGGACACCCGCGGCATGATCCGTCAGCATCAGTTCTACAAGGTCGAGCTGATCTCGGTGACGACACCCGAACAATCGGCGGCCGAGCACGAGCGCATGACCGCCTGCGCCGAAGAGGTGCTCAAGCGCCTGGGCCTCGCCTACCGGGTCATGCTGCTGTCGGCCGGCGACATGGGGTTCGCCGCGCAAAAGACCTACGATCTCGAAGTGTGGCTGCCAGGACAGGGCGCTTATCGCGAAATTTCGAGCTGCTCCAATTGCGGCGCGTTCCAGGCGCTGCGGATGAAGGCGCGCTATCGCCCGGCCGAAGCCCGCGGGACGCGGCCGGTGCACACGCTGAACGGTTCGGGGCTGGCGGTCGGCCGAACCCTGATCGCAATCCTCGAAAACGGGCAGCGCGCCGACGGCTCGGTGGTGATCCCGCCGGCACTGCACCCGTATATGGGGGGGCAGGACCTGATCGAGCAACCCGATTGAGCCATGCCGATGGCTGAGCGAGTGAAGGCCGAAATTGCCGGTGAGACCGGGCTGCTGCAAAAAAAGCTGCGGCTGCTGATGGAATTGCGCGGTGCCGGGATCGCCGATCCGCGCGTCCTCGGCGCGATCGAGAAGACCCCGCGCGACAAGTTCGTGCCGCCGGCCTTCGCCGATCGCGCCTACGAGAATGTCGCGCTGCCGATAGACGAGGGCCAGACGATCAGCCAGCCCTATGTCGTGGCCTTGATGACCGAGGCGCTGATGGCCGGCGAGCGGCACAATGTGCTCGAAATCGGCACCGGCTCGGGCTACCAGACCGCGATCCTCGCGCGCCTCGCACGCCGGGTTTTTTCGATCGAGCGCCACCGCGAATTGCTGCGCGCCGCCGAGCGCCGGCTGGATGGGCTGGGCTTGCACAACATCGTCTGCCGGCTCGGCGACGGCGCCAAGGGCTGGCCCGAGCAGCGTCCCTACGACCGGGTCATCGTCACCGCGGCAGCGCCGCAGATCCCGCAGGCATTGTGCGACGGTCTGGCGTTGGGCGGGGTTCTGGTGGTGCCGGTCGGTGCCCATCATCGTGATCAGCAATTGTTGCGGATTCGCCGCAACGAAGACAGCTTTTCGACCGAGGAGTTGGCGCCGGTCCGCTTTGTCCCGCTGGTAGAAGGGGTGCCGCGCGCGGCCGGCACAAAGGTTGACACGAGCCGGCCTTAGAGTACCAAGAGCAGCGCCGGTCCCAGCACCGGCAGGACTTGCGCGCCGCAGTGCGCAAGGGGGGAAAATGGCAAAGGGCAGTGCCGGGGCGTGCCGCGCGGGGTTCGTGTGCTCGATCATCGCACTGTTGGCGCTTGCCGGTTGCGCCGCGCGCTCCGGCGGGCTGGCGCCGCTGGTCAATGGCGGCGAATCGGCAGCGCCCGCGGTTCCGGCGGAGGTCGTCATCCAGCCCGGCCAGACGCTCTCGGGGATCGCCCATCGCGATCACGTGCCGATGTCGGAACTTGCCGCGGCAAACCATCTGACACCGCCCTACCGCATTCTCGCCGGCGGAATCCTGATCGTTCCGGGCGCCGCCGGGCCGCCTCCGGGCGGCGCGGTCGCCGGGCCGCCGGCGGGTGCGATGCCGGCCGCGCCATCGCCGGCGGCGGGGCCGCCCGCAACCGGAC
>JBOHME010000061.1:0-25992 GCA_050729795.1 Allostellaceae bacterium | reverse complement strand
GGTGTAGAGCCGCAGCCGCATCTGCCCTTCGGGGCCGGGAATTGACCGGTCCTCGACCCGGGCCACCGGCAGCGGCTCGGCCTTGCGCGAACTCGCCGTCGCTTCCATCTGGGCGCGCGCCTCTGCCGGAGTCATCGCCTCGATCGGCGTCAGCTCGGCCTTGGCCATCGCCTCGAGCACCTGGACGATTTGCGGGTGAAGGCTCGGCTGCGGGTGCAGGCTCGGCATTGCCGGCCCCCTACTGCGCCGCGGCGGCGGCTATGCCAGTGACCGGGGCGGTCTTGGCCGGCTCGGGGTTCAGCTCGCGCAGCCGCGGCATGACCTCTTTGCCAAACAATGTGATGTTGGCCACCGTGTCGGCATGGTCGAGATAGCCGCCCTGGCCAAAAAACAACAGATGGCCAAAGCCGCCGACCCGGTCGTTCAGCGCCTTGATCTGGTCATAGACATCGTCGGGCGTGCCGGCGAAGACGGTGGCGCCATCCATCAGCTGATCGAGGGTCGCCGTCGTGTGATCAATCGGGTTGCCGTCGCGGTCGCGGACAAAGCCGGTGCGCTTGCCGTCGGCCTTCAGCATCGCGACATTGGCACCGAGCGAGTTGTAGCCGGGCGGGTTGGTGAAGGGCTCGGCGACCACCGGTGAGGTGCGCACATAATCAGCGGCGAGATTGGCACGACGGCGCCCCTCTTCGCGCGTCGCGCCGACACCGACAACGGCGGCATAGGCGAAGCGGTCGGGGCCGGCGGTCCGGCCCAGCTCCTGCGCGCGCTGGCGATAGGCGGCGAACAATGGCCCGGCGACATGGCCCGACAAGAGCGTGCCGACGACGTGCCCGTGCTCGCCGGCCATCCGGCCGGTCTCGACGCTGACCCCGGTCATCCACACGGGAGGTGTGGGCTGCTGCAGCGGCCGCGGCCAGATGTTGACATTGCGGTAGTGAAAGAATTCGCCCTCCCAATTGAACGGCCCGTCGGTCGTCGACAGCGCCTTCAGGATCAGATCGTGCGCCTCCCAATAGCGACGCATCAGATTGGCTGGGTTGCTGTTGGCCGGTGCGATCTCATAGGCCGCACCCTTGACGAGCCCCATCTCCAGCCGACCGCCTGACAAGACGTCGAGCCAGGCCATCTCCTCGGCGACCCGCACCGGGTCGGGCCGGTTGGCGATCGGCGTGCCGAGCGACAAGAGCCGCGAGCGCTTGGTCTCACGGGCGATGATCGCGAGCGCCATCGGCACCGAGACGGTCGAGCAGGTCGCGGTCGAGTGGTGCTCGTTGACCATGATGTCGAGACCGACCTCGTCGCACAGCGCGAACTCGTCGAGATAGCGGTTCAGCAATTGGTGGCCGATCTGCGGATCGTAATTGCGGTTCGGCAGGACAACGCGCAGCGAGCCGCGCGACAACCCCTCCTGCCAGGCCGGGTGATAGGCCATTTCCGAAAAATACCAGACGCGCATCGGGTCCTCCCCTCAGCGATTGCCCGCGACGAAGGCGGTGAGCTTTTCGACAAAGGCTTCAGGTTGCTCCCAGTAGGGGAAATGGCCGGCATCGGCGATCAGCTCGAGCCGGGCATCGGGGAGTGCCTGGCGCCAGTTCTCACCATAGACCGGCGTGACGATCCGGTCCTCGGCCCCCCACAGCAGCAAGGTCGGGCGGTCGATCCGGTGCAACCAGCGCTTCAGCCGTGGATTGTACATGTAGGGCTTCCAGCCATAAAGCGCGAAAGATTCTCGGCCGCGGGCGATCGCGGCGAGCGCGCTGTCCGGCAGTTGGGCGAAATCGGTCTCGCCCTTCTTTGGATCGGCCCAGGCGAGCTTGAGGTATTCATCATAAGGCACGGCGTGCATATCGGCGATGTCGCGCTCCTCGCGGCCGGCGAATTTGACGCCGAGAGGATTGACCAGGACGAGGCGAGAAAACCGCGCGGTCGAGCGAACCATGATCTCGGCCGCGACCCAGCCGCCAAAACCCGCCCCGACCAGGATGGCATCATCGAGACCGAGTGCCGCGGCAAGATCGAGGTAGAGATAGGCGAGGTCGCCGATCTCGCCGATGCCGTCGATCAGCGGGGAATTGCCCCAGCCCGGATGAGAGGGTGCGATCACCCGGTAATGGCGGGCGAGGAGAGCGAGCCACGGCCGCTCGGGTGCGAGCCCCTCGCCGTCATGCAGAAACAGCAATGGCCGCCCGGCGCCGCGCTCGACCAGATCGAGGCTGGTGCCGGCGATCGATAGCGTGCGCGCCGTCATGGCGCCGGATAATGCGTGGTGAGCGCTTGGCCGCCGGCCTGGGCCGGTTCGGCATCGATCAGGACGAACGCGAACACCGCCGGCGCCGACCCGTTATTGACCCACGCATGCATCGTGCCGCGCTGCACGCAGATGTCGCCCTGCTTCATATGCACGATCTCGCCGCTGTCGAATTCGAGATCGCACTCACCCTTGAGCAGAATCGCGTAATCGACGGTCTCGGTGCGGTGCATGAATTTGGGAGCACCTGGGGCGAATTCGGTAACCCGGATCACCGTGCCCTGGCCGGTGCCGACATAATTGTAGCGCTTCACAAAGCCGGCGCGCTGCGCGGCGGCACCTTCGGCCGAATTGTCGGCCGGCATCCGGTCGGTGGACCAGATCTCGCAACCCGCGATATGCGGGCGGTTGAGGCGAGGCACCGCGGTGAGCCGCTCGTCCGTAGCGACCACGGCGTTGCCGTTCGCATCGTGCCCGGTGACAATCCGCCTGACCTCGAGCGCCATGGCTCCCTCCCTCCCTTTGGTTCGCGGTCGCTGTGGGGAGCTTACAGGAAGGCCGGCGGGGCTGGCCACCAGGTCCGCAGATGCGGCAGCGCCGGTCACCCGGCGAGGATCTCATCGGCCGCCTTTTCGCCAATCATATAGATCGCGCTGGCGATGAAAAACCCAGGGATGCGCGGAAAGGCTGAAGCATCGACGACCCGCAGCCCTTGCGCGCCATGCACGCGAAAAGCACCGTCGAGCACACCCTCCGCTGCGCGTGGCCCGATCGCGCAGCTGCACGAGGCGTGGTGGCCCCACGCGTGGGTGCGAACGAATTCCTTCAGCTCATCGTCGCTTTGCATCGCGTCACCCGGCTGCTCCTCGGCCGCGATCAACCCACGTTCCTCGAGCCCCTTGGTCAATTTGCGCACAAAGCGGATGCCGGCCACGACCGAGGCGAGATCGTCGCCGGCCTGGTCGCTGCCTTCCGCGAAATAATGGAAATCGACAAGCGGCGTGTCGCGCGGGTCGGCCGAGCGCAGCCGGACCTCGCCGGCGCGGTTCTCGGTGTGCGCCTTCAGGATGGCCCAGGTCAGATAATTGGGCTTCTTTAGTTCGAGCGACGAATAGCCCGGGAAATAGCCGCCGAACAGGCCGAGCAGCGCAAAGCAGAACAAATCGGGCAGCGGCCGCTCGGGAAATGATTTGAGGATCGTCGCCAGCACCGCGCCATTGCTGGCATAGACGCCATCATCACCCGCCGCCCACTCGCGGTATTGCGGATCGCCGCGGCTGAAGGTGGCGCCTTTGAGGATTTCCCAGCGGTCGAAATTCATTCGGTTGACGACGCCGATCTCGTAGCGGTCCTGCAGATTTTTGCCGACCCCGGGCAGTTCGATCCGCAGCGGTATGCCGAGCGGCTCCAGCACCGCGCGTGGCCCGATCCCGGACAGCATCAGCAATTGCGGCGTGTTGAAGGCGCCGCCGCAGAGGATAACTTCGCGCGATGCGTCGGCCCGCATCGGCGCGCCCGGCCCGGTCGCCGGCTGACCGTGGGCGCGATAGAGCCGCGCGCCCTTCAGATATTCGACACCGGTCGCACGGTTGCTGTCGTCGAGCAGCACGCGTGTCACCAACGCATCGAGCTCGATGTGCAGCCGGTCCGGGTATTTCGCCGCGGTCTCGATCAGCCGTTCGCGCGCGCCGTTGCGGTGATGCCCGCGCGTCGTCAGCGGTGTATAGCGCACGCCGCTCGCATTGGCGGTAACGAGCCGCCAGTCGTTCGGATCGGCCTTTGATTCGGCCAGCCGCAACAGGCGCTCGATCGGCTGGCCCAAATCCTCGAATGCGTCGGCCGCCGAATGCAGCAGCACTTCGACGAGCCCGAAATCGCCGAGAGCCGCCTTCGGGATCGCCGTCTCGACATCGAGCCAGCCATTCCAGCCGTGGCGCGACGGGTTGTCACCAGCCTTGGCGAGCCAGCGCTCGATCGGGCGGTATCGGCAGTTCTCCAACCGCTCGAAATACTGGCGCATCGCGTCCGCACGCCACGACGCATCGCCGGTCAGCGCCGCGATGCCGTCCCAATCGGCATTGTGCGGATAGACAAAGATCATCGCATTGTGGGCGGTGCAGCCGCCCAAGGTGCCGGCGCGCGGATAGAGCACACCATCAACCCGCTGGCCGCGATAGTCGCGGACATATTTCGGGTCCTTCGCCTGCATCGCGTCGTCGGCGTAATGGCGCACAAAAAAGTCCCAGCGCAGCGCATCGTTCTCGGATGCGAACCCGTGAAAGGCTGGCACATCGTAATCGTCGGGTAGCCGGTCGATCCCTGGCTGGTCGTCGTTGCTGCCGGACAACAGACGTGGATCGCCGCCGGCCTCGAGCAGCAGCACGTGCCGCCCGGCCTCCGCCAGCCGCGCCGCCAGAGTGCCGCCGCCCGGACCGGAGCCGACGACGATGTAATCGAACCTGTTGCTGGGCTGGCTCGTCCCGGTGCTCATCGGCGGCTCAAAACGTCTTGAGGTAGGCGATCAGCGCGTTCTTGTCGGCGTCACTGAGATGCGAGCCGAAATAATGGCCGCGGTTGACGACATAGTCCGGGCATTTGCTGAGCGCGAACAATTGCTCGCCGGCATTGGAAAAGACCTGGCGGGCCTCGTCGTCGGTCGCGTTTTTGGGCAGCGCGCGCAGATCGTGCACCAGCTTGAAGACGACGGCGACGACCTCTTCGTCATGAGCCAGGCGCTGCTTCAGATCGGCGCCGTCCGGCGGCAGCGGATCAAAATTAGCCAGGAGATCGACCGGGGTGCCCTTTGGGATCGGGCCGATCTCGATCCCTTTCTGGTCAAACACCGGGACGGCAAGGTTCAGCACCTTTTGCGACTTCCGGATCACATCGGGCAGATAGCCGGTCGGAATGCGCAGCCAGCTCGTCGCCGTGGTGCGGTCGATGACCCCCGGCACCTTGTTGCCGAGCACCGGGTCCTTGTCGCGCTTGTCGGGCCACAGCATTTGGGTGATCGAATCCTTGAATGACGCCATGCGCGAGGCGACCGACGGGCTCGCCTCGAATTTGCCGACGCTGTTGTTCAAAAGATAAGGGGCCGTTGCCCACAGGCTGATCAGCGACGGTACCCTTGTGTAGCCGCGCCCACCGCCCGGCATCTTGTACGGTTGCGGCTTGCCGGTGAACGGGTCGTAGACCGTGATCGTGCCGACCGCGGGCAGCGATTTGTACGAGGCCGACGAGAAATTGTCCCAGATATTGCCGGCGATGGCATTGGTCGCCAATGGGCTGCAGGCATTGGTCTGCAGCAACGTCACCGGAACGCGCGCGTCATTCGACAGATAATTGTCGTCGAGAAAATCCTTCGCTTCGACAATCGGGCGCATCTGGCTGCGGAATGCATCGGTGTGGCTCCACGCCCAATAGCGGTTCCAGCATTGGAGATAATTGGGCCCGATGCAGGTGCCGAGATCGGCGTTGGCGGGTGGTGCGGGCGCCTTGCTCGAATGGCACATCGCGCAATTGTCGGCGAAGACGAGCTTTCCTTGCTGCACTAGTGCCGCCGCATCGTTCAGATAGGCGCTGCCGCCGGGCGCATCGGCCAGCTTGTGTGGAGTGGATGCCTTTACGAGGAACAGCGCCATGTCCGGCGTCTGCATCTCGGTCGCCTGCCAATAGGACGAATTCTTGCGCGCCGTCGTGATCGCGATCGGGGTCACGGTCTTGCCGCCGAGGATCGGATTGAAATGGCGCAGCCATTCCTCGCTGAAGAGCCCGATATTCAGATAGACCCGGTTCAAGGCGCCGAGCGCTCCAACCGCGTCGGAGCCGTCCTTCAGCACATGCGGGGTCCAGACCGTATTCGGAGGCTGGAAGAACTGGGTCAACGGGCCGCTTTGCACAAAGTCGTTGAACTGCTTGTTGGCGAGATTATCTGATCCGAGCGTCTCGCGTCCCCAGCGCCGCGCCAGCTCCAGCCGCGGCAGCAAATCGTAGATCGCGTTCATTGTGCGGGGGTTGTTGATATTGTCCGTAGAGACCAGCGAGGTGTCGAGCGAGCCCGGACGCGAGGTGTGCAATACCTGGAACAGGAAATTCGACGGATCGGCGTTCCACGCGAGGATGCGGTCAACCCAGAAATACTGCGCGCCGGCGGTCGAGCTCAGATTGGCCCAGGCGGGCGCATCGGGGGTCGCCGGCGGCTTGTCGGGGTTGGCGCTGACATGGCAAAAGGCGCAGGCCATGCCGACCCGGTAGGGCCGCACCAGGGTCTTCGACAAATAATAGCTCGGGTCGTTGTAGAACCGTTGTGGGTCCCAGCGTTTTGCCGCGGCCGCGTCAAAGGCCGGGTTGGGGAAGAGGCGCAGCCCGACGATCCCGGTCGGCTCGCCGTAATATGAGCCTGCAGGGATGTTCTTGCCGCGCGCGCCGACCGCGACCCCCGGGTATTTCTGGGCATTGGCGAACGGATCGGGCGGGCATTTCGGGTCGCGCTGGTCGAGCCACAGCCCGTAATGCTTCGGATCCGGTCCGGCGGCTTTGGCAAAGCACGGCTCGTTGACCAGCCCGAGATATTCCCAGCGATCGTCGCGGCTATATTTGAGACCCGGATAGGAGGACAGAATCTTTAAGAGATCGAACGAGCCAAAGGTCAAATTGGTCAGCTTGTCCCACAGCCGGTCGTTGCCGCCGGTCCACACCAGCCACATGTCCCGGCCCTTGACCTCGTCGGGGCTGAGTGCGATGCCGCCATCCATGTCGTGAAAATAATCCTCGTCGGCGGCCGGCAGGCTTTGCGCGCTGCGGCCGGCCTGGCGCGCCTCATCGACAATTTGCGCCATCGCCGGGGCGACGAAGAAGCAGATCGCCGCGACCAACAGCGCGGGTGAGAGGCGCTGCGCCATCGGACAATATCCTTTCACCGCGTCTTCCGTTCGGGGCGGCCTCGCCGCTACGACCTTAACCATAACTGACCAACCGGACGATGCCAATTGCGTCCGGCCGGTAAACGCGATCGGCGAAAGTCGCGAGGCCATCTCCAGGGGCCGTTTGGCCCCCGGAGCGCCCTTTATCGCTATGCGCCGTTCAGCTTGAAGCGGCGGGAGGTTGCTGCAATGCCGACAGCAGCTTGGCGCCATCGGGCACGCCCCAGCCGGTGCAGGCGTCCCAGCCCGCCCCAGCCTGGAACTGGCCTTCGAGCAGGCCGTCGGTGTCGTTGTTGCCGCTGGTGATGTCGCGCAGCACTCCACCGGGTCCGATCGTGCCGTAGAGCAGCGCGTTGAAATTGCCGACGCGGCCCTTGAGCAGCGCGTTGATCCGGGTGATCAGGCTGCCCCACAGCGGCGCCGAGGCGCTGGTGCCGCCGACAATCCCGGGCTGGCCGCCGGACATCACGAGATAGCCGGTCGCGGGGTCGGCATTGGCGGCAACATCGGGGATCGCGCGGCCCGCGAAATTGCCGGCGTTGATCGAGCGCGGCACCCTGCCTTCCTGCCAGCTCGGCACCGGGGTGAGGTCACTGACGCCGCCGCCGGTGCCGCTGCCGGGACCGTCGTTCCATACGGTCTCGGTAACTGCGAGCTGCCCGTTCGTGCTCTTGCGCGCGTGCAGCGTGGTGCCGCCAACCGCCAGCACATAGGGGCTCGTCGCCGGAAAGTTGATATGGGCGTTGCCGTCCTTGACCTGCGCCTCCGAGCCGTCGTCGCCGGTCGAGACGCAGACCGTGACGCCGAGCTGCGCCACGGCAAGGAGGCTCTGGTTGACATGGTCGATCACCGCCGGCGACCACAGGATGTTGCTGCCGTTGAAAGGCTGGTTCTCGTCCCAGCCCCAGCTGACCGAGAGCACGCCCGGATCATTCACGTCATCGTTGATGACCGCGCTCAGAATGTCGACCAGGCCCTTCTCGTCAAAGGTCGAGAAATAGACCGCGAGCTTGGCGCCGCCGGCGAGCGCTCCGGCGACATCGATGTCGAGCATGACCTCGCCGGTCGAGTCGGGATCGGCGGTGGGATCGGTGGCGACGCCATCCACCGCCACGATCTCGACGGTCGGTGCGGCGACACCGATTTTCTGGAAATAGGCGGTGACGTCGCTGGTCTCGACCCCGCCGCCGAATTCCAGCAATCCGATGCATTGCCCGCTGGCGTCGGCGTCGGGGAAATTATAGATGCCGGCAAGCTCGGTCGGGATAAACCAGGACCGGGTCGCCGCCATCGCGGTGCGCGTGTCGATTTTTTGCCGTGGGCGCGGCCGGCGGTGCATCACCCGGTGATTATTGAGCCCGAAGACGCCGGTGATGGCGTCGCCGACCTCGGCCGGCAGGGCGACGGGGCCGGTGCGGGCGTGGAACTCGCCAAGCTCGGGATGCGAATAGTCGAGCAATTTGACGCCAAACGCGACGCTGACATTGGCGGCGGTGCCGGCGAGACCGAGCCGCGCCGACGCACGCTCGTCGCGGGTCACCACCAGGTGGTGGTCAGCGGCGAATTTCTCGATCTTCGCGACGGCGCTCGGGTCGGAACCGTATCCACTCCGCAATTGGTCGCGGGTCATATAGCGGCGCTCACCCGGCGGCTTCATGTCGAGCGCCGACAGATCGGGCAGCGGTTTCAGCCGGCGCACGCCGACCGTCAGCTCGATCCATTTGCTCGGGTTGGTCAGGCGTTTGGCCACCGAGCCTGGCGGCAGGTGATGCAGACTGTTGGCGAGCATGCGCCGATTGGCGGCAGGGCTCCTCATCGGGGTACTCCTTGGTGCGTCACTCGAGCGAGGCGCGCCTCGTCGAGCAGGCCAAGGCTATATCGGAGTGTTTCGGCCGCAGTGTGAACCAGCTCTCACGCGCGCAAGTTTGCGGATTGGGTGCTGCCGAAGCTTACTTCTCGGGCGGCGCTTCGAGCTTTTCGCGCAGTCGGGCGAGCCGGTAGCCGAGCGCCAGATATTCTCCCCAGGAGGACCGCGCGGTGGCAAAGGCGGCCGGATCACAGCCATGCCGTTCGCGCAGATAAGCGACCACGACGGAATCGACCGGGATGCGCGAGAAATCGTGCAGCAGAAGCCGGCAATGCGCCGCGGCGTAGGGGCCGATGCCCTTGAGTCCGATCAGATAATCGTGGCCGAGCCGCTCCCGCTGGCCGTTGCCGGAGACGTCGATCGCGCTGTCTTCGAGCATCTGCCGGGTGGCGGAGATCACGGTTGCCGCGCGAAAACCGAGCTTGGCGCGCTCACGCAGCCTTGTTTCGCCGTAGTCGAGTACTGCCGCCGGCTCGGGAAAGGCGCCGCCGCCCGGCTCGGCGACCAGCGCCGCGGCCATCCGGCAGGTCGACGACCAGGAGGTGTTGATGGTCAGAACGGTCTTGATGAAATCTTCGTAAAAGGTCGAGCAGCGCAGCAACCGCCCGCCACCGCGTGCAATCAGTGTCGCCCCCTCGTTTGCGCTGTCGCCGCCGATCGCCGCGATCGCCGCATCAGGCTGCCAATCCGCCGAAAGCCAGCGGCCCACGCGCGCGGTGATGGTCGGTTCGTCGGCAGTGGTAAAGCCGAAATAGCTGACGAGGACAGAGTCAGGGGCCGATTGGGTAAGCTCGACCGTACCGAGACAGCCGCTGATGAGCTCGGCCCGGCCAAGGCGACCCGATTGCGGGTCCCAGGACCATGGCGCCAAGTACGCCCAGCCGTGACTGGCGACGGTCAGGGCCAGATCGACCGGTGATGGCAGCCGCAACAGCATTGCCGCGGTGGTCCCGGTGTGCCGCGATCGCCCAACGCGGCGGGTCAGGCGGCGTCGAGCGCCTGGGTCAGGTCGGCGAGAATGTCGTCGGGGTGCTCGATCCCGATCGACAGCCGCACGTAATTGTCGGTGACCCCGGTCTGGCGCTGCTCTTCCGGTGACAGCTGCGAATGGGTCGTCGAGGCCGGATGGATCGCCAGGCTGCGCGAATCGCCGATATTGGCGACGTGATAGAACATCTTCAGCGCATCGATAAAGCGCCGTCCGGCGTCGAGCCCGCCGCTCAGCTCGAAGCCGAGCAGCCCGCCATACCCACCCTTCAGGTATGCGTCCGCTCGGCGCCGCGCTTCGCCGCTCATCACACTTGGATGAATGACGCGCGTGACCTTTGGATGCTCTGCGAGAAACCGGGCGGCGGTCAGCGCATTCTCGCAATGCGCGCGCATGCGCAGCGGCAGCGTCTCGAGCCCCTGCAGAAACAGGAAGGCGTTGAACGGGCTCATCGGCGCGCCGAGGTCGCGCAACAGTGTCACCCGCATCTTCAGAATATAGGCGATCGGCCCCAATGGCTTGACCGCCTGGGTCCAGATGGCACCGTGATAGCTCGGGTCCGGCTGGTTCAAGAGCGGAAAGCGGGCGGCGTGCTTCTCCCAATCGAAATTGCCGCCATCGACGACGATCCCGCCGATCGAATTCCCGTGGCCGCCGATGTATTTGGTCGTCGAATGCATGACGATCGCGGCACCATGCTCGAGCGGTCGGCACAGCACCGGAGCCGACGTGTTGTCGATGATCAGTGGTACACCGAGCTCGCGTCCGATTTTCGCCACCTCGGCGATCGGGAACACTTCGAGCTTTGGGTTGGGCAAGGTTTCCGCATAATAGCAGCGGGTTCTGGCATCGGTCGCGCGCCGGAAATTCTCCGGGTCGGAGGGATCGACAAAGCGCACTTCGATCCCCATCGTTTTTGTCATCGTGTTCAAAAACAGGTTCCAAGTCCCGCCGTAAAGGTCGGTCGCGGCGACGAAATTATCGCCGGTCTGGCAGACGTTCTGAACCGCGAACAAGGATGCCGCCTGGCCGGAGGCCAACGCCAATGCCGCGACCCCGCCTTCGAGCGCCGCGACCCGCTCTTCGAGCACGGCGTTGGTCGGGTTCATGATCCGGGTATAGATGTTGCCGAGCTCGGCGAGCCCGAACAGATCGGCGGCGTGCTTGGTGTCACGGAACTGGAAGCTGGTGGTTTGATAGATCGGCACCGCCACCGAGGTCGTCGTCGGATCGCTGCGATACCCCGCATGGAGCACGAGGGTTTCTGGGTGCTGGCTGCTGGTCGGCAATTGCGTTCTCCGTCGAAGGGCCGCAGCCCGGCACTTTGCCACGAGCGGCGGCGCCGGTTAAACCGGTTTGTCGGTGGACCCGCTCGGCGACATGCGCCGCAGGGATCAGCAACAGGAGCGGCCGAGCGGGAATGGTGCGCGATCCCAGCCGTTCCCTTATGCTGGCGTCAACCTTCTGGGCGGGCGGCGGGCGCATGAGGCGGCGGTGAAGGGCTCGGTATTCGCGTGGCTCGCGGGAGCGGTCGGGATCGCAGTCCTGGTCGCGGTCGTCGTCGCGATGACGAGAATGTGGAACGCGCTCGGGCCCTCCGAAATCAGCCCGAGCGGCTGGGTCGCATTGGCGCTCGGCATCATTCTGACGCTGGCGCTCGGTGTCGGACTGATCGTGGCAATGCTGATCAGCCACCATCGCGGTTATGACGACAACCCGCGCTACGATTGCTGATGCGGTTGGCGCCGGCGGTCGGTGTGTCTGGGCGATGACCGGGTAGGCGGGCGAGGTGCGTCGCTCTGCAGCGCGATCGCTCAACCTTCGCTTAAGTTTGCGCCCGGTTGCGCACGGATTGTGCAACCAATTGCCGAATGCAGCTTGCGCTGCGACGAACCCCGATGCTAGGTGAGACAGCCTTTTGTGACGAGGGCCCAACCTTGAAGAACTCGGCACTATCCGCGGACGACGCCAAACCCGCGCCAAAATACGGGCGAGGGACCGGTGTCCCAAACCCGATCGACGTGCATGTTGGCAATCGCATCCGGATGCGCCGCCTGCTGCTCGGGATGAACCAGGAGACACTGGCGAACGCGCTCGGCCTGACTTTTCAGCAGGTGCAGAAATATGAGGGCGGGGCCAACCGGGTCAGCGCCTCGCGGTTGTCGGCGATGGCTGAAATCCTGGGTGTGCCGATCTCGTATTTCTTTGGCGATTTGCGGGCCGATGATGCCGAGATCAGCCCCGAGGACCAACGCTGGCGGGAGCATCTGCAGCGGCCGGAAACGATCGAGTTCATCCGTCTCTATTACTCGATCCCGGACCCGAAGATTCGCCATACCTTTCTGGAGATGACCAAGTCGCTCGCCGAATCCGGGGAGGACAAGCTCTGAGCCGGGTTTTGTCGCGGCCGTCCTCTGCTAATGGCGCAAGCGCGCGGTCGCGGTCGGCTGCACCTCGCGGCGAGTGTCAAGAGACCGCGCGGCGCCGGATACGGGCGGAACGCTGATCGGCAGGCGATATCCTGGTCGGTGCAGCGGCGCGATCTGGGTCTCGGCGCGCAGAGGGTCGGGCAGGCCGGGAGGGGGCATGTGCGGGATTGCCGGGTTTGTGACGGTCGGCGCCGGTCTCCGCTATGCCGAGCTCGAAATGCGCCTTTCGCGCATGGGCGCGACGCTGCGCCACCGCGGGCCTGACGATCACGGGAGCTGGACCGATGGACGCGCCGGTCTCGCCCATGCGCGGCTGTCGATCATCGATCTGTCGCCGGCCGGGCATCAGCCGATGGCCAGCGCCGACTCCAGCGTATGGCTGACCTACAATGGCGAGGTCTATAATTTCGCTAAAATCCGCAGCGAGCTCGAGGCTCTGGGCTACCCGTTCGTCAGCCGCAGCGATACCGAAGTTGTCGTCAATGGCTGGCACGCCTGGGGGGCAGGGATATTCCCGCGGATGCGCGGGATGTTCGCGCTGGCGCTGTGGGATCGCCGCTCGCAGCAGCTGATATTGGCGCGCGACCGCCTCGGCGAAAAGCCGCTCTATTGGGGGCGCACGCGCACGGCATTCCTGTTCGGATCCGAGATCAAGGCGCTGCTCGCCTGGCCGGACATGCCGCGCACCGCCGATCTGCGGGCGATCGACCACTATCTGACGCTGCAATACGTGCCGGCGCCGCAGACCGCTTTTGTCGGGGTGCGCAAGCTGCCGGCTGCTCATTATTTGATGATCGAGGCTCATGCCGGGGGCGGTTCCGCAGACCCGGAGCCGGTTTGCTATTGGCAATTGCCGGCACCGCACCGAACCTCTCGAGCTCGGCCCGAAGAGCTGCAGCGCGAGCTCGTGGAGCGGCTCGAAGAGGCAGTCCGCCTGCGCTTGCTGTCCGAGGTCCCGCTCGGCGCGTTCCTGTCGGGTGGGATCGATTCTTCCGCCGTCGTGGCGATGATGGCGCGGGCCGGCGGCGGCCGGGTCAAGACTTTCTCGATCGGCTTTGCCGAGCCCGGATACGACGAGACCCGCTACGCCCGGATCGTGGCGCGACATTTCGGCACCGATCATGAGGAGCACCTGGTCGAGCCCGATGCGGTCGCGGTGCTGCCGCGCCTCGTCTGGCATTATGGCGAGCCGTTTGCCGATCCTTCGGCGGTGCCGACCTGGTACGTCGCCGAGCTGGCGCGACGCCGGGTCACGGTGGCGCTGACCGGCGACGGCGGCGACGAATGCTTTCTCGGCTACGGCCGCTACCGGGCGATGCGCTATCTCGATCGCCTCGATCGCCTGCCCCGATGGGGCCGCGCGGCGGCGGCGCAGCTTGTGGCACTGTCGCCGCCGGTCATGCAGCGGCGCTTCAAGACGAGCCGGATCCGCAGCGCGCTCAGCGCCTCGCAATCACAGCCGGCAGCGCGCTATCTGCCGACGATCGCGTTCTTCGCCGATGCCGATAAGGACGAGGGCTACGGGGAGGCGATGCGGGAGCAGGACGCGCACGCTGCACTCGACCTGATCGCACCCCATTTCGCGATGATGCCGAACCTCGTCGCCGGCGCCAACCGGGCCGACATCGCCAGCTATCTTCCCGACGATCTGATGGTCAAAGTGGATATCGCCGGGATGGCGCACGGGCTCGAAGCGCGCGCTCCGCTGCTCGATCATGAGCTGGTCGAGTGGGCCGCAACGCTGCCCGACGCAGTGAAGATGACCAACGGCACGACCAAGGCGCTGTTCAAGAAGGCAATGCAGCCCTACCTGCCGCGCGAGGTGCTCTATCGCAAAAAGCGCGGCTTTGGCTGCCCGATCGATCGCTGGTTCCGCCGTGAGCTCAAGCCGATGGCCTACGATACGCTGCTGGCGCCGAGCGCGCGGCAGCGCGACCTGTTCCGGCCCGAATATGTCCGCCGGCTGCTCGACGAGCACTGCACGGCGCGGGCCGATCATCACTATCGGCTGTGGGCGCTGCTGATGCTCGAATTGTGGTTTCGCATGTGGATCGACGCACCGGCCGACAGCGCGGTGCTCCGACCGGCAGCCTAGCAGGCGCGCGGGCTCACGCCGGCGCTATCCGCCGGTGCCGCGGCACGTCCTCGTCATCGTCAACCCGGCGTCCGGGCGGGCCCGGCGCGCCGCCGGCCGACTGCGACGGGTGGCCGCCGATCTCGAACGGCGCGGCTGCACCGTCGTCATCCGCCAGACCCGAGCGGCCGGGGATGCCGAGCGGCTGGCGCGCGAGGCAGAGCCCGTCTTCGACCTGATCGTCGCTGCCGGTGGCGACGGCACCGTCAGCGAGGTAGCCAACGGGCTCGATGGGACATCTCGGCCGATGGCCATCCTGCCGCTCGGCACCGGCAACGTGCTGGCGAGGGCCGCGGGCCTGCCGCGTGCGCCACGCAGGCTCGCCTCACTGATTGCCGAGGGGGCGCCGCAGACGATCTGGCCCGGACGGGTCGGTGGGCGGCTTTTTGTGGCGATGACCGGGATCGGCTTCGACGCCGAGGTGGTGGCGGCACTGAGCCAGCCGTTGAAGCGCCGCATCGGCAGGCTCGCTTTCGCCTGGGCGATCCTGCGCTGCCTGCGGCGTTACCGCGACTGCGAATGCGTCGTCGAAATCGATGGCGTCGGCTGCCGGGTTGCCTCGGTCGTGATCCTCAACGGCCGCTGCTACGCCGGCGGGTTTGTGCTCGCCCCTGCTGCCCGGCTCGACGACCGGCTGCTCCATGTCGTGCTGTTCTGCCGCGCGGGCCGGGTCGCCGTGCTGCGATCGCTCGCGGCGATGCTCTTGGGTGTGCTGCACCGTCTGCCGGAGGTGTCGGTGCTGGCGGCACGGTCGGTCCGCGTTGCCGGGAGCCCGCGCGTGTCGGATCGGCCGCCTCTGGTCGAGATCGATGGCGACCTCGACGGCCCGCTGCCGATCGCGCTCGAAATTGCCGCGGCACCGCTGCTGCTCGTCGCTGCCCCGCCAACCGGTCGCCTGCGGGGAACCGTCGCACGATCGGCTTGTTTGCGGCAATAGTCAGCGCCTGCCGCTGGATCAGACCCAACCCGGCTCGGCCGGCAATGGAGAAGAAGATGCTTTACTGGGCCCTCGTGTTTTTGATCGTTGCGATTATCGCCGGATTGCTCGGCTTTGGTGGCATCGCATTTGCGGCTGCGGGGATCGCGAAGGTTCTGTTCTTTATTTTCCTGGTGATCTTTGTGGTGGCGCTGCTGAGCGGCATCGCCGGTCGCCGCCGGCCGCCGATCTGAGCCGGCCGCCGCTCTGAGCCGCCCACAGTTCTGAGCCGGCCGCTGCGCCGGCTCCGGCGGGTCAATCGCCCGCCGCTCTGAGCCGCCCACAGTTCTGAGCCGGCCGCTGCGCCGGCTCCGGCGGGTCAATCGCCCGCCAGGACCCTTGCCAAGAGGCTCAGCGCCTCCTGGTGACGCTCATTGGGGATCTGGGCAAAGTTTCGCGCGAGCTCGAGACACATCCGCTCGCGCGGGCTCACCGAGCGATCCTGGTCGTGCTCGAGCCCGTCGAAGAAATAGCCGACCGGCACGCTCAGAACCTCTGCGATCTCGAACAGGCGGCCGGCCGAGACCCGGTTGATCGCCCGTTCGTATTTGTGCGCCTGCTGATAGGTCACGCCGATCAGATCGGCGAGCTGCTGCTGGGTCAGACCGAGCATGATCCGCCGCTCGCGAATACGTGCGCCGACATGCCGGTCGACCTCCTGAGTCCGGCTCGTCGACCGGCGGGTCGCGGGGCTGGCGCGCGACGACATGGTGGCGGCGTCGAATTGCGTCTGCTCGGCGCGAGCCTGCGTGGTCGTCGCTTCCTGGTCTCTCATTTCGCTCATCTCGCTCACTCGATCAGGTCATGAGGCTCGTGCCCCGCGAGGGAACACTCGATTTCCAGTTCTGTCGAGGTGCCGGTTCTGTCGAAATGGTCGTCAGAACGGTGACGCTAGATCCCACAATCATGCTCAACCGCATGGTGTTGGCGCATGGAAACCGGGCCATGTGTCATTTTTTAGGCAGTCGCCAGCTGCCATTTTCTACGCGGTGACCAGCTACCGCAGTGCACCGCGCCATTCACATTTGCATTTCCCGCATGCCCGCCGCGTTGACACCCGACCTTGGCGATGATACCGACGGCGACCCGTTGCAAACCCTGAGATCGATGCCACGCATCTCGATCGGCGAGTGCTCGCTCTATTACGAGCGACAAGGCATGGGCTTCCCCGTCCTGTTCATCACGGGGCTCGGCGGGTTCGCCTCGTTTTGGCACGACCAGGTTGCGACCTTTGCCAGGCGGTTCGAGGTCGTGACCTTCGACCATCGCGGCATCGGGCAGAGCGACCCGGCCCGCATGGGCTACACCGTCGAGCGCATGGCGGTCGACGCGATGGCGCTGCTCGATGCGCTCGACATCCGGCGCGCCCATGTCGTCGGGCACTCGACCGGGGGTGCGGTGGCCCAGGTCATGGCGATCGAGCATCCCAATCGGCTGGCCAGCGTCGTGCTGTCGGCGACCTGGACCAGGGCGGATGCCTATTTCCGTCGGGTCTACGCTCTGCGCAAGGAGATCCTGCAGCGCCTCGGCCCCAGCATGTACCTGCAATCGGCGACGCTGCTGTGGTATCCGAGCTGGTGGATCGCGCGCAACAACGAGCAGCTGCGCCATATCGAGGCGCAGCACCTGGCGACGTTTGCCGCGCCGGAGATCGTCGCGGCCCGCATCGACGCGATGCTGGCGTTTGACCGCACCGCCGAGCTCGGACGGATCAAAACCCCGACCCTCGTTGTCGGGGCCGAAGACGACGTCGTCACCCCGGCCTATTTCTCCGAGGAGCTGGCACGGCTGATCCCGGGCGCCGAGATCAAGCTGTTTCCGCGCGGCGGTCATTTTCTCACGCATGTCCGCGCCCGCGAGTTCAATACCGCGGTGCTGCCGTTCCTCGTCTCGCATACGCCGGTCTGAGCAAAGCTCGGGACCTCGCCGCCGCCGGGGTCGTGCGGCCCAGGCTCAGCACCGGCCCAGGCTCAGCACCGGCCCAGGCTCAGGATCGGTCCGGCGTTTTGGCGGATGGCACGGCGATGACCCCGCCGACCGCGCTGAACAGCTGAGCCACTCGCTCCCGCGGCAGATTGCGGGTGATAAAGACGAGACGCGATCGGTGGTCGGCGTCGGGCCAATCCTCGAGCTCGACCGGCGGGTGGGCGACATGCTGCACCGCATGCACGACGACCGGGCCGCGGCATTCGGTGATCGCAACGATCCCCTTGACGCGCAGCAGATCGGGGCCGCGCAGCGCGGTCAGCACCGCCATCGCCTGCTCGAACACGGCCCAGCCCAAAGGCGCCTCGAAGGTCAGCGCAAAGCTTTCGATCCCGTCGAGCCCATGCGTGTGCCCGAACCCGGTGTCGGCGAACCCGCTGTCGGCGAACCCGGCATCGCGCCCGGGTGCCGCCGGCTCGTCGAGCACGAACCCGGGGGAGACGGCGCCGTTGCTGGCGATCGCGACCGGGGCAACGCTGAGCGCCGCGATCCGCTCGCGCAGCCGCCGGATCGCATCAGCATCCGCGACATCGCTCTTGGTCAGAATGATGCGGTCGGCGAGCGCCACCTGCTTGCGGGCTTCGGGCTGATGCTCGAGGTTGCGCTCCCCAGAGAGCGCATCGACCACGGTCACCAGCGCCTGCAGATGGAATTCGCGGCCGAGCCCGCGGTCGGTGGCAAAGGTCTGCAGCACCGGTCCGGGATCGGCCAGGCCCGAGGTTTCGATGATCACCCGCACGAAGCTCGGCACCGCACCGCGGGCGCGATCGGCGAACAGCGCGCGCAGGGTTTCCTGCAGATCGGTGCGGATGTTGCAGCACAGGCAGCCATTGCCGAGCAGCACCGTCACATCGCTGCTCGACCGCAGCAAGGCCTGGTCGATCCCGATCTCGCCAAACTCGTTGACCACGATTGCGGTGTTGGCGCCCTCGGGCCGGGCCAGCAAGGCGCGGATCAGCGTCGTCTTGCCCGAGCCGAGAAACCCGGTAACGGCGACGACCGGCAGCCGCGGTCCGCGCACCCGCCGCTGCCGCCGCCCGAAGGGCAGCGCCTCCTTGCCGGCGAACAGCGCCTGCGGGCCGGCAAACGACGTTCCCGGGCCGGCGAACAGCGCCTGCGGGCCGGCGAACAGCGCCTGCGGGCCGGCGAACAGCGCCTGCGGGCCGGCGAACGGCGCCTGCGGGCCGGCGAACAGCGCCTGCGGGCCGGCGAACAGCGACCGCGCTCCCGTCTCAGAAATCCATTTCGAGGGTGTAGAGCCCACCGACATGGCGATCTACCGTATAGACGATCTGGCGCTCGTCGACGAACACGTCGTTGATCTGAATGGCGCCGCTCGGCGCTCTCGCCGGTGGCTCGGGGACGAAGTAGCCGATTTCGGCCGGCTGATACGGATTTGACGTATCGTAGGCACGCAACCCGCCATTGAAATAGGTGGCGAGCACGATGCGGTCGGATTTCCACGCATTTGGCTTTGGCAGATTCTCGTAAAGATTGTGCGCGCCGTAGCGGGCGCCGGGCCGCAGATAGCTTTCGAGCGGCGGCAGCGGGCAGGTCGAGATCGGCACCGGGTTGGTTTCGTCGCGGCCATCGACAATCCATACGAGCTTAGGCCAATCGGCACCCTCGGTGCGGGTGCATTCGTCGCTGACGATATAGAGACCACGATCGAAAAACGGCACGACGGTGTGGGTAAAGCCGAAATAGGGCGGGTGGTAGTCCCAGCGCGCCACCATCCTGGGGTGCGCCTTGTCGGCGATGTCGAGAGTGACGAGCCCGCCGTCGATATAGCCGAGATAGGCGCGGTCCGGGCGCTCGGGATAGACGTTGGTGTTGTGCGGGCGAAACCCGGTATCCGCGTTTTCCGGGTGGCGCACCGGCGGCGGCGCGCTGTCGCCTTCGCGAGTGCCGGGCAGCCACCAGCGGCCGACCTCCTCCGGCTTCGACGGGTTCTTGACATCGATGATGCGGTAGAACTGGTCGTCCTTTGGGTGGGTCGGCCGGAAATCTGCCGCACCCGAGCTCATATGGATGTACTCGCCATCGGCGAACCACAGTTGGTGAACACCGCGAGAACTCGGTCCAGAGCAATCAAAAAACGTGATCGAGCGCGGGTTCTCCGGCACCGAAATGTCGAACAGCTCGAACCCGGCCGGCTGCAATCCTTGATGCGTCGTCTGATAGGCGACGGCCATGATGTCGCCGACAGTTTCGAGCGAGTTCGAGCGCATATGCGATTGCGGCAGATCGCGACGGGCGACGATCTTTGGCGCGCGCGGATCGCTGACATCGACCGCGGTGAAATTCTTGGGCGCGCTTTCATGGGCGAGCCACAGGATGCGCCGGCCGTCTCTGGCGATCTGAATCGACATGCCCTCGCCGATACCGCCAAACCCGTCGAGCTCGTGGTGTGCCAGCTGGCGAAAATTCCAGATTGCCGTCTCGGCCATCGATCGACTCCTCGAAAAGGCGCCGCCGGCTGCTCGTCTTCGCTCGGCGAAGATCGCTGAGGGCAGTGCCGCCGCTATGTTCGCGCACCGTGGCGCCGTGGGGCCGCACCCGTCAAGGGGGCGACACGGCACCGAGCGGCATTGCGCGAGTGTGCCCGGCCGATGGCCCCGAGCCTGCCCACCGGGTGTGCTTTGGTGCAACCGATCAGCGGAGAGCGGACGGGCAATTCGCGCCGATGTTGTTATGTGCGACCTTTGCTCTCGTTAACCCTATGCTATGGTGGCGCGGCGAAATGGTTAAAAATAGCAGCGCCGGTGCGATTCAGCATCGGGACACCATGGCTTCGCAGTCGTCGCCCAACGCTATGATCGCGGGGGCGTGCGGACTGCGAGCGGGGTGGGCGCCATTCGCACGGGGGTGAGATGAATCGCCTGGCATCTTCGATCAGCATGTTGATCCTGGCGCTGGTGCTGCCGACTGGCGCCGCGTTCGCCGCCACCACCACCACTGCCGCCACCACTGCCGGCACCACCACTGCCGGCACCACTCTACGGGTGATCGCCCAGGCCGATCTGCGCGTGCTCGACCCGATCTGGACCACCGCGACGATCACCCGCAACTACGGCTACATGGTCTATGACACACTGTTTGCGCTCGATCGTCATTTGCGGCCGCAGCCGCAGATGGTCGGTGATTGGACGGTCAGCCCCGACAAGCTGACCTACACGTTCACACTGCGCGACGGCCTGAAATTCGATGATGGCCAGCCGGTCACCAGCGCCGATTGCATTGCCTCGCTCCAACGCTGGAGTCAACGCGACGCGCTCGGCCAGACGCTCGCAAGGCTGCTCGCCGAATACAAGACGATCGACGACAAGACGTTTGCGATCGTCCTCAAGCGGCCGTTCTCGCTGCTGCTCGAAGCCCTCGGCAAACCCGACAGCAATGTCCCGTTCATCATGCCGAAGGCAGTCGCCGAGACCAGCGCCGATCAGCAGATCAAGGACACCACCGGCTCTGGACCATTCAAATTCGTCAAATCCGAGTGGGAGCCGGGCCACAAGGTCGTCTTTGTCAAAAACCCGGAATATGTCCCGCGCAAGGAGCCGCCGAGCTGGGCGGCGGGCGGCAAGATCGTGCGGGTCGACCGGGTCGAATGGCTCTACATTCCCGATCCCGGCACGGCACTCGCTGCGTTCACCGCTGGCGAGGCCGATTGGTGGGAGAACCCGCCACCCGATTTCTACCCGCTCCTGGCCCGCGATCCGGACGTCACGCTGGTGCAGCAGAGCCCGTTCCGGGTCGGTGGGATCTTGCGGTTCAACCAGCTGCTGCCGCCGTTCGACAACCAGAAGATGCGCCAGGCACTGCTCTATGCTGTCGATCAGTCTGAATTCATGGCGGCGGTGGCCGGCGACAAGAAGTACTGGCACACCTGCTACAGCTTTTTCAGCTGCGATGGACCGATGGCGAGCGACGCCGGGGCCGGTCCGCTCGAGGGGCCACGTGATCTGGCCAAGGCCAAGGAGCTGATCAAGGAGGCCGGCTATCACGGCGAAAAGATCGTGCTGATGGATCCGACCGATTTTTCCAGCCTGCATGCGCTGGCCCAGGTGGCCAACGGCCTGTTGCGCCGGCTCGGCCTCAATGTCGATCTGCAGGCAATGGATTGGGGCACGCTGGTGTCGCGGCGAGCGTCTAAGGCGCCCCTCGACAAGGGCGGCTGGAACATCTTTCTGACCACCTTCCCCGGCATTGCGATCCTCGATCCGGCGGTCAATGCGCCGCTGCGCGCCAACGGCGCCGATGCCTGGTTTGGCTGGCCGAGTGATCCGATCATCGAAAAGCTGCGCCGGCAGTGGATCTTCGCCGCTGACGAGACAGAGCGCAAAAGCATCGCCGCCGATCTGCAGCGGGAAGCGTTTACCAGCGTGCCGTATATCCCGACCGGCGAGTTCTCGGCGCGCGAAGCTTTTCACAAGGATTTGAGCGAGGTCGATATCGGTCCGGCGCTGTTTTTGTGGGGAGTCGCAAAGAATGCGCCGTCTTCCCAGTAATGGTGGCGGTTACGGCAGTAATAGCTGCGGCCACGGCAGTAATGGCCGCGGCCACGGCAGTGATGGCGGCGGCCAGGACGCGCCGCCCGCTGGCTCGGCTAACTAAAGGGCGCTGCGCATCTCGGCAATGATCCGGGCGGCAGCACCGGCCGGATCGTCGCTTTTGACAATCGGGCGGCCGACGACGAGATAATCGGCACCCGCGGCGATCGCCTGCGCCGGCGTCCCGGAACGCTTGTGATCATCGAGCGGCGTTCCCGCGGGTCTGATGCCGGGGGTCACCACCAGCAGATTTTCGGCCGCAGCAGCGCGGCGGATTTCGTGCGGGTTGTCGTGCGCGGCGGCAATGATCCCGTCGCAACCGCTTTGTGCGGCGGCGCGGGCGCGGGCCGCGATCAGCTCGGCGAGACTGCCGCGATAGCCGAGCTGGTTGAGCCCGGCAGCGTCGAGGCTGGTCAGCACCGGCACCACCAGAACCCGCAAGCTGCTGCCGCCCTTGCCGTCGGCCGCCGCCCTGATGATGTCGTCGTCGCCATGCACAGTGACAAAACTCACCCCGCGCTCGGCGGCGCGGGCCACCCCCTGGCGCACGGTCTCGCCGATGTCGAACATCTTGGTGTCGAGAAAGATCCTCTTGTCCGCGGCAAGGAGATTGTCGATCAGCCGCTCGAACCCGGTGGCGAACTGCAGCCACAGCCCGAGCTTGAAAAACGACACGACCCCGCCGAGCCGCTCGATCAACGCGCGCGCCTCCTCGACGCTCGGCACGTCGAGGGCGACGATCAGCCGGTCTTCGATACGATCGGGGATCTCTCGGGCGGGGATCTCGCGCGAAACAGTGACGGAATTCATATCTTGCTCCAGGCTCGGAACGCGAGCGGCGCCGGTTGCGTTCGTCGTGGCCGAGCCCAAAGCTGGAGGGCGGACGATGGCGAAACGACAAATCACCTCCGAGCGGCTGCGGCCGCCGAGCGGGCATTTTTCCCAGGCAACGGCGATCGAAGCAAGCGGCCGGCTGGTGTTCATCTCCGGCATGACCGCGCGGAAGGCAGACGGCACGATCGCCGGCATCGGCAACATCGAGGCTCAGACCCGGCAGGTCTGCGACAACCTCAAAGCCGCGGTCGAAGCCGCCGGCGGCACCCTCGCCGATATCTGTCGGATCGATGTCTATATCCGCAACATGGAGCATTTCGATATCATTCACAAGGTACGACGCGAATACTTCGAGCCACCATTGCCGGCCTCGACCATGGTTGAAGTGGTGAAGATGACCTCGCCCGACTACCTGATCGAGATCAACGCGATCGCGGTCATCGCCGGCGCCTGAAACGCGGTCACCGCCGGCGGCCGAAAATTGCCGCGACCCGCCAGACGCTGCCGGCCGTGGTTGCAATCGGCGCCGCCGGGCCGCACATTCCTCGCACGCAGGAAAGGATCATGCCGATGGAAATGACGGGTGAATTTCGCATCCCGGCGCCGCGCCAGCGTGTCTGGGAGGCGCTCAACGATCCTCAGATGCTGAAGCAGGCGATCCCCGGTTGCCAGTCGATCGAGAAGGCGTCCGACACCGAGTTCGCCGCGAAGGTCGTCGCCAAGGTCGGGCCGGTCAAGGCCACGTTTGGCGGCAAGGTGACCCTTTCCGATCTCGACCCGCCCAAGGCCTACACGATCGCCGGCGAGGGCAGCGGCGGTGTCGCCGGTTTTGCCAAAGGCAGCGCCAGGGTCAGCCTCGACGAGGACGGCGAAGCAACACTGCTGCACTACGAGGTGCAGGCTCATGTCGGCGGCAAGCTTGCGCAGATCGGCTCGCGGCTGATCGACGCGACCTCGCGCAAGATGGCCGAAGAATTCTTCACCCGCTTCGCCGCGGTGGTCGTGCCCGAGGCAGCGGACGGATCGGGTTCTTTGTCCTCGGCTGGTGCCGACGCGCCGCTGGCGCGCATCGCCGCCGGGCTGGAAGCGGCCGGGACCGAGACCGCGCCGTCGGCCGCCGAAGCGCTGCCGGGCCGGCTGTCACCGGCGGTCTGGGTCACCGGGCTGACCGCGATTGTCGGGTTGATGCTTTATTATTTCACCCGCAGCGGCGGCCTGCGCTAGCCCCGTGGCGGGGCCGGCGAGCGCCTTGACCGCGAGCGCCGGGCGGCCCAAAACTCCGCCGGAAGCGGCGCACGATAGCCATGACTGGTGATCGGCCAGGGTTGGTGGTCAAGGGAGGGTTCGATGCAGAAAACGGTGAGCCTCACCGTAAACGGCAAGCCGGTATCGGCGACGGTCGAGGGTCGCACCCTCCTGGTGCAGTTGTTGCGCGAGCAGCTCGGGCTGACCGGCACCCACGTCGGCTGCGATACGAGCCAGTGCGGCGCCTGCGTCGTGCATGTCGATGGCGAGGCGGTCAAATCCTGCACGCTCTTGGCGCTGCAGGCCGAGGGCCGTTCGGTGTTGACGATCGAAGGAGTGGCGACCGGCGATACGCTGCATCCGATGCAGGAGGCGTTCCGCAACAACCATGCCTTGCAATGCGGTTTCTGCACCCCCGGCATGGTCATGAGCGCGCTCGATCTTGTCAAAAACAACCCGAGCCCGACCGAGCGTGAGATCCGCGAATATCTCGAAGGCAATCTCTGTCGCTGCACCGGCTACCACAATATCGTGCTGGCGATCGCCGAAGGGGCGGCGGTGATGCGCGGCGAGGCTCCGCCCGCCAATCTCCATGGAGCGGCGGCGGAATAGCGCGATGACCACGGTCGGAACCCCGGTGCGGCGGCGTGAGGATTACCGCTTCCTGACCGGACAAGGCACCTACACCGACGACATCAACCGTCCGCACCAGCTTTACGCCTACATCCTGCGCAGCCCGCATGCCCATGCGCGGATATCGGGCATCGACACTGCGGCTGCGGCGCACGCGCCCGGTGTCGCCGCCGTCTTTACCAGCAAGGATCTGGCCGCCGATGGCGTGGGCGGGCTGCCTTGTGGCTGGCAGGTGCATTCGAAGGACGGCTCGCCGATGGCCGAGCCGCCGCATCCCCCGCTCGCCATCGATCGCGTCCGCCACGTCGGCGATCAGGTTGCGGTGGTCATCGCCGAGACACTCGACGAGGCGCGCGAAGCGGCCGATTTGGTCGATATCGATTATGTCGAAGAACCATCCGTCGTCGATCCGGGCGAAGCGCTTAAACCCGGCGCGCCGCAGGTCTTTGCCGAAGCGCCGGGCAATCTTTGTTATGACTGGAATCTTGGCGACCTTGCCGCGGTAGAGGCCGCTTTTGCCAAGGCGGCACGGGTCGTCAAGCTCGATCTCGTCAACAACCGGCTGGTGCCCAACGCGATGGAGCCGCGCGCCGCGATCGGCGAATACGATCGCGCCACCGGCGACCACACACTCTTTACGACGAGCCAGAACCCGCATGTGATCCGGCTCTTGATGGGCGCTTTTGTGCTGCACCTCCCGGAAGCGAAGCTGCGGGTTGTCGCGCCCGATGTCGGCGGCGGCTTTGGCTCCAAAATCTATCACTACGCCGAAGAGGCGATCGTCACCTGGGCCGCCGGCAAATTGCGGCGTCCGGTCAAATGGACCGCCGAGCGCTCGGAAAGCTTTATGTCGGACGCGCATGGTCGCGATCATGTGACCCATGTCGAGCTGGCGCTCGACGCGCAGGCGAAGTTCCTCGCGCTCAAGGTATCGACGATCGCCAATATGGGCGCCTATCTATCGACCTTCGCCCCGTGCATACCGACCTATCTCTACGGCACGCTGCTCGCCGGCACCTATACGACGCCGGCGATCTACGTCGAGACCAAGGCGGTGTTCACCCACACCGTCCCGGTCGACGCCTATCGCGGCGCCGGCCGGCCCGAGGCGTCATATCTGCTCGAACGCATCGTCGATCTCGCCGCTGATGAGCTTGGCATCGACCCGGCCGAGTTG
>JBOHME010000060.1:0-27060 GCA_050729795.1 Allostellaceae bacterium | reverse complement strand
CTCCTTCTGCTCGCCCCGGTTCTCGCCGCCTGCGGCAAGAAGAACGCGCCGACACCGCCGCCCGGCAGCACCAACACCTATCCCCGGTCCTACCCGCGTGAGTGAGTTCTTTGTCCATCGCGGCGGCGAATTGCATGCCGAGGACGTCCCGGTCGGCCGGATCGCGGCCGCTGTCGGAACTCCCCTCTATCTTTATTCCGCCGCGGCGCTGACCGCCGCCTATCAGAGCTTTGCCACAGCTTTCGCCGGCGGCAGCGCGCTGATCTGCTATGCGGTCAAGGCCAACTCCAACCTCGCCGTGCTGCGCCTCTTCGCCCGGCTTGGAGCTGGTGCCGATGTCGTCTCGGAAGGTGAGCTGCGTCGCGCGCTCGCCGCCGGGGTGCCGGCCCAGCGCATCGTCTTCTCCGGCGTTGGCAAAACCAGGGCGGAAATGATGGCGGCGCTCGCCGCCGGGATCCACCAGCTCAATGTCGAGTCGGTGCCGGAACTGCGCGAGCTCAGCGACGTCGCGACGGGGCTCGGGCGGATGGCGCCGGTGGCGCTGCGGATCAACCCCGATGTCGATGCACTGACCCACGCCAAGATCGCCACCGGCAAGAAAGAGAACAAATTCGGCATCGATCTTGGCGAGGCGGTGACCGCCTACCGCCTGGCAACGTCGCTGCCGGGCATCGCACCCGTCGGCCTTGCCGTGCATATCGGCTCGCAGACCAGCGGGCTCGATCCGTTTCGCGAGGCGTTTTCCCGGCTGGGCCAGCTGGTGTGCGAGCTGCGCGCGGGCGGGCTCGCGGTTTCCCGCGTCGATCTCGGCGGCGGTCTCGGCATCCGCTACCGCGACGAAGAGCCGCCTGCGATTGCGGATTACGCCGCGATGATCCGCGCGATTTTCGGGCCGCTCGATCTCGCCGTTACGCTCGAACCGGGGCGGGCGCTCGCCGGCGCGGCGGGGCTGCTCGTCGCCCGCGTCGTTTATGTCAAGAAAGGGACGGGCAGGCGCTTTGTAATCCTTGACGCGGCGATGAACGATCTGATCCGCCCGGCGCTCTACGATGCCTGGCACGAGATCGTCCCGGTCTGTCTTGCCGATCCGGCGGTCCCGCCCGCACCCGCCGATGTCGTTGGCCCGGTCTGCGAAACCGGTGACACTTTTGCCATCGACCGCCTGTTGCCGCCGCTCGCCGCCGGCGATCTCATCGCCTTTACCGCGGCCGGAGCCTATGGCGCAGTGATGAGCTCGACCTACAACAGCCGCCTGCTGGTGCCGGAAGTCCTGGTCACCGGGAACCGGTTTGCGGTGGTGCGGGCGCGGCCGAGCTTTGCCGATATGCTGTCGCTCGATAGTATTCCGAATTGGCTCGATGCTGTCGCCGAGGATGCGGCGGGCAAGCGGGGTGCCTGATGACCGATCGCCCGGACGATCCGCCTGCGCCATTGCTGCTGCGCGTGCGCCTTCGCCTCGCCGGCGCGGCGCTGTGGTGGGAGCGGGCCTGGCCGGCGCTGTGGCCAGCGCTCTTCGTGGCCGGCCTGTTTGTCGTTCTGGCGCTGTTCGGCCTCTTTGCGCTGCTCCCCGGTCTTGTTCATGGTGCGGTGCTGCTGGCGTTCGGCGCCGCCTTCCTGCTTGCGTTGCGGGCCGCCGGGCGTGATTTGGCGATGCCTGATCGTGCTGCCGCGCGGCGCCGGATCGAGCGGGCGAGCGGGCTTGCACATCGTCCGCTGCAGGCGCTCAGCGACCGGCCGGGAGCACCGCTCGATCTGCCGGCGGCGCGGCTGTGGGAGGCGCACCGGCAGCGCATGGCCATGGCGACACGCCGGCTGCGGGTCGGCTGGCCCGCCGCCGGGCTCGCCGCCCGCGATCCGTGGGGGCTGCGCGCCTTGCTGGCGCTCGTGCTGCTGCTCGGCGCGATCGATGCCGGCGGCGACTGGCGCGACCGGCTGATCCGTGCGGTCACTCCGGCGCTCGATAACGGCGCTCCGGCGCCGGTCGCCAGTCTCGACATCTGGATGACACCACCCGACTACACCGGATTGCCGCCGCTGTTTCTGCGGCCCGGCGAGACACAGACGATCCACGTGCCGATCGGCAGCAAGCTGTTGGCGCAGGTTCACGGCGGCGGCGCGGTGCCGCGGCTGGCGATCGATGCGATCCGCCGCGACTTCGCGGCGATCGACAAGGAGGACTTCCGCGCCCGGCAGGTGATGAAGGAAGGGCGGCGCATCACCGTGTCGCAGGCGGGCGACGTGCTCGGCAGCTGGCCGATCCTGATCATCCCCGACCATCCGCCGACCGTCGCGTTCGCCCGGCCGCCGGCGGCGACGCTGCGCCAGGCGCTGCGCATCGATTATCGCGCGCGTGACGATTACGGGGTTGAGAAGGTGACCGCGGTGATCCGGCTCGCGCGCACCGCTGCGGGCGCGGCTCATGGCAGCAAGGAGGCGAGCGGCAAAGGGGCGGGCGACAAAGAGGCGGCGCCGATCACTCTCGACTTGCCGCTGCCCGGGCTGCATCTGAAAGCGGCGCAGGCGACCAGCTATCACGATCTCACCCCGTCGCCTTGGGCCGGTCTGCCGGTCGAGATCAGGCTCGTCGCGACCGATGCGCTGGGCCAGACCGGGACGAGCGAGCCGATGCGGATGACGCTGCCGCAGCGGGTATTTCACAATCCGGTGGCGCGAGCGATCGTCGAACAGCGCAAGGAGCTGGCGCGCGATCCCGGCTCGCGCCTCGTCGTGGCCGAGGTGCTCGGCGACCTGCACGCCCAGCCACGATTCTACGGCAACGATGCGATGGCCTTTCTCGGGCTTCGCGTCGCCGAGGAACGACTGCGTCTCGATCACGGTGCCGCCGCGATCGCAGAGGTCCAGCAGCTCTTGTGGGATGTGGCCTTGCGCATCGAGGACGGTCAGGCCGCACTCGCGCAAACCGCGTTGCGCCAGCTTGAACGCCAGCTGCAGGACGCTCTGGCAAAGGGGGCGCCGGACCAGGAGATCAATCGCCTGACCGGTGAGCTGCGGCAGGCGCTCGACCGCTATCTGCAGGCGCTTGCGCAAAATCTGGCGCGCCATCCTGAGCACAACCAGTCGCCCTCCGCCGCTTCGCGGACGCTGAGCAGCCGCGACCTCGAACGCATGATCGAGCGCGCCCGCGAGCTGGCGATGAGCGGTGCCCGCGACCAGGCGCAGGCGCTCTTGGCGCAACTGCAGGACATGCTGGAAAACTTGCGCATGGCCGGACCCGGGCAGATGCAGCAGGGATCGGGCGAGGCCCAGCAGATGATGCAGGGTATGCAGCAGATGATGCAGCGCCAGCAGCAGCTGCTCGATCGCAGCTTTCGCGCCGAGCAGCAGGCGCAGCCGGGACGATCGGCCATCCCTGGTGGCCAGCGCGATGGAGTGTCGGGCGGCAGCTCCGACATGAATAGCGCCGCCGGAGAGCAGGAGGCGCTGCGCCGCAGCCTCGGCGACATGATGCGGCGGATGGGCGAGGGGTCCGGCAATATCCCCGCCCCGCTCGGGCGTGCCGAAAGGGCGATGCGGCAGGCCGCGCAGGCGTTGCGCCAACAGCAGCCGGATGATGCGATCGACCCGCAGACCGACGCTCTCGATCAGCTGGCGCAGGCGGCGCGGCAGCTCGCCCAAAGCATGGAGCGCCGTGCCGGCAGCGGGTCGGGCATGCCAGCGGACGAGCCGTCGGGCGGGGGGCGCGACCGGATCGAACGCGACCCGCTCGGCCGGCCGACGGCAAATGGCGGCTTCTTTGACGGGGGCGACGTCAAGATCCCCGACAAGGCGACGATGCAGAAGGCGCGCGAGATCCTCGACGAGCTGCGCCGCCGCGCCGGCGAGCCCGATCGTCCGGAGATCGAGCACGACTATATCGATCGTCTGCTGCAGCCATTCTGATGGACCGCTCCGATGATGCAGACAACCGGTTTGCCACGCCCGCCCGGCGCCGGTTCCGCCCGGTGGGACTGCCCCCGGCGGGACTGCAGCCGGTGATGCTGCGGCGGCGCGTGCTGTCGCTGGCTGTGGGCGGCATGGTGTGGCCGATCGTCGCGCAGGCCGTGCCGCGCCCGCCCACCGCGCCGCGGCGGCTGCATCTCGTCAACCCGCATACCGGCGAAACCTTTGACGGCCCCTACCGCGACAACAGCGGGCCGATCCCCTCCGCGATCGCCGATTTGCGCGTCTTTCTGCGTGATTTCCATTGCGGCGCGACCATCGCGATGGATGTCGGAGTGATCGACTTTCTCTCTGATCTGATCGCCGCCACCGGCGAGAGCAGGGCGACGATCCTCTCCGCCTACCGCACCCCCGCCACGAACGCGATGCTGGCGCGCACGACGTTTGGCGTCGCCGAGCATAGCCAGCACATGTTTGGGCGCGCGCTCGATTTTACCCTCGACGCCAGGCTCGACGAGGCAATGACGGCGGCCCGCGCGATGCGGCGCGGCGGGGTCGGCTGGTATCCGCACTCGCACTTCATCCATATCGACACCGGCCCGGTGCGCAACTGGACACTCGACGACAGCGGGCTCGGCAACCTGCTGCTGTTCGACGCCAAGGGCGGGCTGGTGCCGTTCGCCGGCCAGCATCGTCCGCTGACCGTCGCCGAGCGCCGGGCGCTGCAGCGCCAGCTCGCCCGCGCCGAATTCATCGCTCGCCGGCATTAGCCCGCTGGCAGCGGCGCGGCGACAATCGGGCCCGCTATCTGTGTCGCGACGCGACAGGCTCCGACCGGTTTCTCCTTGCGTTGCCGGCCATAGCACCCGATACCTTCCGGCATGGGCATGTTCAGCCCCGCTCCGCGGCTCGTCGCGGTCCTCGGGCCGACCAATACCGGCAAGACCCATCTCGCCATCGAGCGCATGCTCGGCCACAAGAGCGGGATGATCGGGTTTCCGCTGCGCCTGTTGGCACGCGAGAACTACGACCGCATCGTCAAGCTCAAGGGCGCGCGCGCGGTGGCGTTGATCACCGGCGAAGAGAAGATCCTGCCGCGCAACCCGTCCTATTTTGTGTGCACGGTCGAATCGATGCCGCTCGACCGGCCGGTCGATTTTCTCGCGGTGGACGAGATCCAGCTCTGCGCCGACCCCGAGCGCGGCCATGTCTTTACCGCGCGATTGCTGCATGCGCGCGGTCTCGCTGAGACGATGCTGCTCGGCGCCGATACGATCAAGCCGCTGATGCGGCGTCTCGTTCCCGAATTTGAGCATATCGGCCGGCCGCGGTTTTCAACCCTCAGCTACACCGGTCACAAGAAGGTGACGCGGCTGCCGCCGCGCAGCGCGGTCGTCGCCTTTGCCGTGGCCGACGTGTTCTCGCTGGCCGAGCTGATCCGCCGCCAGCGCGGCGGCACCGCGGTGGTGCTGGGTGCGCTCAGCCCCCGCGCGCGCAACGCCCAGGTCGGCATGTTCCAGGCTGGCGAGGTCGATTATCTCGTCGCCACCGACGCGATCGGCATGGGGCTCAACATGGATCTCGACCATGTCGCCTTTGCCCGCATCACCAAATATGACGGCCGCGGCCCGCGCCGGCTGAGCGCGGCCGAGATCGCCCAGATCGCCGGCCGCGCCGGGCGGCACATGAGCGATGGCAGCTTTGGCACCACCGCCGAGCAGCGGCCACTCGACCCGGAGATCGTCGAGGCAGTCGAGACCCATCGTTTCGACCCGCTGACCCGGCTCAACTGGCGCAACATCCGGCTCAGCTTTGCCTCGATTGAGGCACTTCTGAAGAGCCTCGACGAGCGGCCCGCGATCCCGGGTCTGGTGCAGGCGCGCGAGGCCGACGACCACCGGGCCTTGCAGGCGCTTGCCCGCAATCGCGAGATCACCGATCTCGTCCGCCATCGCGGCGCGGTGCGGCTCCTCTGGGAGGTGTGCCAGATCCCCGATTTCCGCAAGGTCATGAGCGATAC
Source organism: Allostellaceae bacterium (assembly GCA_050729795.1). GTDB lineage: Bacteria > Pseudomonadota > Alphaproteobacteria > ATCC43930 > CGMCC-115725 > AP-15. Next base: position 21,140 of record JBOHME010000060.1, on the reverse strand, counting down.
CCACACCCGGCTCCTGGCGCACATCTTCGGCCATCTCGCCGGTCCTCAAGAGCGCCTGCCGACCGACTGGATCGCGGCGCAGATCGCCAATCTCGACCGCCCCGACGGCGATATCGACACGCTGATGGCCCGCATCGCGCATATCCGCACCTGGACCTACATCACCCATCGCAGCGACTGGGTCGAGGGTGCGGCGGCTTGGCAGGAGCGCGCCCGGGCGATCGAGGACCGGCTCTCCGACGCCCTGCACGAGCGCATCACGCAGCGCTTTGTCGATCGGCGCTCGGCGTTTCTGGTGCGCAGGCTCGGCTCGGAGGACCAGCTCTCGGCGTCGGTGTCAGCGGCCGGGGAGGTGCGGGTCGAGGGCGCCTTTGTCGGCCGGCTCGACGGCCTGCGCTTTGTTCCGGACGCGATCGACGGCGTCGAGATGCGCACCCTTGCCACTGCCGCCAACCGGGTGTTGCGCAGCGAGGTCGCGGCACGGGTGCGTCAGCTCGCCGCCGATGCCGATGCCGCGTTTGCGATCGATGCGGCCGGCATGGTGCGCTGGCGCCGCGGCATCGTCGGCCGGATGATCGCCGGCGAGCGGATGCTGGCGCCACGGGCCGAGCCGCTCGTCAGCGATTTTGTCGAAGGCGAGGCGCGCGAGCGGATCCGGCAGCGGCTGTCGGCCTATTTGCGCGCCGAGATCGAGCGGCGCCTGGCGCCGCTGTTCGCTATTTCGGCGCTGCCGCTCGGCGGTGTCGGGCGCGGTCTCGCCTTTCAGCTCGCCGAGGCGCTGGGCGCGCTGCCTGCCGCGGTCGTAGCTCGCGAGGTTGCGGCACTCGACCGCGCCGACCGCGCCGCGCTCTCCCGACATGGCGTGCGCTTCGGCACCGAAACCGTCTATGTCGAGCCGCTGCTGCGGCCCGAGGCGCTGCGCCTTCGCGGCCTTTTATGGGCGATCTCTCATGCTTGCGAGATGCCGGAGCTGCCGCCGGCGCGGCGGCTCGCCAAGGCGATCGACGTCGATCCGGTGCTGCCGCCGGCGTTTTATGCGGCACTCGGCTTTGTTGCCGCCGGCCCCATCGCGCTGCGCGCCGACCGGACCGAGCGGCTCGCCGCAGCGGCCCGAGGCCTCGCCCGCAGCGGTCCGTTTGCCGCCGACCAGCAGCTCGCGGCGATCGCCGGGATCGAGCCCGCGGCGCTGCGCCCGCTCTTGACGGCGCTCGGCTATCGCGCCGTGATCGGCGCCGGCGTCGAACGTTTCATTGCGCGGCCGCGGCGGCGTCCCGCCATCACCGAGCGCGGCCGTCATGCGTCGCCACCGAGGGAGGGCCATCCATTCGCCAAATTGCGGGAAATGAAGCTCGCCTGAGCTGCGGCGGCGGTGCCGACGCCGTCGACAGCCGCCGGCTCGATCAATGGCTGTGGTTCGCAAGGCTGGCCAAGAGCCGCTCGCTCGCTGCCCGGATGTGCGCGGTCGGTGAGATCACGATCAACGGTGTGATCGTGCACAAGTCGAACCACCTGGTGCGGATCGGCGACACCCTCATGGTGCCGCAAGGGCCATATCGGCGCACGGTTCGCGTGGCATCGCTCGGCCGGCGCCGTGGCCCGGCGTCAGAGGCGCGGCGTCTCTACGAAGAATGGGGCGCACCGGTTCGCCTCGCCGATCTGGCCCCGGCGTGGGAACCGCTCCTCGCCGCGGGCGACCTCGATGATTGAGGCCGGCGGCCCGCCGATCAAACGACGGCCACCGCCGCGCCGATCCGGCGCGAGTCGAGCAGCTGCTGCGGCCAGGGCCGGTTGATCAGCCCGAGCGGGCTGCAATGGCCGGCCGCAAACAGCTCTGTCCCATCTGCTGCGGTCCAGTGTGAACCCGCCGCGAGAGAGATCGGCCGAGGCGCCTCCACCAGCGCGAAGGCGCGCCGCACTGCGCGCCAGCCGCAGCTTCCCATGCCGACGACGACCGGCGGCTTCAGCCAGCTCAAAAGCGGGAGCAGATGTCTCTCGGTGCACGCCTTGACACAGTTCGCCGGCACCGGCCGGTTCATCGGCCCTTCCTTGAGGCGCAGCACCGAGTTTGTCAGAAATACCGGGGTATCGACATCCACTTCCCGAGGGTGCTTCGCCCGAATACCCGCCTCGGCCAGCAGCCGCCATAAGTTCTCGTTGGTTTTGTTGGCCGGGTCGTCATGGCCGTGATTGCGCAAAATATTCGACATTGCCAAAATCCTGACCGACTACAAGGAGTCTCGGGCGCTGATGACCAAGCCACCGCTCCCAGAGGCTGACGACGCCCGCGTCATACTCGAACTCGGCGCAGCTGCGAATCCGCCCGGGGCTGCGCTCGACGCAAATCCGGCAAACCTTCCGGGCCGCGACCAACGCGCCGTATTCCACGGCTTCCGGCATCCTCAACCGCCGTCGATCCGGCGCAGATAGGCCGCAACGGTGGCCTTCCACATCCCGACATGCTCGAACAGCGCGTGTCCCTGACCGATCACGTTATGCGGCACTCCGTGGATCGTCCCGAACGCCACGAAATCGCCGGTGCCTCCATCCGCGCGGAAGGCATCGAAGTTCTTCCGTGCGTATGGCAAAGAGGAGTACATGTCATTGTAAGCATACAACCACAATTCCGGCACGTGCGCGGTTTTGCCGGCCGCGGCGAGGTAAGGGCGATCCCGCTCCGCACCCTGATCCCACTCACTCCACCATGAGCCGGAGAAATTGATGACGCCGGCCACCTTGTCGGGGTGCCGTGCGGCATAGATGACGGAGAGGAATCCGCCGTGCGACCACCCGGCGACGATGATGCGCGCCGGATCGACCCAGGCCTCGGCACGCATCGCGTTCACGACCGCATCTACATCCTCGACTCCCGAATCCAGCTGGGTTGCCATCGGAATGCCGAGACCGAGCGGTTCGAGGAACGGGCCGCCCGACCGCCCGCGGCCCTTGCGCATCGGCACCACCACACTGTAGCCGCGCGCCAGGAAAAACCGCGCCTCGGCTTCGAAGCGGTAAATCCGCTTCACCGCCGGCAAGGTCGCCAGCACTGGCACCCCCGCCCCATGATTGAGGATCACCAGCGGCTGCCGCCCGGGCAATCGGGTGCGATAGAGCGTCGCTTGCAGCTCGATCGTCTGCCCCGCCGCGGCGCCGACCGTCGAATGCTCCGGTATGCGGATGTCGCGCCAGACCGGCTGCACCGGGAGTGCCGCGGTCGCGACGATCGCCGCGGGCCGGCCCGAGATGCGCTGGAGAAAGACATGCGAGCGCCAGCCGTCCCAGTTCGTTGCGTTACCTTCGAGACGGCCCGGCGCCACGATCCGATACTCGATGCGATAGCCCGCGGTTGATTCGGGGTCGGACACATCGAACGTCAAGCGACGATCTTCGATATGGCCCTCGGTGCGCAACCATTTGGCTGAGAGCTTCGGATATTCCGAGGCGCCTAAGGCGTAAACCAGACGGGCGGTTCCATCGGCGGCGATCTGTTCGACGATAAGCGCATTCGGTCTGAATCCATCCCAGGCGCCGTTGCCCCACGCCCCCGAAAACGCCGCATCCGCCGCTGGCACATCTGTGCCTGGTGCCTCGATCGACAAATCGGCGGGCAATGGCACCTGCGCGCGTGCCGAGCCGTAAGCAGTCGTGAGCAGGACGCACAGGAGAACCGCGTGGCACTTCATAAATGCGCCTCTTGTTTCGACAAAGCGGCAGCCGGGCGCGGCTTCTCACGGCCACTGTTGGCCATTATGATCCGGCGATGCAAACCGATCACGCCCCTCGCTTTCATTATCGGCTGGGTTTGAACCAGCCCGAGCAGAGCCCCACCGCCCGCCGTCTCGCCGAGATGGCCGAGACGATCAGCCGCGAAACCGGCGGCGAGTTCCGCTTCGAGGTGTTTCCCGAAAGCCGGCTCGGCCCGGATCCGCAGATGCTCGCTGACATGCGCACGGGCGCGCTCGAATTCTTTGTTGCCGGCGCCACTTTGGGCGGGCTCGCGCCGACCAGCGCGTTGCCGCTGCTGCCGTTTGCATTCGCCGACTCACAGGCGGTGTTCGCAGCACTCGACGGCGCGCTCGGCGACCGCATCCGCGGCGAGCTTGCGCAGCACGGGATCCACGCGTTCCGTTCTTCGATGCAGAACGGCTTTCACCACCTGACCACCAGCACCCGGCCGATCCAAACCGCCGCCGACCTCGCCGGCGTCAAAATCCGCAGCCCGGGTGGCGAGATTGCGCGCGATTTCTTCGCGACCTTTGGCGCCGAGGCCGGCTATGTCCCGTTCAACGCCATGTACGATGCGCTGAAGACCCGGCAATTCGACGGCCAGAGCGATCCGCTCGGGGTGGTGTTGTCGCTAAAGCTCTACGAGGTTCAGACCCATCTGAGCCTGACCCGGCACTGGTGGTCGGGGTTCACATTGCTCGCCAACGCGGCCGCCTGGAACGCGCTGCCAACAGACATCCGGCAGGTCGTCGAGCGCAACGCGGGGACCGCGGCATTGGCGCAACGCCAGGATACCGAAAGGATCAATGCCGCCGGCGCCGACGCGCTCGCCCGGCTCGGCATGGCGGTCAACACCGCCGATACCGGCAGCTTTCGGGCAAGGCTCGGGCCGTTTTACGCACGCTGGCGCGAGAAGGCCGGTGCCGAGGCCTGGCGGCTTCTCGAAACCTATGCCGGCGAGCTTTCGGCCTGATGCCGGGCGGCGCCGCCGATCTGTTCCGCCTCGATGGCAAGACGGCACTCGTGACCGGCGCCGGGCGCGGCATCGGCCGGGCCGTGGCGCTGGCACTCGCCGTTGCTGGCGCGGAGCTGGTGCTTGTCAGCCGCACCCAAAATCAGCTCGACGAAGTCGCCGGCGAGATTGCAAAAGCGGGCGGCCAGGCCAGGGTGATGCCATTCGACGTGACCGACAGCGCGGCACTTCGCAATGCTTTCGCCAGGCTCGACCGGCTCGACATCCTCGTCAACAATGCCGGCGTCAACCGGCCGCAGCCGTTTCTCGAAGTCGACGAGGCGACGCTCGACCGGCTCCTGACCCTGAATATCCGCGCGGCGTTTCTCGTCGCACAGGCCGCGGCGCGCCTGATGGTGGCACGGAGTGGTGCCGAGACCGGCGGCGTCATCGTCAACATGTCCTCGCAGATGGGCCATGTCGGCTCAGAGCGTGACCGCACCGTCTATGTGATGACCAAGCACGCAATCGAGGGGCTGACCAAGGCGATGGCGGTCGAATTGGCGCCCAAAGGCGTGCGTGTCGTCTCGATCGCGCCGACCTTTATCGACACACCCCTGGTCCGCCCGTTTCTCGCCGACCCGAGCTTCCGCCAATGGGTGCTCGACCGGATTCCACTGGGCCGGCTCGGCACCGTCGAGGAAGTGGCGGCCGCCGTCGTCTTCCTCGCCTCGCCCGCCGCCTCGCTCGTCACCGGCTCCTCGCTCCTCGCCGACGGCGGCTGGACCGCGTGGTAGCAGCCATCTTCGCCTTTTGTCTTTCCGCAAGAAGCGGACCTTCAATCACCGTACACCCCAAGTCGTCTGCGCGCCGACAACAGCCATTCGCGTGGCGAGGATCGGTCGGCTCAAATCGACCCTAGGGGGTCATTGGATGACCTCGCCGGCGTGGGCGACGATAAACGGCGGGAGGTCGCGGCCGAGCGCCTTTGCTATGCGCAGATTGACTGCCATGACGAATTTGGTCGGCTGCTCTATCGGCAGGTCGGTCGGCTTCGCACCTTTCAGGATCCTGTCGATATACGAGGCGGCGCCGCGAAACAGGCTCTGTAGATCGGGTCCGTAGGATATGAGGCCGCCGGCCCTGGCGTATTCCGGGAAGGTGAACATCGTCGGCAGCCGGCGCTCTTGCGCGAGCAGGGCGATGCTGCGTCGCAGCGGGCGGAACAGCGGGCTCGATAGCACGAGCACGGCCTCGACCCGAGTCTCGGCCAAGGTCCGGAACGCTTGCCGGAAATCGTAAGGCGGATGGCGCAACTCGACCGCACTGAGCTCGATCCCCTGCGATTTACCGGCGCGCTTGGCGACCGCGACTTGGGTGGCGACGAGCTGATCCCAGACTTGGGTGGCGACGAGCTGATCCCAAAGGATCCCGACCCGGCGCGCGCCCGGATCGGCTTCGGCCAGCAGCTGCAGCTGCTTCGCCGCCAGGTCTGGCACCAGCGAGAACATCCCGGTGATATTGCCGCCCGGCCGCGCCAGGTTCTTGACGTAGCCGCGCTGCACCGGATCGAAGTTCATCGCCACCATGACGATCGGTATCGCACTGGTGGCGGCGGCCGCTGCCTTCAGCGGCGGCTCGGGGCCGGCGGCGACGATGACCTCGACCCCGGAATGGACGAGGGCGGCGGCTAGCGCCGGTAGCCTTGCGGCGTCGCCCCCGGCCTCCGGAGGGACGGAACGATTTACCAAAGCAAGCGCTGGCCTGTTCCTGCAAATAACAGGCGATACAGGAGTGGAGGATCGGATGCCTCGGCATGTCGAATCCGCGGCGCTGGCCAGAACCCAAGATGAAAGCGATGCCAAAATCCGCGGCAACATCGAGGGCATCATCGCCGATATGCGCTCACGGCGACGCCGCGATGCGCGAATTGTCGGAGAAATGGAGAAATGAGCGCCGTCCAGCTCTCGTCGCTCCATGACGAGACTGCAAAGCGGCTTGCCGGGGTGTGCGCCGGCTACAATGCAACACAGTCGATGTCGGTTCGGGAAAAGTCGTCGCCCCGAAACAGCAGCGGCTGCCGGATTTTTGCCAGCGCGTAGGCGAAGCAATCGCCATAATTGAGCGCGGTCCGATGGGCTACGGGGGCCAAGCATTGTCCGCATCTATTGCGAGTAATTATCGCGCATGGCGATGGAGATCCTGCACGGGACAAAGCCGGCCGACATCCCGGTCGAGCACAGGGCGCGCTTCTATCTCGCGATCAACCTGAAAATAGCGAAAGCGCTCGGCTTGACCGTGCCGCCATTGCTGATAGCACAAGCCGACGAGGTCGTCGGATAGCCCGGATTCATGCCCCGGCATGGGCGCGGTCCCGGGATCGAACGCCGCTATTCGGCGTCCTGGCGCTCGTTGACGATGACCGGTTGCGGCACCGGGCCCAGGGCTTCGGCCAGCCGGGACGGCCGGTAGGCGCCGCCGAGCCAAGCGGCCAGGCGGTCGAGATACAAGTAGATAACCGGCGTCGTGAACAACGTCAGCCATTGCGAGATCAGCAGCCCGCCGATAAAGGCCACCCCCATCGGCTGACGCAGCTCCGAGCCTGCGCCCTGACCGAGCGCGATCGGCAGGCTGCCGAACAAGGCGGAAAACGTCGTCATCATGATCGGCCGAAAGCGTAAGAGACAGGCCTCGCGGATCGCCTGGCGCGCGCTCTTGCCCTGGCTGCGCTGCGCCGACAGCGCGAAATCGATCATCATGATGGCGTTCTTTTTGACGATCCCGATCAACAGCACGATGCCGATGATCGCGACCACCGACAGCTCGTAATGACAGACCCATAATAGCAGCAGCGCACCCACGCCCGCCGCCGGCAAGGCCGACAGGATCGTGATCGGGTGGATGTAGCTCTCGTAAAGTATTCCCAGCACGATGTAGACGACGAGCACGGCCGCGGCGAGCAGCAGCGGCATCGACGACAGCGAGGTTTGGAACGCCTGCGCCGTGCCCTCGAACGAACCGTTGAGCGTGGGCGGCGCGTGCAGCTCGGCGGCCATTCGCTCGACCGCGGCTACCGCCTGGCCGAGCGCCACTCCGGGAGCAAGGTTGAACGACAAGGTTACCGCGGGAAACACGCCCTGGTGGTTGATCGTCAGCGGCTCGAGCCGAGAGGTGAAGTGTGCCACGGCCGACAACGGCACCTCGGCGCCGTCGGGCGCGGCGATGAACAGCCGCTTCAGAACGGTCGGGTCGCGGGCGAACCGGGGCGCGACTTCGAGGACGACCTTGTTCTGGTCGGTCACGCCGTAAATCGTCGCGACCTGACGCTGGCCGAAGGCGTCATAGAGGGTCTGGTCGATCAGCGCAGCGGATAGACCGAGCCGTTCGGCCTGCTGGCGATCGACAACGACATCCATATGCGGCGCCGCGATCTGCTGGTCGGAGGCGACCTGCTGCAGTTCCGGCAGCTTCTTCATCGCCGCTTCCATGATCGGCGCCCAGTGATTGAGCTCGTCGATATTCGTGTCGGTCAGCGTATATTGGAACTCGGTGCGCGCCAGCCGGCCTCCCACCTGGATCGCCTGCGGGATCTGCATGAACAATTTGGCGCCGACGACTGATTTTGCTTTCTTTTCGAGGCGCTGCAGAATGACCTGCGCGGAATCGCGCTCGCCGTAGGGCTTCAACTGGCCGAAGATGTGGCCGGTATTTTCGCCCGGATTGTAGGAATAGGCGCCGGCGTGCAGGAAGACGCCAGCGACCCCCGGGTCATGGTCGGTGATATCGAGAATCTGACGCGCCGCCGTTACGGTGTGGTGGAACGAGGAATCCTGGCGGGTCTCGACCAGGCCGAAAAACAGCCCGGTGTCCTGCTCCGGCACAAAGCCTTTGGGGATTGCGACATAGAGATACCCAGTCGCGGCAACCAACATCAGCGTGCCGAGGAGGGTGGCGAGCTGATGCCGGAAGACAAAGCCGAGACCACGGTCATAGGCGCGCAGAATTGCGGCAAAGCCGCGCTCCGCCGCCTGGTTCAGGCGGTTCTTGCGCTGCTCGTGGGCCGACTTCAGAAACAGCGAGCACAACACCGGCGTCAGGGTCAGCGAGAAAAACGCCGAGGCCAGCACCGCGATCGACACCGTTGCGGCAAATTCGTGAAACAGCCGTCCGACGATCCCGCCCATAAAAAAAATCGGGATGAACACCGCGATCAGCGAACAGGTGATCGAGACGATGGTAAAGCCGATCTGCGCAGCGCCGTTGAGCGCCGCCTGCAGCGGCGGATCACCCGCCTCGATGTGGCGCACGATGTTCTCGATCATGACGATCGCGTCGTCGATCAGAAACCCGACCGCGATCGTCAGCCCCATCAGCGAAATGTTGTCGAGCGTGTAGCCAGCGACATACATGACCGCGAAGGTGGCGAGCAGCGACAGCGGCACCACCAGGCTCGGGATCACCGTCGCCCACAAACTGCGCAAGAACACGAAGATGACGAGGATGACGAGGCCGATCGTCAGCAGCATCGTATACTGCACGTCGGCAATGGCCGCGCGCGTCAGCTCGGAGCGGTCGGACATCAGCTCGACCTTGACCGATGGCGGCAGCGAGCGCTCCAGCCGCGGCATTATCTCCTTGACGCGCTGAATGACGGCGAGGGCGTTCGACCCTTGCGTCCGCTCGATCGCCAACCCTTCGGCCGGCTGGTTGTCGTACCACGCGCCGACCTGACTGTTTTCCACCCCGTCGGCGACCGCGGCGACATCCTCGAGATGGACCGGTGCGCCATCGCGGTAGGCGACGATGATGTTGCGATAGGCCGCAGCGTTGGCGAGCTGATCGTTGCTGTCGAGGCTGACCGCCCGTTCCGGTCCGATGATCTCGCCCTTCGGCAGATCGACGGTGGCATTGGCGAGCGCGCTACGCACCGCCTCGAGCCCGATATGGCGGGCCGCGAGCGCCATTGGGTTGACCTCGACCCGCACGGCGTACTTCTTCTGTCCGAAGATGAAGACCCCGCCGACCCCGCGAACCATCGACAGCGGCTGAGCCAGCACGTCCGAGACGTATCGATCGACTTTGTAGGGTGGCAGCGCGTCTGAGTGGACGGCGTAGATCAGGACCGGAAAGTTGTTCGGGTTGACCTTGCGGTAGGTCGGCGGGCTCGGCAGGTCTTTTGGCAACAGGCCGCTTGCCGCATTGATCGCGGTCTGCACGTCCTGCGCGGCGCCGTTGATGTCGGTCGAGAGATCGAATTGCAGCGTAATCGTCGTCGTCCCGACCCCGGACAGCGAAGTCATCTGGTCAAGCCCAGGGACCGCGCTGAACTGCTGCTCGAGCGGAGTGGCGACCGACGCCGCCATGGTCTCCGGGCTCGCCCCCGGGAAATTGGCACTGACGGTGATCGTCGGAAAATCGACATTCGGCAGCGATGACACCGGCAACAGGCGATAGGCCGCGATGCCGAACACGAGAACCCCGAGCATCAGCAGCGAGGTGGCGATGGGGCGCCGAATAAACGGCTCGGAGATGCTCATCCGCGCCGACCCGCGCCGTCGGCAGCATAGGACCGCGGGCAGCCGGTCCGAGGGGCCCGCCGCGGGTCGGCGGCATTGCCTAGCGCGAGGTCTTCCATTTTGCTCGCAACCGCCGCTTTCACCCCGACACTCCCAACGCTTTGCCGCCTGTCGGTCATATTGTCGGGCTTCCGACGAGCCCCGGCAACCGTCTCCGCCGGAACCCGCAGGACCAGGCGACAGACTGCCGCCGCGCGCCGCTCCAGGGCAGATTGGTTGCGGCAATCTGCCGGGCCCGCGAAACTTGCACGCGAAATTCCCGGCCGAAACAGATGACAGCCTCGGGTCGATTTCGGATGCTGATCCGCAAGGTCGCCAAAATTATGGTGTATCGTTCGCTTGGTGGCGCGCTGGAACGATCGTTATCAAAGCGTGCTGGCCTGTTGATTTGCTGCAAATAACAGGTGAACCAGCAGCACAGGATCGGATGGCGTGGGCGTCGGCGATCTGTTCCGCCTCGACGGCAAGACGGCGCTCGTGACCGGCGGCGGCCGCGGCATCGGCCGGGCCGTGGCATTGGCGCTCGCCGCCGCGGGCGCCGAGCTGGTGCTGGTCAGCCGCACGGCGAGCCAGCTCGAAGACGTCGCCACCGAGATCGCGCGACACGGCGGCCTGGCCACGGTCGTGCCGCTCGACGTCACCGACAGCGCCGCGGTCCGCGATGCGGTTGCCGGGCTCGGCGCCCTCGACATTCTTGTGAACAACGCCGGCCTCAACCGGCCGCAGCCCTTTCTCGAGGTCGACGAAGCGACCCTCGATCTGCTGCTCGGGGTGAATGTGCGGGCGGCGTTTCTGATGGCGCAGGCGGCGGCTCGGCTGATGGTCGCCCCAAGCGGCGCAAGGGCCGGTGGCGGCGTCATCATCAACATGTCCTCGCAGATGGGCCATGTCGCGACCGCGCCGTCTATGTGATGACCAAGCACGCGATCGAGGGGCTGACCAAGGCGATGGCGGTCGAGCTCGCGCCCAAGAGCGTGCGCGTCGTCTCGATCGCGCCGACCTTTATCGACACGCCCCTGGTCCGCCCGTTCCTCGACGACCCGACCTTCCGCCAATGGGTGCTCGGCCATATCCCGTTAGGCCGCCTCGGCACCGTCGAGGAAGCGACCTCCGCCGTCGTCTTCCTCGCCTCCCCCGCCGCCTCCCTCGTCACCGGCTCCTCCCTCCTCGCCGACGGCGGCTGGACCGCGTGGTGATGCGATCAGCAGCGCACTTAGCTTTCCGCAGGGAGGCAAGCGTCAGGTCCGAGGAATCACCGGGCTGATGTCGGTTCGCGAAAAATCATCTCCCTGAAACAGCAGCGGCTGCCGCCGGCTTTTTGCCAGGGCATAGGCAAAGCAATCGCCGTGATTGAGCCCGGCGGGATGGCGGCCTTTGCCAAAGCGCCGCCACGCAACCCGTGCGATCTCGGCTTGGTCGTGATCGACCGGCACAATCTCGATCGCGGCGCGATAGAGCAGCAAATCGAGTTCGCGCCCGCCAGCGTCGCCCTTGCGGCTCTCGATCACGATAGAAGCCCCGAGCAAATTGGCCGCCGACAGCAGGCGCAGCGGATCGTCCTCGATCGCCTGGGCAAGGTGGACGGCATTCTCCTCGTTCAGCAGCACGGCGATCATGGCCGAACTGTCGATGACCATCAGCCGGGCAACCCGTGCTGGTCATAGCCGAGGATCTCGTCCGGCGTTCGCGGATCGAGATCCGGCAACGCCGCACAGCGCCTCCCGATCTCGCTGATTTCAGCGGCCAGGCTACGGCCCGCCCGCTGCCGCCGAACCCGCTGCAGCCGCTCTTCGGCGGCCCGGCGCACGGCAGTGGTAACCGATTCCCCGGCAATCGAGGCGAGCTCCCGCACGAATCTTTCGGTCGCCGCGTCCTTTGTTCAAAGCCACAGCTACGCCTTGGCAGAATTTATCCGTGAATGAAGATAACGCCCCGTCCACGATCGTCAATGTCAGTGCGTCGATCCGCACCGTGATTGAGCCCAAGTCGGGCGTCTCGCCCCTCACCGTCCCGCCGGCGGTATTATCAGACGAGGGCGCGCGCCAATGTCATCCGGCGGCGCGGCTGATGGGAGTCCCGACTTTCCGCCAACGGGTGCTCGGCCATATCCCATCGGGCCGTCTCGGCACCGTCGAGGAAGTCGCCTCCGCGGTCGTCTTCCTCGCCTCGCCCGCCGCCTCCCTCGTCACCGGCTCCTCGCTCCTCACCGACGGCGGCTGGGCCGCGTGGTACTCACCAATGCGAGGCGCAATTCAAGTTCCGCTGCGCGCAGGAGGAGTCCTTCGTCACCTGCACATCCGATTTCGGCTCAGGGCGGGGATCGGTCATTTCTTGAAATGTGCCAGGTCTCGAGCGCTGCGTTGCCGTTCAAGAGAGGAAGTATCGGGCGGAACCTCAGATTAGAGCCGTCGAGCGCGGTTGCTTCTAATCCGGTGCCTCCCCATTTATCCGCGTTAGCGCTCTCGGGTAGAATGTTCGATCCCGGCGTTTACGAGCAGCGATGGAAACCTCCATGCCCGTGGCTGTTGAGGATTACGCTAGGGTCGATCAGCGGGCACACGAATTAGGGTGCGCGTTGCCCGATGGGTTAGCTGTAATTCCTATAAACTTTGAGTCTGCCGCTTCGCGGGGTGAGCTTTATACCGCTTCGCATACAACAACTGCCCTGAAATTCTTTCGGGAAAACAATATAAATATTGTTATCTTTCTTCTCAGAAGAATATCAGCCGCCCTATGTGGTCAATAAACACTTTCAATGGCTGGGTCCCACTCTATTTATTCCCCTAGCCTTATGGAATAACAACCCCGAAATCGTGTCTCTGGCGATTGGCGTTCTGGGCAATTGTATTACGGATTTCTTCAAGGGGACACCCACACGCCTTCGAAGTGTGAAGCTCGACGTGGTAATGGAAACGGATGGTCGAACCTACAAGAAAATATCCTATGAGGGCGGCGTTGACGGATTGCAGGAGATTCCGAAGATCATACGGGAAATGGGTAAATGAATAGCCAACAGAAAGGTGAATATGGGGAAAATGCTGAGGACTTCTTCAGGTATTGTATCAATCTGGCATGCATCACTAGAGATTCAGATTTACAGAGGGACGGATTAGGTCGGCTGGGATCGTTCATACAATTTAATGAGAAGGTAAAACGGGAGGCTGTAAAAGGCTGCGACGAAGATTTGGCAAATTATTGTCTTGGGTTGGATCGCGTGGCGGCAGCTTTACACGCGGAGATTTCTATGTGGCTCGCGCTCAAGGCAGATAAGCCAGATGATGCCTGGAATGAGTTGGTAATTGCGCAGACGGCATATGCTGAGGCGATAAAGGCACGTGAAAATTTCGAGCCGATGCAGGAGCAGATTGAGCGTCTGGACGAAGTAGAGAGAGTAGTATTTCCGCCACAAGTTTACCTGAGCATGGGAACCGTTGTTTGGAGCAAGATTTGTTCAATCTGCGGTCAGGAATACGAGAAGTGCGATCACATCTCGGGAAAACCCTATTGGGGCGAATTGTGCTACACCATCCTTCGTGACGTTTTGCCAAACCATGTCGCCATCGTCACCGAACCGGCCAATAAGATGTGCCGGGTCGTATATTTCGATGTCGAGGGCGGGCGGCGAAATCGGATGACGTGGAAGATAGAACCGAAGCCCGAGGGCACTGCGATCGATCCTGAAGGCGGGCTTGTCGCTACCGGGATTTTGGCAACGGCGCATCCCGAATACTGATCGGGCTGCCGCTTATCTTCTATGGAAAGCGCGGGCCGAATTCGCACGGGGACCTGACCTAACTCCGCTTCCGTGGCCCGACAAACAGCTACCAGCAAGCGTAGCAGGCGTAGGGCGGAAAAGCGCAGCGCCTTCCGCCGCTAACTGTCGCTGAGTGTCGGCTCTGGCCCAAGAATGACAGTCTGGAAAGACACCCTTCGTCTGCGCCTGCACTCGGCCGTTGGATCTCATTGCCGCTCACCAGCCTGCGGCGGCTCGTCGTTGCCGCTCATCCACCCCGCCGGATGTAGCCCGCCCTCAACGCAGCGACGAAAGGAGGAATGCGGCCATTCAGCCGGGTGCTCAACGAAACCCTGCTTCACCGGATTGAAGTGAATGTAGTCCATATGCGCCATCAAATCCCGGTCGTCGCGGATCGTGTGCTCCCAGTATCGCCGCTGCTAGGTAGATGCCGCGCTCGCCGCGGCGGATCATGACCGGTGATCGCGGTTCACCGATGCCCACTGCTTTCGAAAACCCTTTCTTGATCGCGCGCCAACGGCCGGGGAAATCGGTGTCGTTTTCCGGCAATGTCCACAGGCAGTGCACGTGGTCTGGAAGCACGACCCAGGCGTCGATTTGGAAGGGTGCGCGGGCGCGGACCCGCCGAACCGCCTCGCGCAACGCGTCGATTTGTGTCACGAGCAAATCCGACCGGCGGTCGAGCAGGTTCACCGTGAAGAAGAATGTCCCACCTGGAACCCGATTGCGACGATATTCCGGCACTGTCGGACTATGCCCGGCTTTCGCGAGGGGCGGAAGGCGCTGCGCTTTTCCGCCCTACCCGCGCCGAATGATGGCTCGCCAGCCGCTTAAAACTTGCGTGATGGTATTGGGCAATGACCGGAATGGGAGCATAACCGGTCGATCGTTCTCCGGGCGGCCGATGGCCGCTATGGATCATATTCCGGATGCTCGTCCGCAAGGTTGCCAAAATCGTCTGGTATCGTTCGTTTGGTGGCGTGACGGAACGATCATTACCAAAGTAGGCGCTCGCCTGTTAATTTCCTGCAAATAACAGGTGAAACAGGAGTGGAGGGTCGGATGCCTCGGCAGATCAAATCCGGCGCGCTGGCTGGGAGCCAAGACGAAGCCGATGCCAAGACCCGCGGCATCGTCGAGGGGATCATCGCCGATGTGCGCGAGCGCGGCGATGGGGCGGTGCGCGAATTGTCGGAGAAGTTCGATAGATGGTCGCCGCCGAGCTTTCGGCTCAGCGGCGAGGAGATCGTGGCGCTGGTGGCGCAAGTGTCGCCGCAGACGATCGCCGATATCAAATTCGCGCAACAGCAGATCCGCAATTTCGCCGAGATCCAGCGCGCGTCCTTGACGGACGTCGAGGTCGAGACCCTGCCCGGTGTGTTTCTCGGCCATCGCCACATTCCGGTTGATCGGGTCGGCTGCTATGTGCCGGGCGGGCGCTATCCGATGGTCGCCTCGGCGCATATGTCGATCGTGACGGCGAGGGTTGCCGGGGTCGGGCACATCACCGCCTGCACGCCGCCAAACCGGGGCGGGCCGCATCCCGAGACGATCGCGGCGATGCATCTGGCCGGCGCCGACGAGATCCATGTTCTGGGCGGGGTCCAGGCAGTGGCGGCGATGGCGCTCGGCACCGCGACCTTCGCTCCGGTCGATATGCTGGTCGGCCCCGGCAACGCCTATGTCGCCGAAGCCAAGCGCCAGCTCTATGGCCGGGTCGGCATCGATCTGTTCGCCGGACCGACCGAGATCCTGGTCATCGCCGACGATACCGCCGACGCCGAGATGTGCGCGACCGATCTGTTGGGCCAGGCCGAGCACGGCCCGACCTCGCCGGCGATCCTGCTGACCACCTGCGAGCAACTCGCGCACACCACACTCGCCGAGATCGACCGGCAGTTGACCATTCTGCCGACCGCCGATGTCGCCGGTGTCGCCTGGCGTGACTATGGCGAAATCATCCTGTGCGCCGACGGTGAGGAGATGGCGGCGGAGGCCGACCGGATCGCCGCCGAGCATGTCGAGGTGCTGACCCGCGAGCCGCGAGCCTGGCTCGATCGGCTCAAGAATTACGGCGCGCTGTTTCTCGGCCCGCACACCAACGTCGCCTATGGCGACAAGGTGATCGGCACCAACCACACATTGCCGACCAAAGGGGCGGCGCGCTATACGGGCGGGTTGTGGGTCGGCAAGTTTCTGAAGACCTGCACCTGGCAGGAGGTCAGGACGCCCGAAGCGAGCGCGATGGTCGGCGAATATTGCAGCCGGCTCTGCGCGATCGAACGCTTCTGGGGCCACAAGGAGCAGGCCGATCTGCGCGTGCGCCGCTACGGCCGCAAGAACGCCACGGAATAATCCCCGACGCTTCTCCCGGTTGGTCAGACCTCAGCGGCAACATAGGGTGCCACCATCTTGCGCGGATCGACGATGCGGTCGAACTCGGCCTCCCCGACATAGCCGAGCGCCAGCGCCGCTTCCTTCAGAGGCGTTTCGTGCTGCATCGCGTAATGTGCGATTTGCGACGCCTTGTCGTAGCCAATGACCGGGACGAGCGCGGTCACCAGCATCAGCGAGCGATCGACATATTCCTGGATCCGTTTCCGGTTTGGCGCGGCACCCTCGACCAGGAACTTGCGGAAGTTCGTGCAGCCATCGGCAAGGATCGCGATCGCGTGCATAATGTTGAAGATGATCAGCGGTTTGTAGACGTTCATCTCGAGATCGCCGCCGGCGCCGGCAAAGCCCACGGCGACATCGCTGCCCATGACCTGGACCGCGATCATGGTCAGCGCCTCGGCCTGGGTCGGGTTGACCTTGCCCGGCATGATCGACGAGCCGGGCTCGTTTTCGGGGAGCAGCAGCTCGGCTAAACCCGCCCGCGGACCACATGAAACGAGCCTGATGTCGTTGGCGATCTTGTAGAGCGAGGCGGCGAGCGTGCGCAGTGTGCCGGACAGGTGGACGAGCGCGTCATGCGCCCCCTGCACCGCGAATTTGTTCGGCGCGCCGACAAATGGCAGCCCGGTCAGCCGGGCGATTTCGGTCACCGCCGCCTCGGCAAACCCGGGTGCGGCGTTGATCCCGGTGCCGACCGCGGTGCCGCCGAGCGCCAGCCGGTAGACACCCTTCAGCGTATCGTCGATCCGTTCCAGATCGTCGCTCAGCATGCCGGCATAGCCCGACCATTCCTGACCGAGCGTGATTGGTGTCGCGTCCTGCAGATGGGTGCGGCCGATCTTGACGATGTCCCGCCAGGCAACCGCCTTTGCCGCGATCGCGTCGCGCAAGCTGCGGACCGCCGGAACGAGCCGCCCGGTCACTCCGACCGCGGCGGCGATGTGCATCGCCGACGGAAACGTGTCGTTTGAGGATTGCGACATATTGACGTGATCGTTGGGATGCACCGGGGTTTTGCTGCCGAGCGGGGTGCCGGCGAGCTGGCTCGCCCGGTTGGCGATCACCTCGTTGATGTTCATGTTGAACTGGGTCCCGCTGCCGGTCATCCACACATGCAGCGGAAAGTCCTCCTGATGCTGCCCGCCGAGGATTTCGTCGGCGGCCCTCAGGATCAAGCCATGCGCGGTCTCGCCGAGCCGGCCGCCGCGGTGATTGGCCTCGGCCGCGGCCTTTTTGAGGACCGCGTAGGCGGCGATCATCTCGCGCGGCATCAGATCGCGGCCGATGCTGAAATAGTCGAGCGAGCGCTGGGTCTGCGCCCCCCACAGCCGATCGGCCGGCACCGCGACTTCGCCGAGACTGTCGGTTTCGATCCGAAACTCGGTCATGCTGGACTCCCTGGCTCGGGCACCGACGATGCCAGCCCGCCAAGGCCAGCCCAGCCTATTGGCCAGGGTCGCGGCAAAGGCAGCCCCGTGAGATATGCGCCAGGGCCGTGACGGCGGCGGGCGGCCATCGTCAGCGCGGCGGCTGAACCGGTCGGAACCCGGTCCTCATCGCAAGTCTCCAACCGGTCACCGATCGGGGGCGGTCTTTTTGCAGAACACGCCGTCTTTCATGATGTGGGTCAGATGCTCGCCCTGGCCGTCGAGCAACGAGATGTCGGCGAGCGGGTCGCCGTCCACCGCGATCAGATCGGCGCGGGCGCCGGGTGCGACGATGCCGAGCTCGCCGACCCGGTTCAACAGCTCGGCGTTGATGCTGGTTGCCGAGCGAATGATGTCGATCGGCGCCATCGCTTCGGCGCGGATCACGAATTCGTGGCCCTGGTGGCGGTGCATCGGACCCAACAGGTCGGTGCCGAAGCCAATCTTGACGCGGGCCTCCCGCAGAATTTCGAGCGAGCGCAGCCCGGCCTCGCGCACCTCGCCGAGCTTGGCGAGGCTGATTTCGGGAAAACCCAATTCCCGGCCAAAACGGTGCAACGCGTCAAAGGTGACGAGGGTCGGCACGACAAAGGCGCCGGCGCTGGCGACGAGTTCGGAGGTCGCCTCGTCGATCAGATTGCCATGCTCGATCGAGCGCACCCCGAACGCGACCGAGCGGCCGATCGCTTCGGGCGTATAGGCATGGGCCATCACATAGGTGTGCCAGGCGCGCGCCTCCTCGACGATCGCGCATACCTCTTCTTCGCTGTATTGCAGGTTCGTCACCGGGTCATAGGGCGAGGCGACACCGCCCGAGGCCATGATCTTGATCTGCGTCGCGCCCTTTCTGAGCTCGTCGCGGGCCGCCCGGCGGCACTCGGCAACCCCATCGGCGATGCGCGCGAGCGCGGCACCGCCCTCGCAGCAGGCGCAGGCGACGACCGACACCGAGCGGGTGCGCGGCCGCAGATCGCCATGTCCGCCGGTCTGGCTCAGCGCCTGGCCCGATGGGAAAATTCGCGGCCCGCGCACCAACCCTTGCTCGACCGCCTCGGCAAGCCCGCCATCGGCTCCACCGGCGTCGCGCACCGTGGTAAACCCGCGCTGCAGCATGCCCTCCAGCACCCGCGCCGCCTGCAGCGTCACCAGGCTCTGCGGCCGCTCGCCGAGCCGTGCCAGCACATGGTCCACGGCGATCGCATGCACATGCGCATCGATCAATCCGGGCATCAGCGTCTGTCCGGCGAGGTCGATCGTTTCGGCCGCGGCGCTGCGGAGCGGCCGATCGGACACCTCGCGGATCCGCCCGCCCTCGACGAGAACGTGGTGGTCTTCGCGCGGCTCGTGGCAGGTGCCGTCGAGCACCGAGCAATTGGCGAAAATCACCGCTGTCATCGGCGCCCTCCTTGGGACTGCCTGCCGCCGCGAGCTTAGGCGCGAAGGCCGCGCCGCGAAAGTGGCTGGCCCGCTTGCCGAAGCGCCGGCCGCCGGCTAACGTCGCGGGAGCCATCTCCTGGGGAGGATCTGCGATGTCGACACTGGTTCTTGGCGGTACCGGCTTTATCGGTCGCCGGCTGGTTCCGCTCCTGGCCGGGCGCGGCGAGGAAGTCACCTGCATGGATATCAATCCCGCGACCGCATCCTACGAGCATCTCGGCAAGCAGGTGCGGGTGGTGCGCGGTGACGTGAGCCAGTTCGACGATGTGATGGCGGTGACGACCGCGGCCAAGCCCGACCGGGTGGTCAATCTCGCCTATTACCTCGGCAGCGAGCATCCGCCGCATATGGCGTTCAAGCTCAATATTCTCGGCATGGACAATTGCTTCGAGGCAGCACGGCTCGCCGGTGTCAAGCGCGTCGCTTATGCGAGCTCGCTCGCGGTCAGCGGCGAGCAGCATTTTTATGGCGACCGCATCGTGACCGAGGAGGATTTCCGCCACGGCCATGTGCAATACGCGATGCACAAGATCTTCAATGAGTGGCAGGCGCAGGATTACCGCGAAAAGCACGGGCTCGAGATCACCGCGATCCGCCCGGCCAACGTCACCGGCAACGACAAGATCGTCGGCTCGGTCGATCACGTCAAATGCATCACTTTCCCGGCGCGCGGCCAGCCGATCTCGTTCCCGTTCAAGGATGCGATGCGCTGCCCGGTGCATGTCGACGAGATCGCCGAAATCTTCGCCCGCGTGATCATGGAGGATCATCCGAAGAACTGGGTCTACAACACCGGCGGGATCGCTATCAGCATCGGCGAGATTGCCGACATGGTGCGCGAGTTTCTGCCCGACGCCAACATCACCTTCGAGAAGGAAGAGGGCGGCAAGGCGATCTCGGGCAACTACCTGATCGACAACAGCCGCCTCGTCGAGGAGTTCGGGGTGCAGTACCGCCCCTACCGCGAGCGCGTCCTGCAGATCATCAACGAGGTCCGCGCCGAAGAGGGCCAGCCGCCGCTCGCCGCACGCTGACCCGCACAATCGAGTGATGCCGGCGGCCAGCGCCGCCGCCGGGCCGCCCTTGACCGAGTAGGGGCGCCAACCCATCGGTTCAGATCGTTCGATCTAGCTGCGGCGTTGCCTCGCGATTACCAAGAGCGAGGCTGACGAGTTTTCCATGCGGCACGAGCCGCATTCTTTACCTTTTCGTCATTATCGCCTGGCATCTTCACAGAATTGCCGCTGTTCACGGCGCGTAAGGTGGCCGATGAGGCAAGCCGCGCAAAGTGACAATGTCTGTGGAGAAGCCGTTCGTGTCCGGACAGCGAGACGACGTTGTTCCAGCACCAACAAGCATCGCCTTGGCGACCGGCCAGACGGTCGATCTGTCCTTTATACCCGAGCCGCAACGCAACGCGCTAATGGCCGAATACATGCGGGGAACGCTCGACGTGGCGCGAAGGGCGCACGAGCTGCACGTCGATGTTATGACCCTGCGAAATACCCTTGGGACTCTCGCCGACACCACTCGTCAAATATCGCAGGACGGGAATTCGGTCACGGTTACACACACGCAAACCACGGCGGTGGGCCGGACCGAGATAATCATGGGAAACACGGAAGAAGCCGGGAAAGGAAAGCTCACGCGGTCTCAGACCGGCAGAGAAACGAACTGGACCCCCTATTACATCTTTGCCGTCATCGCAGCGGTCGTTTTAATGGCCATTGCCATTGCGGCGCATGGGCAGGTCGTGTCCCAGGGGGTGGTGTAGGAGCTGTGGGTAAGTAGCCCGGTGCCGTGGACCGCCACGAGTCAGGCGGCGCCGGGCTACTTATCCACAGCGGTGGTCATCGTGAATCGCCGGTAGGGTT
>JBOHME010000059.1:0-27162 GCA_050729795.1 Allostellaceae bacterium | reverse complement strand
ATTTTTTGGCGCAATGGAGCAAACGGCACGATGCTCGATTCGATCGTGTTGCCGCTCGCCTTCTCGTAATCCGCCGCCAGCTTGCGGAACGCCGCATCCTCCTCGGGGAAGAAGCCCTGCGGCCACCATACCGTCGCCGTCGTCCCCGCCGCATTGGCGATATAGGGGCGCGCCAGAGCGCCGGCCGCGGCCAGGCCGAGCGAGCTGCGGAGCACCGAACGGCGGGTCAGACCTGACATTTTCTCTCTCCTTATGGATGGCGACTTATGGATGGTGAGGCGCCGGGGGGCCCGGTTTCACGGCCGGGCAATAAAGGCCGGGCGCGGTTGACAAGTCAATGCACGGCTGGCGTATTCGCGCGCCGGCGAGCCGAGCCATCCGCGCGGGATTTCCCTCTAGCCCTCGACGATCGGGTATTTGGCGAAAATCGTCTCGCAGCGCTTGAACGCCTTCTGCGTGGCGGCCTCGGGCGTCATGCCGTGATTGACGATGTCGGACCAGGCCACCTGAAAGACGTGGTGGGTATCGACCTCGGCCATGGCCGGGTTGTAGGCCGTGTACAGCGGAAGCGTCGGACCGAACAGCGCTGTCTTGATGTAGGTCGTCCGATGCGGATCTCCGGAACTGAGCCAGAACGGGTCGCTCTTGGCCATGTCCTGCATCGGGATCGCCCAGCGGCCGAGCCCGCCTTTCAAATATTCGTTCAGCACCTTGGGCTCGATCGCGTATTTGAGGAATTCCTTGGCCACGTCGAGGTTTTTTGCCCCCTTAGGGATCACCGCGCCGAAAATCCCGATTTGCGCCGGCAGCGGCTTGCCGTCACTGTCATTGGCGACGGTATAGGTCAGGTTGTCGGCATATTCCGCTTTGCGGTCGATCAGGGCCAGCTCCATCGACATCGAGCCGTTGAAGTCGGCGATCACCTGCTTCGCGTGAAACGCATTGTTGTTGTCGGCATCGTTCCAATTGACCACACCCGATGGCACATAACCGTCCTTGAACAGCCCGGACATCCGGGTCAATGTCTTGACTACCGCTGCTTTGACCTGCGGATCATCGGCATGCAATTTGCCGTCGGGCGTCACCAAATCCTTGCCGCCATAGGCAAGCAGGAACACGGTGAAGGTGCGGGTCGGATCGACGCCGAAGGTGCTGACCTCGAGCCCCCAGCTGTAAACCTTGCGCACGCCCTGGTCGCGCAGCCTCTGCTGCATTGGCTTGAAGAAGTCGATAAAATCATCCCATTTGTCCGGGATATCCGACACCTTGTAGCCGGCTTTTTCGACCAAAGATTTCCAGATATGACAGGTGACGGCCGACGCTTTCATCGGAACGCCGTAATAAGCCCGCTTCTTCGTGATCTTATCATAGTTGTTCATGCTGGCGAGAGCGATCTCGATGAAATGCGATTTCTGGGTCTGGACGATCTCGCTGACATCGAGAAGCTTGTCGTTCCAGGAGTTCAGCGCGCCGAAGAAGTAATCGGCCACCTCCATCACATCGGGCACGACGCCGCTGGTCACCGCCGACACCTCTTTCTGGCGCAGCGGGGCGAACGGGACGATGCTGTAATCGAGCTTGTTACCACTCTGTTTCTCGTAATCGGCGGCAAGCTTGCGGAACGCGGCATCCTCGCTCGGGATGAAGCCCTGGGTCCACCACACGGTCGCCGTCGTCGCCGCGGCATTGGCGATATGGGGGCGCACGAGGCTGCCGACTGCGGCCAGACTTAGCGAGCCGCGCAGAACCGATCGGCGGGTCAAAGCTGCCATCGCGCACTCCTTGACAAAACGTCGTGCCGTCACCCGGCCGACCGCGTTCAGCTCGGTGTAATCTGGTCGTGCCGGTTGTGTCAATGCAAGCCGGGCGAGCGATGGCGAACGCGGCGCGGTCGCGCTCCTTCGGCCCTCGACAATGATGGTAAGCAGCTGCCGGCGCAGGTCGGCGAGTTCGGCTGCAATCTTTACCAAATACCCGATCGCCGAGGGACACCCGCCTCACGCGCAGCATTCGACGGAACCCGGCCAAGCTTTTACAGGCGGCTTGGTCCGGGTTCCGTCAACGAGCGGCGCATCTATAATTTCGGCAGCGCGGTCATCTGTTCCGGCGGTGCCGTCACCTGTTGTCTTTGTCCTGCCGCCCGGTCACGACTTTTGCGGCGTCTCCGGTCAATTGCAGAATGGTGATGCCTGAACCAGCGCGGTCCTGGCCATAGATATAGCCTCGATCATCGACTTCCACTATATCCATGTAGGTTACCTTCCGGCATACACTCGGCCCCTGCGGCGTGCCGCATGACTGCTGGGTATTTTTGTTCGGTGCCTGAATGAAATAGGCAACCGGTCTCGGATTGAGCGGATCGCGAATGTCCCACACCCGCAGCCCGGCGTTAAACCAGCTGACAAAGGCGAGCCTGCCGTAATAAGGCGCGTAGATTTCCCAGTTGGTGTGATGAGCGCCAAAGCGCGCTCCCTTGTTGCAGAAATCTCCAGGGTATTGGGGAACATTGAGGGTCGCAATCGGCCACGGCGTTTGATCGTTTGTTATGTCGAGCAGAGTCGCCATGTGGGGCGCTTCGCCGACGCAGCTGGGCGGTCCCATCGCTTCAGAGGTCGTCAGGTCGAGATTCCACTTTTGCGGTGTGCCATCGAGAAAATTTGCCTGCTCTTCCGGGATCGGCACCCCAAAGATTGGAGTAGCGTTATGCGCACCCTGTAGGGGGTTCTCCGTGATGTAGCCGACTTGTGGATAGAGCATGTCGGCCTGGGTCGGGTTGGTCGCGCAGCTTGCCGACGCATTCGGATTTACCGATGTGTTGCAGCCGTACACCAACTTGTTCCGATCGAGAATTTGGATTACGCCATCACTGCCTACCCCGTATGGCATGTACGCCCGATTGATGTTTACACCCGCCGAATACACCTGATGAAGGCTCGCCGGCGGATTTGTTACTCCTTCGTAACAATTGGGTCCCGGATCGTTGATGCAGCTCTGCGCGGTAGCAATGTTGGCGCTCGGCTGTCCACCAACCAGTCCGAAGTCCCGGATGTACACCGGGTGCGCCGGATCGCTCAGATCATAGATCTTGGTATGCTGCAGCTGATGCCATCCGTCGGATTTGCTGCCAGCGATCAAGTACGCGATCCCGGTGTCGCATTCCCACCAGCTCTTGTGATATGCGCTCAGTCCGCCCACTATGGTAGTAAGAAGTGCCGGCGCCGATGGACTGGTGACATCCCAAATCTCAAAGCGGCCGAGCCCCGCCGCGAGATTGCCTCGGTGCATAAGCAGGTAAAAGTGGCCCTTCACCCCATGCGGCAGAGTATCTCCACCGCACACAAACGTATGCGGGGCGTTACCACCTGCGGGATCTCCGGGAATGTTAGCCAGAAACCGCGGAGTTCTGGGGTTCGTGACGTCATAGATGGCCACGCCACATTGCACGGTCTGGCCCCCTACCGTTGCGGTGCCGGAGCCGCTGCCGGCGTACAAGATCTCGTGGCCATTTTGGTCTTCGATCCATTCCTGATCGCTCTGGGAGCACCCCAAATCGTCTGCGAACCCCACGACTTTCATATTCCAGATCGATTGTCGGTTCCATCCGTTGGGCGCAGGTACCGGCAACGGCTGCAAGTCGGCAGCCCCACTCTGGTCCTCATTGAGCGTGATGGTCGGGACGTTTGGCCCATCCGGTAAATAGCCGAGCCCGACTTGGCCTGTAGCCCAGGCGACACTGCCGAATCCGAACACAAGGCCTAAAAAGCCAACAAGAAACGACAGCCCAAAGCGTCGGGCCATTCGGGGAAGGTTACTCATCATCAATCCTCCAGGTTTTCCCTCACTGGCACGATTTTGGGGTTCATTCCCACCATGCCATTGTATTCACGGGTCTGATCGGAGCGCCACAGTGCGGCCTGCAGCAAGCGGGATGACAATTCAAGGATCAGGGGCCGGTTCACAGAGGCCGCGCTCGCGAAAGCTCGATGCAGTCCTCCCAACTGCACCCTTGAGGCTATAAAGAAAAGCCCAAACCCTGTTCCACAGCGATCTGTGATCGCGGTTGACACTTCTCGCAGAGAAGTTTTGCTCGTCCTGCTGAATCAACCTTATGGTGTCAGCGCTCTGTAAGGCTGTCAATCGGTTAGTGGATTACCCAGAGCAGATCGTGGGGGACGGGCGAGATCCCGCCGCTCGATCAGAACTGGACGCGCTGGGTCAGAGCACCGTCGATGATCAGATTGGTGCCGGTGATAAAGCTGGCACGCGGGCTGGTGAGAAACACGACGGCGTTCGCCACCTCCTGCGGCGTGCCCATCCGGCCCGTCGGATTGCGCCCGACCATCACCTTGAACAGCTCCGGATTATTCTCCTCCAGCACGTTCCACACCCCGCCCTTGAAATAGACATTGCCGGGCGAGACCATGTTGGCGCGAATCCCTTTGGCGGCGAGGTTGCGGGCCAGCGCCTTGACATAAGGGGCGAGGGCCGCCTTGACCGAGGCGTAGGGGCGCGGTGCGCCGGCGATCTCAATGGCCCCGGTGGTGCCGATCACGACAATCGCCCCGGCCGAAGATTTTTCGAGAAGCGGGATCGCCGCCTCGGTTCCGGCGACGGTACCCATCACGTCGATCTCGAAACTGCGGCGCCAGGACTCTTCGTCCATCGCCTGCGCCAATGCGCTGACATTGGCAATAAAGATATCGAGCCCGCCGAGCTGCTGCGCCGCCTCGCCAATCCAGCCGCGTAACGCCGCGGTGTCGGCGACATCGACGACCCCGCCATGCGCCGTGACACCCCGGGAGGCGAGCGCCGTCACGGCTTCCTCGACACCCGCCTCGCCGCGCGCGCAGAAGGCGATGTCACAGCCCTCCTCGGCCAGCAGCGTGCAGATCGCTCGGCCGATGCCGCGGCTGCCGCCGGTCACGATCGCCTTTTTGCCCGTGAGCCCGAGATCCACCGTCGTCTCCTCACACGCTTGCGTTTGCTACATCGCAACCCGGTCTTGCGCCTCAGTCGGGCAGGCGGGCGCGCGGATGCGCATCGTCGTAGACAGCCAGCAGCCGCTCGGTCTCGACCGCGGTATAGCGCTGCGTCGTCGACAGGCTGGCATGGCCCAGCAGCTCCTGGATCGCCCGCAGATCGCCGCCCGCACCCAACAAATGGGTCGCAAAGCTATGGCGCAGCGCATGCGGGGTGGCGGTGTCCGGCAGCTGCAGAAATCGCCGCAGCAGCGCCATCTGCCGCTGCACCAGGCGCGGATGCAGCGGGCCGCCATGGGCGCCGACAAACAGGGGACCATCCGCGCTCGATGCGAACGGGCAGGCGGCGACGTAGTCGGCAATCGCGGCACGCACCGCCGGCAATACTGGCAGCTGCCGCTCCTTGCCGCCCTTGCCGATGATCGTCAGCACCTCGCCGAGCGGGACCATGGCGCGGCTCAATCCCAGCGCTTCCGACAACCGCAGCCCGCAACCATAGAGAAGCGCCAAGAGAGCCGTGTCACGCCGGGCTTGCCATCCTTGGCGGGACAGCTCGCCGCCGCGATCGACGGTGGCGATCGCATCGGCAACCGAAAGCGGCTTTGGCACGCCCGGCTGCAGCTTGGGCCCGCGCAGCGCCGCGAGCGCGGTGGTCGAGAGGAGACCGCGCCGCTGCAAAAATCGCACAAAGCCGCGCAAAACCGACAGGCAGCGGGCGAGCGAGCTCCGTCCGATCCCGTCGCTTGCACGTTTTGCCAGATAGGCGCGGAAATCGGCCGGCCGCAACCGGTCGAGGGTTGCGAGATCCGGTGAGCAGCCGAGATGCCCGGTCAGAAACTCGAGAAAAAACGCCAAGTCGCGGCCATAGGCAGCAATCGTGTGCGCCGACGCACGCCGTTCCGCGCCTAGCCAGCCCTGCCACAATGCGATCGCCGCGCGCAGGTCGTCGCCGGCGACGAACCGGGTCAGCGGGATCGGCTCGGGCAATGCCGGAAAGATCGCCCGCCGGCCGGGATCGCCCTGACGGCGGCTCAGCGGCCGCGTTCGAGCCACTGCGCGATCGTGATCTCGACGGCGCGGCCGAGAAATCCCAACAACTCGGTGCCGAGACCCGGGCAGAATGTATCCGCCTTGCGGGTCCCGATGCACATCAGCCCGATCGGCCCGGAACGCCCGAACGACAGCCGCAGCAGCGCTTGCGAGCGCACCAGGCCCGAGGCACCGCCAAACAGCGCTGGATCGCCCCGGATGTCGGTCGAGAGCAGCGTGTCGCGGCCGGGGCCGAGCAATTGATCGACCATCCCTGCGCGCAGCAGATGAATGCCGTGCACCGGCAATGGGGTGGTGCGCGCCGCCATGCTTTCAACGCCGAGGGTGACGATATCGACGTCAATCAGGACCGCGAGGTCGGTCGTGATGATCTGCAGCAGATGCTCGAAGCTCAGCGCTTTCAGCATCGTCAGAACGGCTTTGTGCACGCGCCCCTGGCTCGCCAGGTTGCTGCGGCTCATCGCGATCAGGCTCTTGTGCTCCTGTCGCAGGCTGCCGAAATCGCGCCGCAGGCGCTCGACCATGAAATGCTGAAAATCGAGCACTCCGCCGTCACCCTCCCGACGGCGCGGCGCACCTAGAACGTACAGCGCGTCCGGATGGCGTTCGAGAAAATCGGGGTGATCCCGCAGATAGGCGACGACGTCGCCGGCGCCGATGCCACCCGCTGCGGCTACCGCCGAATCGCCGGCGCGCCACGGTTTTGGCTGGTCCTGCGGACGGTCGGCCATTGCTATCTCCACCCTGCCGCAGCGCGGTGGCAGTGACCTGGGCGAGCGATTGGATGCACCGTCATTCCGCGAGCCACCTGAAACCGCCCCGTCATGGGGCACCGGGCTGGTCTTTGCAAGGCCGCCGAACGGGCCTTGCCGTGCGTCGTCTGCCGAGCGAGTTTAGCCGATGCCCGATCGCCATGCCAGTTTCGCAGCGGTCGCCGCGGCGCGCCCCGATGGAGGCGCCGAGGAGCGGATCGCGCCGGCGGGCGCGACCCTTCGCGTGCGGGTGCTCCTGCCGTTGCCGCTGCCGGAGCCGCTCGACTATCTCGTCCCGGCCGGATCGGCACCACCGCGACCCGGCGCTTTGGTCCGCGTCCCGCTCGGGCGGCGCAGCCTTGTCGGGGCGGTATGGGAGCATTCGGGCGACGGGGTTGCCGAGGACCGCCTGAGGCCAATCATCGAGACGGTCGCCGCCGACCCGCTGCAGCCGGAGCTGCGCCGCTTTGTCGACCGCGTCGCCGCCTACACGATGGCACCGCCTGGGCTGGTGCTGCGCATGGTGATCAGCGTGCCGCAGGCATTGCTGCCACAGCGGCCGCGACGGTTGTGCGGCGCATCCGCCACCGGGCTCGCGGCCCTCGCCGATCCCGGAAGGGACCAGCCCTTGACGCAGGCGCGCCGGCGGGTGCTCGAATTGCTGCGCGACGGACCGCCATTGCCACCGGCCGAATTGGCCCGCCGCGCCGGTTGCGGCACCGGGGTTGTGCGCCACCTGGTCCGCCGCGGTTTTGTCGCGGAGCGGCTGGTTGCGGCCGAGCCGGCCGCCGCGGCGATCCCGGATTGGCGCCGCCCGGGTCCGATCTTGTCGCCGGACCAAGCAGCCGCTGCGAACCGCCTCGTGGCGGGTGTCGAGACGGGCGGGTTTGGCGTTATGCTGCTCGACGGTGTCACCGGCTCGGGCAAGACCGAGACCTATTTCGCGGCGATCGCGGCGGCGCTGGCCACCGGCCGCCAGGTTCTGGTGCTGCTGCCGGAAATCGCGCTCGGCGCGCAATGGCTGCGGCGATTTCGCGACCGGTTTGGCGTCCTCCCGGCGCAGTGGCATTCCGAGATCACCCCGGCAGCGCGCCGCGACACCTGGCGCGCGGTCGCCGCCGGACGGGTGCCGGTCGTTGTGGGTGCCCGCTCGGCCTTGTTTCTGCCCTTTCCGGCGCTCGGGCTGATCGTTGTCGATGAGGAGCACGATCCCTCCTACAAGCAGGAGGACGGGGTGTGCTACCAGGCCCGCGACATGGCGGTGCTGCGCGCTTCGCTGGCGAAGATCCCGATCGTGCTGGTGTCGGCCACGCCGTCGCTCGAAACCGTTGTCAACGTGGCGCGCGAGCGCTACCGGCGGGTGGCTTTGCCGCGCCGTCATGCGACAGCCGAACTGCCGGCGGTCCGGCTTGTCGATCTGCGCCGCGAACGCATGGAACGCGGGCATTTCCTGTCACCGCCGCTGGTCGCCGAGCTTGCCGCCACCCTCGCCGCTGGTGAGCAGGCATTGCTGTTTCTGAACCGGCGCGGCTATGCGCCATTGACCTTGTGCCGGGCTTGCGGCCATCGCCTGCAATGCCCCGACTGCACCGCCTGGCTGGTCGAGCATCGCTTCACCCACCGCCTGCTGTGCCATCATTGCGGCCACGCCGAACCGATCCCACCGCTGTGCCCGCAATGCCTGACCGCTGGCACACTCGCGGCATGCGGCCCCGGTGTCGAACGGCTCGGCGAGGAGATGGCGGCGCGGTTCCCCGAGGCGCGCACCGCGCTGATGGTCAGCGACCTGCTGCCCGGTCCGCGCGCCGCGGCCGCACTGGTCGAGGCGATGACCGAGCGGCGCTACGACGTGCTGATCGGAACCCAGATCGTCGCCAAAGGGCATCATTTTCCCATGCTGACCCTGGTCGGCGTCGTCGATGCCGATCTCGGGCTTGCGGGCGGCGATCTGCGCGCCGCCGAGCGCACCTATCAGCTGCTGCATCAGGTCGGCGGCCGGGCGGGCCGGGCCGAGCGCAGGGGCCGCGTGCTGGTCCAGACCGTGCTGCCCGACGAGCCCGTCATGCAGGCGCTGGCCCTTGGCGATCGCGACCGTTTTCTCGAAGCCGAAGCCGGTGCGCGGCGGGCTGCCGGGCTGCCGCCCTTTGGCCGGCTCGCCGCATTGATCCTCAGCGCCGACGATTCCGAGACCGCCGATTTTGCTGCCCAGGCGCTGTCCCGCGCGGCCCCGCAAATGCCGGGGGTCGGCGTGCTCGGCCCGGCGCCGGCGCCACTCGCCGTGCTGCGCGGCCGGCACCGCCGCCGGTTTCTGCTCAAGGCCGAGCGCGGTGTCAATGTGCAGGCGGTGCTGGGTGATTGGCTCTCCCGCGTGCGCCTTGGTGGTTCGACACGGGTTCAGGTCGATATCGACCCGTACAGCTTCCTGTGACGCCAATCGCAAGGCGTCCCGGACTATTGGTCGGCCGGGGTCACCGCTACGAGGCGGGTGCCGAGAAACCTGCCGCCGGTGTCGAAATCGAACGCGTAGCTGACCCGGCCGATAATCGCGCAGGCGTGGCACAAATTGCGCAAAAGATAGCCGACGACGAACTCGCGCCCGTTCTGCGCCACCTCCGGTCCGCCCGGCCCACGTTCGCCCTGCCAGAAGGTGACATTGCGATAATCGTGGTAGATTCCGAGATAGGCCGGCGACGAGCGCATCAGGCGCAAATCGAGGTTGCGCCAATCATCAACGTTGATCAGCGGCGGCGCACCATTGACCAGGAGCCAGCCGCTGTTCTCGTTCGCCGCGAACGGGAAGAAGACATGCGCGACCGCGACCGGGCTGCCATTGTCGTCGAGCGCTTCGAGGTAGGCATCGTTGTCGAGCCGCCGGGCGAAGGCCAGCGCTTGCGGCGAGGCTCCGGCCTTAGCCATCGCCGCGACAAAGCAGGCTTCGAACGCGGTTCCCGAGCGCCCCTCGCAGCGATGGTGGAAGCGGGTCATAAACCCGGACGGCGGCTGCCACACCGCTGCCGCTGTCACTCGCTGCTGCGCCGCCGCAGCGCCGCTGCCGATCAGCGTGGCCAGCGCCGCCGCAACAGAATTCCGGACCCACCCCATGCGCTCCCCTCCCCCGCTTTCGGGGGAGAGGGTTGCGCCCGATCGGTCAGTCGGACAACGAGCTAGTTCGGAGTCCAGGCGAGAGCCCGGATCTCGGTAAACTCGCGCGGCAGCTTGCGCCACGAATCGCCGGCATCGGGGCTCGCATAGAGCTCGCCATAGTGGCTGCAGGCGACGATCAGCCCAGGATCGGCGAGATGCGTCGCGAATGCCCAGATCGGCGAGTTCGGCGTGACCGGCAACGGCAGGGCCTCCCAGCTCGCGCCGCCATCTTTCGAGCGCTGGATCGCCCCGGTGCTGCCGGCCGCACCATCGCCGGTGGCGACGAACACGGTGTTCGGGTCATCGCTCTTCAGTGCCAAGCTGCGGCAATAGGGCAGACCGAACTGCTTGCCGACGCCGAGCCCCTGCCAGCTTTCGCCCTTGTCGGTGCTGGCGAAGATCTCGCGCGGCGTGCTGGTCAGAACCGTCCGGGTGTTGCCGGCGCCGCGCACCGCGACGTCATGGATGTCGGGATCGCTGAGCCCGCCGGCGATCCGCGTCCAGGTTTCGCCGCGATCCAGGCTGCGCCGCACGCCATCGACCTCGACCCCGGCCCAGACGATATTGCCGTCCGAGGGATCGACGGTCAGCGCCGTTACCCGCGGCACCCCGACATTGGGGCATTCCTCGACCATGTCGACCGGCAGTTGGCGCCACTGCCGCCCGCCATCCGTCGAGCGGAACAAGGCCGCCGGCCGGGTCCCGGCATAGATCGTGTCGGGATCGGCGGGGTCGAACGCGATCTTCCAAACGTCCATCTTGTTCATCGGCGAATCGAGCCGCGCGAACTTCTGTCCGCCGTCCTGGCTCTTGTAGATGCCGTCATCGGCGCCGGCGAACACCGTGCGCGGCTCGCGCGGGTGGACGGCGAGGCCATAGATACGGCTTTCGCCCCACAGCCCGCTGCGCACCCGCTGCCAGCTCTCGCCGCCATCGGGGCTGGTCCAGGCGCCGCTGCCGACGGTGCCGACACAGAGCGTGAACGGCCCGGTCATGACCCGTTGTCCCAACCGGTGTGCGAGATATCGAGAACAACACCATCGGGGCCGGCCCATTTCATCTCGAAATTGCGGTGCGAACCGGCCGCCATTTCCATGTCGAGCCCATCTTTGGCGGTCAGCTGGCGGCCCTCGGCCTGCTCCAGCTTCGCCGTCGCCTCGTCGAGGTTCTCGACCTCAAAGCCGAAATGGTGGATGCCGCTGAAATTCCCGCCATGCGCGCCGACATCGGCATCCTTCTCGGTCTTGAAGTTGAGGATCGCGAGATTGATGTAGCCATCCGTTAGAAACACCGCGCCGCGCGGGTTGCGGCGGATTTCGCGCATGCCGAAGGCTTCCTTGTAAAAGGCCGCGGTCTTTGCGGGGTCTTGGGTCGTCAATGCGATGTGCTTGATTCTAGGCATGTCTTCCTCCTTGATGCGGAGAGCATCTAGCCCTTGCGGCTGGTTGACAACCTAGTACAACTGCCCCTGCAGCGCAAATGGCGGGGGCCGGCCGCGCCAGCAAAAACAGGAGCAGCGGATGCGCATCGCGATCGTCGGCGCCGGCGGCATCGGCGGGATCTACGGCGCCGCTCTCGCCAAGGCGGGAGCGGATGTGACCTTTGTCGCGCGCGGCGCGCATCTTGCGGCGATGCGTGAAAACGGGCTGCGCATCGAAGGCGACCGCGGCGAAACGCTGATCCGGCCCGCCCAGGCGACCGACGACATCGCCACGATCGGCCCGGTCGATTTCGTGCTGTTCTGCGTCAAGCTGTGGGATGTCGAGAGCGCCGGCGCCCAGCTGCGGCCGCTGATCGGGCCGGAATGCGCGGTGATCCCGCTGCAGAACGGGATCGACGCGGCGGATCGGCTGACAGCACTCCTCGGACCCGGCGTGGTGATGGGCGGCACCGCCTTTGTCACCGGCACGATCGTCGAGCCCGGCGTGGTCCGCCAGACCGGCACCTATCAGCAGATGACCTTTGGTGAGCTCGACGGCAGCATCAGCCCACGCGGCCAAAGGCTGCGCGAACTGTGCGCTTCGGCCGGGATCGACGGGGTGCTGAGCCCGGACATCATGGTGCCGATCTGGACCAAGTTCGTCCTGCTGGTGCCGCTCAGCGGTCTGAGCTCGCTGACCCGCCGGCCGCTTGGCGAGTGGCGCGACGATGCCGATCTCGCCGCCTTGTTCGACGCAGCACTGCGCGAGACGGTCGCGGTCGGGCTCGCCGAGGGTGTGCGCCTGCCGCCCGACACGATCGACAAGACGATGGCGGCGGTGCGCGCGATGCCGCCCTACCATTTCGCCTCGATGGGCAACGATGTGCGCCGCGGCAACCGCATCGAATTGCCGTGGATCGCCGGCAAGGTCGTCGCGCTCGGCCGCCGCCACGCGATCCCGACCCCGGCCAACGCCTTCATCTATGCGGCGCTGAAACCGTACGTGAACGGCACCCCCGGCTAGACGCCGCACGCGTCGGGAGACGGGTCCATGGCGCGCGGTTCGAGCTAGCGCAAGGGGTGTGCGCAGGCTTCAGAAATACGGCACGAGGTTGGTGCGGATGCGGTCGAGGATCGGCACCGCCGGATCGGGGAAATCGAAGCGCTGTCCGGTAATCCGCTCATACACCTCGATATAGAGCCGGGCGGCTTCGGCGACGATGTCGCGCGGAATCTCCGGGATCGGCTCACGATAGGGGTCACAGCGGGCGGCAACCCAGCGCCGCACAAAATCCTTGTCGAGCGTCTCGGGCGGTTCGCCGGCGGCAAGGCACCGGGGATAGCTGTCCGCGAGCCAATAGCGGCTGCTGTCCGGAGTGTGCAGTTCGTCGGCCAGCACGATCTGCCCCGCGGGGTCGAAACCGAACTCGTATTTGGTGTCGGCGAGGATCAGCCCGCGATCGGCGGCGATGTCGCGCCCGCGCGCGAACAGGCCCAGCGCGAGGTTCGACACGCTGTCCCATTGCTCCGCCGTCAACAGCCCCCGCCCGATGATCTCGGCGGCGGTCAGCGGCTCGTCATGGCCGCCGTCAAAGGTCTTGGTCGTCGGCGTGATGATCGTCGCCGGCAGCTTCTGGTTCTGGCGCAAGCCCTCGGGAAGGTGAATACCGTAAACCTCCCGCCGCCCGTCCCGGTACATCGGCCAGATCGAGGTTGCCGTCGTCCCCGCCAGATAATCGCGCACGACGATCTCGACCGGCATGATGCGGAGCCGGCGACACACCAGCACATTGGGATCGGGGTATTCGATGACGTGGTTCGGGCAAAGCTCGCGCGTCGCCTCGAACCAGAACCGGGCGAGGCCGGTCAGCACCTGTCCCTTGAGCGGGATCGCGGCGATGATCTGGTCGAAAGCACTGAGCCGGTCGGTGGCGATGATGATCCGCCGCCCGTCGGGTAGATCATAGTTGTCGCGGACCTTGCCGGCATAGTGCTCCGGCAACTCGGGGATCGTCGCATCGGCCAGAACCCGGCCGAGAGCGGCGGCGACATCTGCCGCGACCGACATGCTCCGGCTCCCTGTCAGGGGTGTGGTCAGGGGCGTGGCGCGCTCTGGCGGGTCAGCTAGCGATGACCGCCGCCGTGGAAGCCGCCGCCGCCGTGAAATCCGCCACCGCCATGGAAGCCGCCACCACCGTGGAAACCGCCACCGTGGAAACCGCCACCCCAGCCGCCGTGACCCCAGCCGCCCCAGCAGCAGCCATGACCCCAGCCCCAGCCGCCCCAGCCAAACCCGACGCTGACGCCGGCCGGCCAGAACCATGGATACCCGTAATACGGATATGCATAATAAGGATTATAGTAAGAATAATAGGGGTAGCTATAATAAGGATAGGAATAGTAGGGATGATAGTATGAGTAATAGGGGTTATAGGCATAACTGGACGCGGGCGGCTGCTGATAGGAATAACCGGGATAGGCGGAACTCGTGCTCGGCTGCTGGTAGGAATAACCGGGATAGGCGGAGGTCGCGCTCGGCTGCTGGTAGGAATAACCGGGATAGGCGGAACTCGCGCTCGGCTGCTGATAGGAATAGCTCGGCGTTACCGGCTGCGCGTAGGAATAGCCGCTGGCCGCCTGCGCCGCTGCCGGCTGCAGCGGGACGACAATGGCAATCGCCGCCAGCAGCGTCGTCGCCATCAGGACGCCACGACCACACCGGCCGCCAACCAGGCGAACAGACATCGCTTCCTCCATCGGTCGCCTCGGACCGTCGCCGCGAGCGCCGAATTCCGAGGGCCCGGCATCCGGGGCGCCGCTCACCCCGCCCTATATGGATAGGACGCGGGGTTTGTCATCGTCCCCCGTCCCGGTTGCGCAGCAGAGGACCCGGAAATGGGCCGAGACCGAACCGTGGCCACCGATCCGTCCGTCGAGCAGACCGCCCCCCGCCGACCGCCGCGGCCTCGCCACCCTAGAGTCGCAGGAGTGCCGCCGGATCACAGCAATGCCGTCCGCGCGAGCGGCTCGATCAGCGACGGGTCGTTGTTCCTGACGTTGCCGACGCGGCGATCGACCTCCCAGATCGCCATGTCGTCGGCCGGGTAGGGAGCCAGCATCGCCTTCAGCCGTGCCGGCTCGGCCGCCGTCTCGCCGAGCCATGCCGGCCAGTTCTCCGGGCCGAGAATGACCGGCATCCGGTCGTGCAGCGGCGCCAGCAGCAGATTGGCCATGGTCGTGACGATCGCAAAGCTGCGCAGCCTCTCACCCGCCGGCGAACGCCAAGTTTCCCACAATCCGGCCATCCCCATCAGCCGCCGGTCGGCGAGCGCCACCGCGTAAGGCTGGCGCTCCTTGCCGCGCTTTTGCCATTCGTAAAAGCTGTCGAGCGGAACGAGGCAGCGGCGGCGCGCGAACGCCTCGCGAAACGCCGGCTTGGTGTCGATGCCCTCGGCCCGGGCGTTGATATTGGCAAAGCCGACTTTGAGATCCTTCGCCCAATAGGGGACGAGACCCCAGCGCATCAGGTCGAGGCTGCGTTCGCCGGCTCGCGCATCCCAGCGCACGATCGGCAGGCTGTCCGTCGGCGCCACATTCCAGCTGGCGGCGAAATTGGGCGCGGGCTGTTCGGGCGGGATCGAAAAGACGAGCTTGATCTCGCTGACGTCGGAGGAAAGGCGGGCGCGGCCACACATCGCCAGAGACTGGCGCGATCCACCGTTTCCGGCAATCGTCATACCATCGCCGGGCAGGGTCGGTCTTCACGCTGTGCTCGACTTTGGTTATCGTCTCCGCCGCAAAGCGGGAAAACGACCCGTAGCAAAGCGGGGAAACGACCCGTAGCAAAGCGGGGAAACGATCCGTAGCAAAGCGGGGAAACGATAATGACGGCAGCAGAAGAAACCTACGATTTCATCGTCACCGGGGCGGGCTCAGCCGGCTGCGCCGTGGCTGGGCGGCTCAGCGAGTCGGGAAAATACCGGGTGCTGCTGCTCGAAGCCGGCGGGCGCGACACCAACCCCTGGATCCATATCCCGCTCGGCTACACCAAGACGTTCACCAACCCGCGGGTCAACTGGATGTTCGAGAGCGAGCCCGAAAAGGAGCTCAACGGCCGCACCCTCTACCAGCCGCGCGGCAAGGTTCTGGGCGGCACCAGCTCGATCAACGGCATGGTCTATATGCGCGGCACGTCGATCGATTACGACGGTTGGCGGCAGCGCGGCTGCGAGGGCTGGGACTGGGATTCGGTATTGCCGTTCTTCAAGAAGGCGGAAGACCAGGAGCGCGGCGCCGACGCCTTCCACGGCAAGGGCGGACCGCTGCACGTGTCGAACCCGGTGCGCTCGCCGCTCGGCGACGCGATGGTCCAGGCCTCGGTCGAGGCCGGCATCCCCGCCAACACCGATTTCAACGGGGCGCAGCAGGAAGGCGTCGGCTACTACCAGACGACGACCACCAACCGGCGGCGCTGGAGCTCGGCCAGGGCCTATCTCGGCCCGGCGAAGGGCCGCAGCAATCTGACGATCGCGACCAACGCCCACGCCACCCGTATCCTGTTCGACGGTCTGCGCGCGGTCGGTGTCGAATATCACACGCCGCAGGGCCGTCGCACCGCCCATGCGCGCGGTGAGATCGTCGTCTCCGGCGGTGTCTACGGCTCACCGCAGCTGTTGCAGCTTTCGGGGCTCGGCCCGGCCGATCTCTTGGCCGAGTTCGGAGTCCCGGTGGTGCGCGAGATCATCGGCGTCGGCGCCAATCTGCACGACCATTTCAACACCTACCTGGTCTGGCGCTGCCCTCAGAAGGTCACCGTCAACGACATGGCCAAGAGCCCGATGCTGAAGCTCAAGGCGGCGGTGCAATACGCGATCAGCCGTTCGGGTCATCTCTCGAATGCCGGGATCTATGCCGGCGCGCTGGTGCGCACCGATCCGCGCCTCGAGCAGCCCGACCTGCAGATCAACATGTCCGGCTGGAGTGCGCTCGAGCGGCTGCGCACCGGGATCAAGCCGCATCCGTTTTCGGCCTTCACCCTGAGCCCGGTGCATCTGCGCCCGGACGGCCGTGGCACGGTGCGGATCAAGAGCCCCGACCCGCTGGCGGCGCCGGCGATCCGCTTCAACTTCCTGGCGAGCGACTATGATTTCCAGGCGCTGATCTACGGCATGCGGCTCGCGCGCAGGAT
This sequence comes from Allostellaceae bacterium, assembly GCA_050729795.1. Taxonomy (GTDB): domain Bacteria; phylum Pseudomonadota; class Alphaproteobacteria; order ATCC43930; family CGMCC-115725; genus AP-15. The sequence goes on along the minus strand of JBOHME010000059.1, from coordinate 10,629 downwards.
CGCGGCACAGCCGGCGCTGCAGCCGTTTGTCGCCGAGGAGGTGCTGCCCGGGCCAGAGGTCGAGAGCGAGGCGGCGATGATCGAGGAGATCCGGGTGCGCGGCGTCTCCAACCTGCACCCGGTCGGCACCTGCCGGATGGGTCCGGAGACCGAGACGACGGCGGTCGTGGATCCGCGGCTGCGGGTATACGGGGTCGAGCGGCTGCGCGTCGCCGACGCCTCGATCATGCCGCAGGTGCCGGGCGGCAACACCAACGGCCCGTCGATCATGATCGGCGAGAAATGCGCCGCGATGGTGCTCGAAGACGCGCTCGCGGCCTAGCCGAGCGGGTGCCCGGGCATGCGACGGCGGAGGCGTCGCGCGGATTTCGCGATGGCGCGCCGACTTTTCTCGGGCTTGGCCGTTTGGCGCAGGCCGGTCATTGCGCCGCTGCGCGTTCGAGGTTGAGCGCCAACAGCCGCGCAAGCGCTTCTTCCTCGGAGAGATCGGCGGGCCAGCCATAGGCGGCGGCGACCGCCGCGTCGAGATCGCGATGCGCGTTGTCGAGCCAGGTCGGCCGCTCGTTGTAGAGATTGGTCAGGGTGCGTTTTTTGAGGATCGCCGCCGCCTTCGCATTGACCGGGAGGATGCGGTCGGGATAGCCCGGAACCACCTCCGGCACCCGCTCGACCAGATCGGGCGGGTTCAGCCATGCTCCGCGCAATTCATCGAGGCGCCGGGCCGCTTCGTCGATCGCCGCCGCCCGCGGATCATCGGCATACTCTGCGGCGGGAATGTTCGGCGTCAGCCCCTCCGGAAAGGGGAAAGTCTCGAAGGTTGTACCGATTGTGTATCGGGGATCATTCCCAACGCCATGCCATGAGCCCACTCTTAGAGACCACCATTTATGTATCTGGCTAAGCAGTATGCCGAATATTGGGTCAGCGTCAGACGCTATAACTTGCAGCTTATGATCGGGGGTAATCGGCGGCCTTAACCAAGCAAAGATCCGATGCTTTGATACTTCTGGGGTTACAACGAAGCGGCCGAGCCCCTTGAGCGCCCGCGCCATGCCAGGTCGGGGTTCGACATGCCGCCACCAAAAGCGGCGATAAGCCTCACGCCGATTCTTGTCTCGCTCAGGTTTCACCTTGGCGAGGCAGTAGGCGAATGGCGCTTCGAAAAGTGCAGCCTCCCGTTCGCTCATCTCCGATCCAAAATCGATGATCCAGCGGCCGGAGCGATTGCGGGTCACATCCATCCCGTTCATCCATGGCCGGAGCACATCGGAATTGGGCCGCCCGTTCGGGTTCAGCGGGAGTTGCAGCCAGAGGCGGGCCAAATCACCGGGGACATCGAAAGCGCCACCCTTGGTATCGCCCATAAAGGCGACGCCCTTATTCTCCGTCAGCCGCCGCGCGGTGGTCAGATCGCTCCTGGATGCGGTCAGGTCCGAGCCGATGCGCTTGACCGGTCTGCCATCAAGCTGCGGCTGCTGCCCTTCCGTATCGGCGCCGAAACAGATAAGCGAGACGCGGACGGCGACGCCTTTAATGACCCAAGGTTCGTCGTCCCACGCGTCGAAGATGATGCCGTCCTTGACGATGGCGTCGAGCACGCGCCGATTGGCACCGCCGCGCATCGAATTGGTTCCCACCAGGCCGGCGCGGTTCAACCGACCGTCGCGCAGCCGCTCCCAGGCTTTGGCGAACCAGTACGCCACGAGATCGGCTTCCGCCGGGACGCGGCCGGCAAACGCTGAAAAAAGCCGGTCCACGTAATCGCCGCCAAGCGAGCTGCGCATTCGCTTGCCGCCGAGAAACGGTGGGTTGCCGACCACTACATCCGCTTCGGGCCATGGGCTGTCGCTGCCGCTTTGCGTGAGCAGCGCGTCGGCCCACACGATCCCATCCAGCCTGTCGAGGATGGGCCGGCGGGTCAGCCCCAGGCCCTTGCGCAGCTGCCATTGCAGTTCGGTGATCCACACCGTCAGCCGGGCCAACTCGGCGGCGTAGCCGTTGATCTCGATGCCCCTGACCGCCTCCGGACCGACGCGAAACTCGTCGCGCGGCAGCCCCATCGCCGCGGCATCATCGAGCACTTGGAGATCGAAGTCCTTCAACGCGCGAAGCGACAGCGCCAGGAAATTGCCCGAGCCGCAGGCCGGGTCGAGGACACGGTAATGGCCGAGGCTTGTCCGGAAATCGCTGTAGAGGCCGCGCGCCTCGGCCAGCAGCCTGCTTTGCTCGGCCGGCGAGCGCGCCCGAGCGCGCCGTTGTTCGCTCGCCCCGATTTCCGCCTTGACCCGCTCCCATTCGCGGCGCAGCGGCGCCACCACAACGGGCTCGATGATCTTCATGATCGTCGTCTCGTCGGTGTAGTGGATGCCGACGCCCCGGTCGGCGGCCCGGGCCGCGAACAGCCGCGGCTGCGCATCTTCTTCGGGCTCCGGCGCGTCGAACAGGCTCGCCATTTGGGCGCGCTTTTTGTCGTCGAGACCGCTCTCGAACAAGGTCCCGAAAATCGTCGGATCGATCGCCTTCCAGTCGAGCCGCGCCGCTGTCATCAAATCGGCAACGGCGCCGATGCCGAGCGGCAAAACATCATCGTCATCGAACAGGCCGCCGTTGAACCACGGGATCGCCGCAGCGCCGAAGCGGCCATTGCGGTTGGCCATGGCGCGAAACAAATCGCGCAGCATCGGCGCGAAATCGTCCGGCCGCTTTCGCGCCTCGTCGAGAATGTCGGCAAAGATGCGGTCGGGCAGCAGATCGATATCTTCGGCGAAGAGGCAGAAGATGAGCTTGTTGATGAAATGCGCGACGCGGCGCTCGTCATAATGCCGGCGCAGCAGCACAGCGATATTGGCGAAATTGGCCGCCGCCTGGGCCGTGACGCTCTCCCGCGTCGCGGTCGGCAACAACCGCTCGGGGTAGAGGAAACAGTTGCGCAGCAGCGCCCGCGCCTCCACCGAGGGCAATTCGGCCAACGGGATCACGTGCTGCTGCGCGATTGCGTTGGTAAAGTTGGTGTGGACCCGGATTTCCTGCATGTCCGAGACGATCAGCAGCGGCGGGTTGTCGAGCGCGTCGGCGTATTGCTTCAATTGCGCATAGGCCTGCACCAGGTTTTTGCGGCTGCCTTTGTATTCCCAGGCGAAGCAATGCCGCTTCCAAACGTCGGCAAAGCCGATGGTATCGCCGATCTTCCGGATCGATTTCTCGAAGGTGTATTCGGTGCCGTGGCGATCGACCTCGCCCGGCTTCGGCACTTCGAGGAGATCGCACAGATCGAGAAAGTGCTCCTGCGCCGCCGACCGTTCGGTGCGCGTAATTCCGCGCCATTTAGCAATGAACTGCTCCGAATTCATCTCAAAATTCGCACCGCGGACCATCCGGCCACCGACGGCTTTGGCCTCGCGGCGATGGCGTGGGTGCGCGGGTCAGGCCCGCGCAAGACGACTTTGCATCGGCTTCTGCAACCTGGATACGGGTTTGCTTTCCGGCACGGTTTCCCGCGGACAGCTCTCTACCGACGCGGAGACCGGAGGGCCTGCTGCCGGCCTGACGAGGAGCATTGGACACGCGGCTACGCTCACCCCCGCTCTTGCAGTGCGAGGGGAAAGAGTAGCCGCATTACCTTTGTCGAGGGCTTTCAGTGAGCGCCGCGGTCACCGCAGGGTCGGCATCACGTATTCGGCGCCGGCGCGGATGCCGGTCGGCCAGCGCGCGGTCATGGTCTTGAGGCGGGTGTAGAAATGCACGCCCTCGGGGCCGTAGACCGCGGTATCGCCAAACAGTGAGCGCTTCCAGCCGCCAAAGCTGTGAAACGCCATCGGCACCGGGATCGGCAGATTGATGCCGACCATGCCGATCTGGATGCGGTTGGCAAATTCGCGCGCGGCGTCGCCGTCGCGGGTGAAGATCGCAACACCATTGCCGTATTCATGCTCGTTGACGAGCTTGGTCGCAGCGTCGAAATCGGGCGCGCGCACGACCGACAACACCGGGCCGAAAATCTCCTCCTGGTAGATGCGCATCTCGGGCTTCACATCGTCGAACAGGCAGCCGCCGAAAAAGAAGCCGTTCTCGTAGCCCTGCAATTTCAGGCCGCGGCCATCGACCGCGAGCTTCGCCCCTTCCGCGATGCCGAGATCGACATAGGAGCGTACCCGGTCGAGATGCTGGCGGGTGACGAGCGGCCCCATCTCGGCTTCGGGATCGGTGCCGGGGCCGATCTTTAAGGCGCGCACCCGCGGCACGAGCTTGTCGATCAGCTTGTCGCCGACCCCGCCAACCGCGACCGCCACCGACACCGCCATGCAGCGCTCACCGGCAGCACCAAAGGCGGCACCCATCAGCGCGTCGGTCGCCTGGTCGAGATCGGCATCGGGCATCACCACCATGTGGTTTTTCGCACCACCCAGCGCCTGCACCCGTTTGCCGGCCGCCGCCGCATTCGCATAGATCGATTCGGCGATCGCGGTCGAGCCGACAAAGCTGACTGCACTGATCCCCGGATGAGCGAGGATCGCATCGACCGCGGCCTTGTCGCCGTTGACGACGTTGAAGACGCCCGGCGGCAAGCCAGCCTCAGTCAAGAGTTCGGCGATGCGCACACCGGCCGACGGATCGCGCTCCGACGGCTTCAGAATAAAGGTATTGCCGCAAGCGAGCGCCACCGGGAACATCCACATCGGCACCATCGCCGGAAAGTTGAACGGCGTGATGCCGGCGCAAACGCCCAGCGGCTGGCGCACCGACCAGCTGTCGATGCCGCGGCCGACCTGCTCGGCGAACTCGCCCTTTAAGAGATGCGGGATGCCGCAAGCGAATTCGACGACCTCGACACCGCGATCGATCTCGCCCTGCGCATCGGAAAAAACCTTGCCGTGCTCTTCCGAGATCACCCGGGCCAGCGCATCGCGGTCACGGTGCAAGAGATCGAGAAACTTGAACAGCACACGCGCCCGGGTGAGCGGCGTCGCCGCCGCCCAAGCTGGAAATGCCGCGGCCGCGGCCTGCACCGCCCGGTCCACCTCGTCGGCGCTCGCAAACGCGACGCGGCGGATCTTCTCGCCGGTCGCCGGGTTGTACACCTCGCCCCAGCGCCCGCTCGCCGCGTCAACCGTCCGGCCATTGATAAAATGGTGAATATCGCTCATCAGGCTGCACCCGCTCGCTGGTCTTCTCGCTCACGCCATCATATAGGCCGGGCATGACGCGAGCAGCAGCGGATTCTGTCGCAATCGCCCCAGCGCGGCGCGGCTCGCCGGGGTGCGTCCGGGCCTGATCACCATGCTCGGGACATGTCGGCTGCGGCGGCATCCATCCCGATGATCCCTATGCCGCACCGGCGCCGGTGTCACCGGCGGCGTCGCTCAGAACCCGTTGGGGGTCAGATCCCGCTGAGCGCGCTATACGCGGAGAAGGCCGTCCAGATCACGGCCAGCGTTATCCCACTCCAATAGACCCAACGATACATTACAATCCCCTGAACGCGATGAGATCGTCAGCGCAGCTTCGCCGACAGCGGTGGTTCGATTATGTCGATGATGTGCCGATTGTATGGAATCGCCGGCGCCTCCCTCCCCTGCCGTCGCGGATTATTGAGAGAAGCCTGACATATGGCGGCGACCGCGTTGCGCGAAGAGCTTGTCGAGCTGTCGATCGAACGGATCGGCAGCGCGGGCGACGGTGTGGCGCACTGGCGTGGCGCGCCGATCTATCTGCCGTTCACCGTGCCAGGAGACCGGGTCCGCGCCCGGCTCGGAGCCCGCCGCGGCGGCGGCAGAGAGGGCCGGGTGATCGAGCTGGTCGCCGCCGGGCCCGGGCACGCCGCACCACCTTGCCGCCATTTCGGGTCATGCGGCGGCTGCGCGTTGCAGCATCTCGACCGCGCAACCTACGAAGCCGCCAAGCTCGATGGGCTACGCCGCGCGTTGCAGCGGGCGCGGATCGATCCCGATGTCGTTGCACCGCTGCGCGTGGTGGCTCCCGCCCGGCGGCGGACCCGGCTCGGCCTCGCCCGACCGGTTGATCCGCAACAGGAGGGACGGGTCGGGTTCCACCGGCACCGGCGCCACGACCTTGTCGATCTCGACGAATGCCCGGTGCTCGAACCGGCGCTGTTCGCAATAATCGCCCGCCTGCGCCGCCTCGTCCCCGAGCTGCTGCGGCCCGGCGAGACAGCATCCGCCACCTTGACCCGCACCGACAGCGGCATCGATCTCTTGATCGAGGGCGACGACCGGCCAACCCGCGGCGCGATCGAGGCGCTCGGCGGCCTCGCGGACGACCGCGACCTTGCCCGCGTCGTCTGGCGCTCGCACAAGGATGAGATGCTGGTGGTGGAACGCCGCAAGGTGCGCATCATCTGCGCCGGCATCGCGGTCGAATTTCCACCCGGCGCCTTTCTGCAGGCGAGTGCCGCGGCCGAAGCAGGCCTCGTCGCCGCGGTCGTCGCAGGCATCGGCCCAGCTCGGCCGGTGCTCGATCTTTATGCCGGGCTCGGCGCCTTTGCGTTTGCGCTCGCCGGGCGGGGCGCGGTGCATGCCGTCGAAGGCGATGCGCGCAGCGCCGCTTCCCTCGCCGCCGCCGCCCGCGCGGTGCCCGGGGTCACGGTCGAGCACCGCGATCTGGCCCGAGCCCCGCTGCCGCCGGAGATGCTCGCCGGCTACGCTGCTGCGGTGCTCGATCCGCCGCGCGCCGGAGCCGTCAGCCAGGCTGCGGCACTCGCGGCCTCGAGGCTCGGCACGGTGGTCGCGGTCTCGTGCAACCCGGCCACTTTCGCCCGCGATGCGGCGCGGCTGATCGCCGGCGGCTTTCATCTCGAGCAGGTCGTGCCGATCGACCAGTTCGTCTGGTCGCCGCATCTGGAGCTGGTCGGGCTGTTCCGCCGCTGAGAAGCAGCGGCAAAGGCGATCGGCCGGGGTAAGGCGATCGCTCCAGGCATGGCGATCGCTCCAGGTAAGGCGATTGCTCCAGGCATGGCGGCGGCGCCGAATTCCGGATCACCGCGGGTTCCGGTCGGCGGTGGCAATACCGCTAAAATATCAGCCTTCGGTGCGGCGATATTATTCGGAATTCATATTAATGTTCGTGGCACATTTCTTTTCGATTGATCAGTATCCATAATAAATAAGTCGAATAGCTTGCTGCAAACATAGTCATGGTGCAACCGTTTGTTAATCCGCTGCCGGCCATGCTGAGCCTGCCCGAGCGAGCCACGGACCAAGCGAGCTACCGACCAAGCAGGAGGGAAGCGATGCACTACCGGATCACGCTGGCGCAGACATTGCCCGCCCAGCCGCCGAATGCGGCCTATGTCACCTACCATTACCGCGATGGCACCACGAATTGGTGGCACATCGACTTTGTTGGTCCAGACACCAACACCGCGGTGGTCATTGTCGATTGTGCCGCCAATCTTCTCAACCGGCACAACGTTCTGAGCAGCACGCTCGATGTGCATTACGCCCATCCCCCGCATCAGATGAACATTCCGATTTCGAGCGTGCAGCCGCCCCTCGCCCAATCATCGACTCTACCGGCAACAACAGGAGATGCAGCAATGGCGACCCCTTATGCAATCACCATCACGATGAACCAGACGACGGTCAACGCGCTGAGCACCGGCGGGTTTTATCTTTACGGTTTCAAGGCGGTCAAGACCACCGCAGTCGGCGCGCCGGTGGTGTGGTTCGAGACCGCCGCGTTCGGCCTGACGACACAACTCTCCTGGTCGGAGAGCTATCAGGCCTACACTTCGACGAGCCAGGTGGTCGCCGGCGGCGAGATCGTCGCCACCAACTCCTATCCGATCGGCCTCGGCCAGACCTTGCAGGTCCAGACGCCGGCCGGCACCGGCACGGTCAACACGCAATCGGGAACCGCCCACGCGATCGACATCGCCAACCAGACGACGACGCAGTTCACCTCCGGCATCAGCCAGTCCAACCCGCAGGGCGCCGTCACGCCGATGTGCGCGTTTACGCTCTACGGCAATTTCACCGACGTCATCGCACCGATCGAAAAGGTGCTGTTGATGTTTTCGACCCTGCCGATCAATACCGGGACCGTGGTCGAGCAGTCGTACAGCCCGGCGTTGCTGATCGACCTGACCTCGGAAAATTCGCGGGCGGTTGCTTTTGACATCAATCTCGGCTGGAGCTGGGGCGGTGGCAGCTGGGCTCAGGCCTATGCTGCGAACACCGATCTGGTGCCATTGCTGATCGAGAGCTCGCCCTCGCTTGCGCGCAGCTATCTCGCCGGGTTGAGTGCTGAGGCGAAGCAGCGCGACCACCAGGAACGGGTTCACCATGAGATGGTTGCGCGGATGCCGCCAGCGCCTTCGGCAGCGGTAATGTCGCCACCCAAGGCCAATGGCAACGGGCACGGAGTTCAGCTCGACTCCTGAGGTTGCGAGGGGCCGGCAGGCGGCCGGGCTGACAGCGGGGCGCCGGAGCGATCCGGCGCCCTTCGCATTTGCGCGGAAGGGCTATGTCCGGGGTTTTTCCAACCGCCCGCATCACCACCGGGTCAGATCACCCCGCCCGCTTTCAGCCCGGCGATGTCGGCGGCCGAGAGCCCGAGCCAGCCGCCATAAATCTCGTCATTGTGCTGGCCGATGGTCGGGCTTGGACCGGCCGCGGCAATATCGGTGCCATGCAACCGCAACGGTGTCGTCGGCACCACGATCGGCCCCAATTCGGGGTGATCGATATGCTCCAGCATGCCGCGCCCATGCATATGCGGGTCGTTCATGACCTCGACCGGGTTTCTGACCGGCGCGCACGGGATGCGGTATTCCTTGGTGCGCGCGAACACCTCCATCTTGCCGAGCGTCCTGGTCCAGTCCGCAACGAGCGCGTCGGTCTCCTCCAGATGCGCGACGCGCCCGGCATTGGTCGCAAAACGCGGATCGTCGGCCAGATCCTCGCGGCCCATCGCCTTCAGCAAATTCTGGAAATGCGCCTCGGTCACGACATGAATCGCGACATGCCCGTCCCTGGTCGGAAACACGTTGTAGGGGGCGCTGTTCAAACCCGACTGGCGGTTGCCGGGGCGCGGCGGGATTTCGCCGGTGCGATGGTAGTAGTCGATGCTGGAGGCGAGGCTGCAATAGACCGTCTCCTGCATCGCCACCTCGACCAGCCGGCCGAGCCCGCTGCGCTGGCGTTCATAGAGTGCCGTCAGCACCCCGGCATAAAGGTGGATGCCGCCCATGAAATCGACGAGGGTCGGGCCGGCCTTGACCGGCGGTCCGTCGGGAAACCCGGTCACGCTCATGATCCCGGAGGCCGCCTGGATCGTCATGTCCATCGCCAGATTGTCGCGGTCGGGGCCGCTGATCCCGTAACCGGTGCCGGTGGCGTAGACGAGGCGCGGGTTCAATTCATGCAGCCTGCTCCAGCCGACGCCGAGCCCGTCCATCGTCCCGGGCGAGAAATTTTCCAGCAGCACATCGGCGCGCCGGGCCATGCGGAATAAGAGGTCGCGACCGCGCGGCTCCTTCAAATTGAGCGTCACCGCGTGCTTGTTCTGGTTCAGCATCGCAAACGGCAGGGTGGCGCTCTTGCCGGGATCGGCGCGGCGGCGGCCGGGCTCGCCACGCGGCGGCTCGATCTTGATCACAAAAGCCCCGGCCTTGGCCATCAACAACGTCGCATACGGTCCCTGAAAGATCTGGCCGAAATCGATCACGGTCAGATCCGCCAACGGCATGTTCGCCCGTGTCTCGCTCATCGCCTGTTCCTGCTGCCCGGCCATTCCGAAAATTCTGTCGCGCCCGCCCGCTTTGCCGAGTCATGCTGATCCCGGCTCGCACGGAGGAGATGCCGATGAAATACGACGTGATCTCGGCCGATTGCCACATCGATCTGATCTGGCTCCCGCCCGATCTGTTTACCGAGGGCGCGCCAACGGCACTGAAGGACCGCATGCCCTTTGTGACCGATGGCGAGCGCGGCAAGGAATGGGTGACCAAATCCGGCGCCTCGTTCGGGCTGATGAACGGGATGGGCTCGGCTGGGCGCCTCTATGAACCGGGCAAGATCCACCGCTCCGACCGGATGGCCGCGGAGGGGGTCTATGACGACGGCAAAAAAGGCATCCGCCGCATGATCGAGCCGGAAATGCGGATCAAGGATCAGGATCGCGACGGCATCCAGGCCGAGGTGTTGTACGGCATCCTCGGCGCCACCAGCCGGATCAACGACGCCGAAGCCGCGGGCCTGATGCTGCGCATCTACAACGAATGGCTCGCCGGCTTTTGCAACACACATCCGGACCGTTTTGCCGGCCTCGCTTGCATCCCCAACCACGATATCGGCGCCGCGGTCGCGGAGATCGAGCGGGTGGCCAAGCGCGGCGGCGTGCGCGGTCTCGAAATCTCCCGACGCGGCGACATGACGCCGCTGTGGGATAGCTGGTGGAACCCGATGTGGGACGCGGTCGCGGCCAGCGGGTTGCCGGTGCATTTTCACACGATCGGCAGCGGCGTGCGGCGCGATCTGACCAGGGTCCCGCCAAAAGTGGCGCTGGCCGCCCGCGCCGCCGGCATCACCAGCTTTCAGATGTATATGTCGGAGGTGTTGCTGTCGGTGATCTTCTCGGGCGTGCTCGAGCATCATCCCGGCATCAAGCTCG
>JBOHME010000058.1:0-27378 GCA_050729795.1 Allostellaceae bacterium | reverse complement strand
GGTTGTTGACGATCGAAAATCTGTGGCGGAACACCCCGCCGTCGCGACGCTGGCATGTCTGGCCGATCTGTCTCGCCCTCGGCGGCCTCTTTGCTTACGAGCTGTTTTTGTTTTCCGATGCCTTCATCACCCGCGGCCGGGTCGATCCGGGCCTGGCGCTCGGGCGCGCGATCGCCGCCGCCTTTATGGTGCCACTGCTGGCGCTGGCGATGGCGCGCAATCGCCAATGGCGGGTCGATATCCACGTCTCGCGCCAGGTCGTGCTGCACACCGCGACGCTGTTGGCGAGCGGCTGCTTTCTGCTGGCGGTCGCGGTCGTGGCGATGCTGTTGCGCCGCTTTGGTGGCGATTGGGGGCTGGTGCTGCAATTGGCGATGCTGTTCGGCAGCATCGTCGTGCTGGCCACCATCCTGTCCTCGGGAAGCTTCCGGCAGCGGCTGAAATTTCTGATCTCTAGGAATTTCTTCAGCAATCGCTACGACTATCGCGTGGAATGGCTGAAATTCATCAACCTCGTGTCCGAGTCGCAGCAGGGCGACGAGCTGCCGGTCCGGATCATCCGGGCGCTCGCCGAATTCGTCGACAGCCCAAGCGGCACGCTGTGGTCGTCGAGCCCCGGTTTCGGCTACCGGCCGACCGCGTCCTGGCGCGGCCGGGCCGAGCTCGGCAGCAGTGTCACCGGCGAGGACGGATTTGTCGCGGGCTTCCGCGACGGCAGCTGGATCCAGGAGCGCCACCACGATGCCGGGACGGCGGAGTGGCCGTTTGCCTCGCCGCGAGCCTGGCTCGCAGTGCCGCTGTCGCACCGCCGCGACCTGGTCGGCTTTGTCGTGCTCGATCGGCCGAACCGCAGCGTCGCTCTCGATTGGGAGGCGTTCGATCTGCTGCGCGCGGCCGGCCGGCAGGGGGCGAGCTATCTCGCCGAAGAGCGTTCGACGAAAGGGTTGCGCGACGCCGCGCTGCTGACCGAGTACAGCAAGCGCTTCGCTTTTGTCGTGCACGACATCAAAAACCTGGCGAGCCAGCTCGGCCTGGTCGTGTCGAATGCGCGCCATTACATCGACGATCCGGAGTTCCAGCGTGACATGCTGCAGACGGTAGAGGATTCGGTCGCCCGCATGAACCATTTGCTCAGCCAGCTCAAAGCCGAACCCGCAGCCCGGTCCGCGGCGCTGCGCGATCCTGGTGCGGTGGTCAGCGCAGTGGCCGCCGATTTTGCCGCCGGCAGGGTGATCGTCGAGGGCGAGCGCGAGATCGCCGCCGGGTCCGTGGCGATCGCCGCCGATCGGCTGCGTTCCGCCCTCGGCCATCTGGTGCAGAACGCGCTCGACGCCTCGCCGCCGGGCGACACCGTGCGGGTGACGACCCGTCAGGTCGGGTGCGCTCTGCAGATCGACGTCGCCGATCGCGGCGCCGGGATGGACGAGGCATTTATCCGTGACGGGCTGTTCCAGCCGTTCCGTTCGACCAAGTCGGGCGGCTACGGGATCGGCGCGTTCCAGACTCGCGAGCTGATCCGAGCCGCCGGCGGCGAACTCGAAGTGCTGTCGCGGCCTGGGACCGGCACGACGATGCGGATCGTTCTGCCGCTCGTCGCCGATGGTGCGACGGTCGCCCCGGCCGCGGCGGAATAATGCGATGAGCGAGCCGACCAAGCCCTTGCTGATCGTCGATGACGACAATGGGCTGCTGCGCCAGCTGCGCTGGGCCTTTTCCGGGCACAAGGTTCATCCGGCTGGCAATCGCCAGCAGGCGCTCGACACGATCCGGGAATATCCGGTGCCGGTGGCGATCCTCGATCTCGGATTGCCGCCCGATCCGGACGGGGCCTCCGAGGGGCTGGCGACATTGAGCGATATCCGCGCCTTCGCGCCGGCGACCAAGGTGATCATCGCCACCGGCAACGAGACCCACGAGCACGCGCTGCGGGCGATCGCGCTTGGCGCCTACGATTTTTACCAGAAGCCGATCGACATCGACGTGTTGCGGCTGATCGTCAGCCGGGCCGAGCAGATGTTCGAGCTCGAAGCCGAAAATCGCCGGCTGAGCGAGGCGGCGCTGGTGTCGCCGATCGACGGCATCATCGCCACCAGTCCCGAAATGCTGCGGGTGCTGCGCAGCATCGAAAAGCTGGCGCCGACCGATGTCACCGTGCTGCTGCTCGGCGAAAGCGGCACCGGCAAGGAGCTGCTGGCCCACGCCATCCATCGCTTGAGCCGTCGCGGCCGCGGCCCGTTCGTGCCGATCAACTGCGCGGCGATCCCCGAGACACTGCTCGAAAGCGAGTTGTTCGGCTACGAGAAGGGCGCCTTTACCGGGGCCTTGCGGCAGACCATCGGCCGCATCGAGAGCGCGCATCGCGGCACGCTGTTCCTCGACGAGATCGGCGATGTGCCGCTGCCGATGCAGGTGAAGCTGCTGCGCTTTTTGCAGGACCAGATCGTTGACCGGGTCGGCGGCCGCAAGCCGGTGCAGGTCGATGTGCGCATCGTCTGCGCCACCAACCAGGACCTCGACCGGATGATGGCCGAGGGTCGCTTCCGCGAGGATCTGTTCTACCGCCTCAACGAGGTCATCGTGCGGGTCCCGCCGCTGCGCGAACGGGCGGCCGATGCGATCGCGCTGGCCAGCTTCTTTTTGCGCCGCTTCGCCAGCGAGTACGGACGGCCGGCACGCGGTCTCGGCCCCGCGGCGCTCGCGGCGATCCGCGAATATGGCTGGCCCGGCAATGTGCGCGAGCTGGAAAACCGGCTCAAGCGCGCGGTCGTGATGACCGAGGGCGCGCTGGTGTCGGCCGACGATCTCGACCTGCCGGTCGCCACGGCCGAGCCGGGCGGTGCCGAGGGCGACAGCCGGTCGCTCGACATCCGTCTGGCGCGGGCGCGGGCCGAGCGCGAGGTGATCCAGCTGGCTCTTGCCCAGGCCGGCTCGAACCTGTCGAAAGCCGCCAAGCTCCTCGGGATCAGCCGGCCGACGCTTTATGACCTGATGCAGCAGCACCAGCTCGGCCTCGATGCGTGACGGCCGGCTCTGAAGGGAAAGGGTACCCATGCCGCAGGCTCGACGCCACCCGTCATGGCGATGTGCCTCATCCATCGCCGCCCTGCTGGTTCTGGCCCAGCCGGCTTTCGCCGCCACCGAGGCCGGGGCGGTCAAGAGTGCCGACCATTATCTCGCCACCGGCGATCTCAAAGCCGCCGAAATCGAGCTGCGCAACGCGATCCGCCAATCGCCGCAAGACCCGGTGCTGCGCGCCCGGCTGGCACGCGTCTATCTGAAGCTCGGCGACCCGGTCTCGGCCGAGCGCGAGGCCCGCGCCGCGCGCGAGCGCAATGGCGCCGAGGCCGATTATCTGCCGGTTCTGGTCGACGCCCTCTTGGCGCAGGGCAAATACGCTGACCTTTCCGATCTGGTCAAACCGGGCAATCGGCCGCCGGCGCTGGAGAGCGAGGTGCGTGCCGCACTCGGCGTCGCCGCCGCGGCGCTCGGCGATCGCGCCAGGGCCCAGACGCTGCTCGGCGATGCAATCCGGCTCGACCCGAAGGCGGCGGGCCCAAAGATCGCGCTCGCTCGGCTGGTGGCAGGGACAAATCCCACCGAGGCCACCTCACTGCTCGACCAGGCTCTTTCGGTCGATCCGCGGTCGATCGAGGCGCTTCAGGTGCTGGGCGAAATGGACCGCGTCAAAGGCGACGTCAAGGGGGCGCTGAGCCGCTTCGATGCCGCGCTCAAAATCGATCCGAAAAACGTTGCGGTGCGATTGAGCCGTGCCGAGCTCAACGTTGCGGAAGGTGACTACAAGGCGGCGGACACCGATCTTAACCCGATCCTCGCCGCCAGCCCCAATAACTTCATGGCCAACTACCTACGGGGGATCGAGTTGGCCAAGCAAAAGAAATTCGCCGATGCGGATCACATCTTCGATCGCATCTCGCCGGTCTTTCCGCGGTTCGTCAACGGTTACTATGTCCAGGGCGCGACAAAACTCGCGCTCGGCCAATACGCGGCCGCCGAAACCGCCCTCGACAAATATCTCGCCCATGTGCCGACCAACGCCAAGGCTGCGCGCCTGGCGGCGATAGCCGCGCTGCGCCAGCACGCCCCGATCCGGGCGATTGCAGATCTCGAGCCGGTGGTCGCCAAATCTCCCGACGACGCGCAGATCCGGGCGCTGCTCGGCAGCGCCTATATGGCGGCAGGCAAGTCGGAGCAGGCCCTCGAGCAATTTGAAAAGGCGGCGGCGCTCGAGCCGGCCAACGCGGCGTTGCAGACCCAGATGGCAGTATCCGAGATCGGCGCGGGCGAGAACCAGCAGGGAATCGCCGAGCTGGAAAAGGTGTTCGAGACCCCGTCGGGGGCCGCGGTCGCCGGACCCACCCTGGTGCTGACCCAGCTGCGCGCCGGGCGAACCGACAAGGCCGCCGCGGTAGCCGCTGCGCTGGTGCAGCGGGACGCCAAGAACCCACTCTACCAGAGCCTGCTCGGCATGGTCAAAACCGCGCAGCACGATTATCCGGCGGCGCAGACCGCGTTCCGCGCCGCGCTCTCCCGGCAGCCGGGGTTTGCCCCAGCGGTCCGCGACCTCGCGCAGCTCTACGTGGCGATGGGCCGGCCTGCCGACGCGCAGAAGCTCTATACCGACCAGCTTGCCAAAAAGCCCAACGACGAGACGGCCCTGCTCGGCCTCGCCGATATCGCGATCGCGCAAAAGGACTGGCCCCAGGCGACCCAGTACATCGACCGCGCACGCACTGCGGCGCCCAATGACACCGCGCCCGACCTGACCCTTGTGCGAATGGACGAAGCGCAGCAGCATTGGCCCGAGGCCAAAGCCGTCGCCGCCGCGCTCAGCGCCCGCTTCCCGTCCGATGCCAACGTCCTTGATGTGCTGGCGCGAGCCCAGCTCGGCACGGGCGATACCGACGGGGCGATTTCGAGCTACAAGCGGGCGTACGAGCTCGTGCCTGGCTCGCTGCCGATCCTGTCGCGTTATCTCGCCCAGCTCAATTCGGCGAAATATTATCGGCAGGCACGCGACGTGCTGCAGCAGGCGGTCGATCGCGACCCCAAGAACACGGCGCTGAAGATCGATCTGGTGCGGGTAACCGCCGAGCTCGATGGCGTCGATGCCGCCGTGACCCTGGCCGAGGATTATGCGAAAGCCGACCCGACCAGCAACACGTATGATCTGGTCGCGGCGCAGCTCTATGAAAATGCCGGCCGGTTTGATGCGGCGACGACGCTGCTCGGCAAGACGCTGGCAGTGCGCCCGGCTGACGACCCGCTAGCCGTCGCGCTCGCCCGATTGCAAATCCGGACCGGGCATTTCGGACAGGCCGAAGCGACTTTGACCCATCGGCTGTCGGCCGATCCGAAGGATTTTGCGGTGCGCACGCTGCTCGGCTCGCTATATGTGGCAACCGGCAGAACCGACGACGCCAAAAAGGTCTATGATGATCTCTTGGCGCAGGCGCCGAACAATGTCGCGGGTCTCCTCGGCCTCGCCGACGTCGCCATTGCCCAGAAGAACTGGGCGCAGGCCGTGGCCGACATCACCCGCGCGCAGCAGGCGGCGCCCAACGACCCCCTACCGGGGCTGAAGCTCGTCAACCTCTACGGGATGCGCCGAGACTGGAAAAATGCTACGGCGGCGGCGGCGCAGCTCGCCGGCAAATTTTCATCGAACATCAATGTGCTCGACGCCGAAGGCCGCGTCCAGATCGGTGCCGGTGACCTGCCCGCAGCGATCGCGACCTACCAGCGAGCCTATGCGCTGGCACCCAACTCCGCGCCGATCCTGGCACGGTATATAGCGGCATTGAGCAGCGCGAAGAGATATCCCGACGCCCGCATGGTGCTGCAGGCAGCACTACAGCGGGCACCGCAAAACACCAGCCTCAAGGCCGATTTGATCCGGGTCGAGGCCAAGATCGGCGGTGTCGACGCCGGGCTTGCCAAGGCGCGCGAGTTTGCCAAGGCCGATCCGGGCACGACAGTCTATGACCTCGTCTCGGCCGATCTGCTGGTCGATGCCGGCAAGCCGCAGGAAGCGGTCGCCTTGCTCGAAAAGGCGCGGGCGGCAAAGCCGTCCGATGACGGTCTCACCACTACTCTGGCGCGCATTTACGCCCGGAGCGACCCCGCCAAGGCCGAGGCGTTTTTGACCGCCCGGCTCAAGACCGCGCCAAGCGATTTCGCGATCGGCGGCGCGCTGGCCGCGCTCCATCTGCAAGATAAGAATTACGATGCCGCGATCGCCGAGTACAGCAAGCTGCTGACCGCCCGACCGGACGATGCCGCCTCGCTCAATAATCTTGCCTGGCTCTACCAGCAGAAAGGCGACCTCGTAAAGGCGCGGCAGCTGGCCGAGCGCGCGGTGGAAGCAGCACCAGCCGCGCCGCAGATCGACGACACTCTTGGCTGGATTCTGCTGGCGCAAGGCGATGCCGGCAAGGCGGTGACCTATCTGACCGCAGCCAACGTCTCCGCCCCGACCGACCCGGCCATCCAGTATCACTTGGCGGTCGCGCTGCATCGTGTCGGCCGATCCGGCGACGCCGAGGCGATGCTCGAAAAGCTGCTCGCCTCCGGCGCTGCCTTTGCCGACAAAGCGCAGGCGCAAAAATTGCTGGCCGACCTCAAGCGCGGCTAAACGGCCTCCGCGCACCGAAGCGTCGCTTGCACGGAGCGTTGCTTGCGGGGCCCCGGATGGCCCGCCGGAACAGAGTTGGGGTGGACGCCCCAACCCGAGCTAGGATCAGTGTCAGCAACCGAGATTGTGTCGCAGCGCCTTGTTTCGAGTCTTCGCACCTTGTTTCGGGTCGTAGCGCCAGCTCGCGGGCCGCACCGCATTTGGCCGGCTGCTCCTTCGGCTGGCCGCTCCTTATTGGCCTTTCACGCAAAAACAGCGGCGAGCGTCGCGCCCCGCTAGGAGGCTGTCTCGATCTCTTGCAGCAGCTTTTTCAATTCGCTGGCGAGGTCCGGATCGGTGTCCCGAGGGGCGACCGCGATCTCGGTGCCAGTCAGGCGCTGGGTGGCTGGCGCTGGCCGCGGCAGGCGCTCCAGCGTCGCCGTCAATGCCCCGATAGCTGCGTGCAACCGCTCCAGCGCAGCCACGTCAAAGCTCGGGATTTCCGCCGCCGGCCGCTGTTCGCCGGAGCGAAGCGCAGCTTCGAGGCCGTCGAGCGCAGAGCGCGTGGCCCGCGCGAACCTGTCGGTGGTTGCCGACAGATGCTCGATCGCCGCCACCAGCGCGCGATGCCCGTCCTCGACCAGACCGACCACCCGATCGGGAACCCTCCAGGCCGCCGCGCCGCCGGCGCCATCGCGGACGACTCCCGGGCCCGCCCCGGCTTCGAGCAAGGCCACGGCACGACGCAGCAGGGCCGTTGCGGCGGGCTCGGCAGGCAGCCGCGACACGAGATCGATCAGCGGCTCGGCCGCGACATCGACGGAGAGCCGGCCCAGGACCGCGAGCAGCACCAGCCCGACCAGCATCAGGCATGCCGGCACGGTCGGAATCGGCCCGAGCGGAAGTTGCAGCGCGCCGTGCTGCTGCGCCACACCCAGCGCTATGGCGGCCGTGAGCACGATCACAGCGCTAAAGAAATGGCTGCGCGCCGCCAGAACATGGTAAAGCCGCGCGACCTCGCGCCGCGCCGCGAATGGGTGAAAGCGCTCGCGCAGGATCATGGCCCGGCCGGCGCCGGTCGGCGACGGCGCGGCGGCCGCAAGCTCCGGGGCGATCCGCTGCAACCCGCTCGCCTCGAACGCGGCAATCCAATCGCTCGCAGAGGCACCGGACTGGACGATCATTCGGGCTAGCCGATGGCGCAGCAGCAGGCAGGCGGCGACCAAATCTCCGGCGGTGAGCAGGATCGCGCACAGCGCATAACCGGCAAGGGCGGTCACCACGACGACTGGCAGCAACGGCAGCAGCCGCGGCAGGATCGCCCCGTGCGGGAGCACCGCCAAACGGGGCAGCGTCACACCGGCTGCGGCGGCGATCGCGGCGAGCGCGCTCGCCAACACAATCACCCATGGTTTCATGGCGCGTCCTCGATCCAGCTGATTGGCACCGCGTTCAGGCGATTTCGCAAGCACCCGCGATGCGACGCCGCCTCGAGCCGAGGCGCCCTGTGTCGCATCGCCATCGACCGCGAGTTGCCAAAAACGCAGCTCCTATTGCATCAGAATCGATGGTTTGTCCGGGTGCTCGCCATCGTCTCCAGATCTTTGGGAGAGGGCAACAAAAAGCTCTTAAAGATTTCGCAAGTTTGAAGCAATCCCGGCTTCGGCCGCGCGCAACACGCCGGGAGCCATGCCGCCGCGGCGATCGCGCCGCCGCTTGGGCAGGCGGACGCTACGGATGGATCGCGGTTCCGCTGCGGCTGATCACAAACGCCTCGCGGCGTTCGACAAAATCGGCGACGACCTCGGCGAAGGCCTCCGGACGATCGGTGCTGATCGCGTGTCCGGCATCATAAACAAACACCAGATTGCAGTTCGGTAGCAGCTCTTTGTAGAAATGCCCCATCTCGGGCGGGATCACGCGATCGACCGTGCCGAACAGCACCAGGGTCGGCACCGCGAGCCCGGGCAACCGCGCTTCGAGATCGGGATCGCGGTCGGGGCCGCGCAGGCGCCCGACCAGGCGTCCGGTTTTCGCCCGCACCTCAGGGTCCGGCGGCGGCAGAGGGGCCACGCGCTCGGGGTGGGCGAACAGCCGGCGCGCCATTTCTTCAGGTGTTCCCGCGGGTGGTGCGCCGCCTGCGGGGCGGATCGCCGCGGGCGCCTCCAGCACCAGCGCTCGCACGCTTTGCGGCCGCTGCAACGCCAGCCAAAGCGCGGTCTTGCCGCCGAACGAGGTGCCCATCAGGCTGTAGCCATCGAGCCCGAGACCATCGATCGCCGCGCCGATCGTCGCGGCCATTTCCGGCATGTCGCGGGTCCGGTCGTTCTCGGGCGAAATGCCGAAACCGGGCATCTCGATGGCGATGACCCGGAATTGCCGGCTTAGCAGATCGTGCCCCGGTGTCAGGCGCAGCCCGCCGGCGCCGTGCAGGTGCACCAGCACCGCCCCATCTCCAGCCGCCATGTACCGGATGCGAAAGCCGTCCGCTTCGATATGGCCTTCGATAAAGCCCGTTCCCGGCTGCGCCACGATCGTCATCCTCCCGCCAAACGCTCCCAGCATCATATCTCGCGGATGCGCGGCAGCACCTCTTTGCCGAAAAGATCGAGAGAGGCCATCAGCGGTGCGGCATCCTCGGCACCCGGGGTCTGAAACAAGAGATCGACCACGCCGACCCCGGTTTCGCGGTGGCAGCGCTGCAGCTGCTCGACGACGGCCTCCGGACCGCCGAAGAAATTGGTCGGCAGCAGGCCACCGACGTTGGCGGTGCGCGCTTCGCCGGCAACATTGCGGGTGTCGAGCTCAACGAGCGCATCGCGGACCGGAGGCTGCAGCGGGTAGAGGTTTCGCCCGCTCCGCTGCACCGCGAGCAGCCGCTGGGCTTCGTCGTCGCTATCCGCAAGCAGCATGTTCGCACGATAGACGATCTGATCCGGCGCCGGTTCCCAGCCATAATATGCGCAGCGTTCCCGGTAATAGCCGGTGACCCGCGCGACCACCTCGAACGGTGCATAGGAGACGCCGAGGCCCAGATGGTGGCGCGCGGCAAACTCGCAGGATTCGCGGCTGGCACCGAGCGCATAGGTGGGCGGGTGCGGCCGCTGCACCGGGCGCGGCCAGACCGAGACGGTGCGGAACTGGTAATGTCGGCCCTGCCAGCCGAAGGGTTGCGGCTCGACCCACGCCTTCAGCACCAGCTCCATGCCCTCGCTGGTCCGCTCGCGCGCTTCCGCCGGGTTGAGGCCATAGCTCAGATACTCGCCGGTGGTGCCGCGCAGCATCCCCACCACCAGCCGGCCCGGTGCCAGATTGTCCAGCATCGCCAGATTTTCGGCCACCTGCACCGGATTGCTCTGCGAGATGATCGGGCCCAGCACCGCGATCGTGATCCGCTGCGAAGTGGCCGCGATATGCGCAGCCGAAATGATCGGTGTCGGTGTCAGACGATGCGGCGAATAATGGTGCTCGGACACGCTGACCCAATCGAAGCCGAGCGCCTCGACATATTGCACCCGCTCGATCATGCCGCGATAGGCCCGCATCCCGGCGTCCCGGTCATAGATTTCGGGCGGTGCCGGCCATCCCGAGGGCATGTGACCCGGCGCGTGGTAGCGCGCGGTTTCGAAATACGAGACTTTCATCGCGGCGGCCGGTTCGCGTTTACAGGTTGCGGATTCGCGGCAGGACCCGCTCGCCGAACATTTCGAGCGAATGTCTGAGCCGGCCGGTGTCGCTCGCTCCGGGGTTCTGGAACGCGAGATCGAGCACACCGACGCCGACCTCGTCGCGGCAGCGCGCGATCTGCTCGACGACGGTATCCGGGCTCCCGTAAAACGAGGTCGGCAATACCCCGCCGACATTGGCCGCGCGCGGCTGCCCGGCGACATTGCGCTGGTCGAGCTGCATCAGCGCGTCGCGCACACCGGCGCGCATCGGGAACGGCGCGCCGCTGCGCCGCTGCTGTTCGAGCAGCCCGGCCGCCTCTTCATCGGTTTCGGCGAGCAGGATATTGGCGCGATAAAGCATCTGCTCAGGTGTCGGTTCCCAGCCGCAGCGCGCGCATTCCTCGCGATAATAGCGCGTCGATTTCGCGACCACTTCAAACGGTGCAAACGACACGCCGAGCCCGAGATGGTGGCGTGCCGCGAATTCGCAGGATTCCTTGCTGGTGCCGAGCGAGTAGGTCGGCGGCAATGGCTGCTGCCACGGCCGCGGCCACACCGAGACGGTGCGGAACTGGTAGTGCCGGCCCTGCCAGCCAAAAGGCTGCGGCTCGGTCCACGCTTTCAGGATCAGCTCCATGCCCTCGGTCGTGCGCTCGCGCGCCTCGGCGGGGTTCAGGCCAAAAGTCAGATATTCGTTGGTCGTGCCGCGCAGCAAGCCGACGACGAGCCGCCCCTGCGCGAAATTGTCGAGCATCGCCAGCTCTTCGGCGACCTGCACCGGGTTGCTCTGCGATACGATCGGACCGAGCACGGCGATCTTTATCCGTTTCGACCGCGCCGCCATGTAGGACGCCGAGATCGCGGTGTTTGGCGTCAGGATGCGCGGCGAATAATGATGCTCGGAGACGCTGATCCAGTCAAAACCGAGCTCCTCGACCAAGAGCATCCGTTCGACCATCCCCTGATAGGCTTGCGTGCCGGTGTCGGGATCATAGGCGGCGGGCGGCACCGGCCATTCCGCTGGCATCCCCGGCGGCACCTGATAGCGCGCGGTTTCGAAATAGGAGACTTGCATCGCTCGGCCCTCGGTGCAGGAGAGGGGTAGGGAGCACATTGCGAGCGGTATCCCGCGCCGCGCAGCCTGTCAATAGCATGCCGCCTCGCTCGTAACCCGGCCGTTGAATGTGAGAACGGAACCTCCGATTTTACCGACGTTGCGGTACACACCGGACTACGCCGCCAGGGAAAGTGTTTTGAATAAGTTGCAGTTGCTCAAAATTTTCATGAGTCTTGGCCTTCTAATTGCTGCTGTTTGCTATGTCGTACCCGAGTATGGTGTCCTTCCAGCACAAGCGCAACAGAGCACTTTGAGCGATCGCGGTGCCGGAATGAGAGTGGCTCGTCATGAGCGGCCCCACGCGGAGACATCACCGGTAGGCCCCTTTTGGCAATGGCTCAATGCCAGAGAGGCCGCCATTAGTGCGATAAGCACCGTGTTTCTGATGGTATTTACGGCTGCATTAGTGGTTGCTACGATATATTTATATAAATCTGGAGAACACAATGTCTCAGCTACGCGCAAGGCGGCAGAGGCCGCTAAAGACTCCGCCGATGTCGCAAAAATCGCGCAACGACCGTGGGTTTCGGTGAAAGCGACGATTGGGCCGCGCGGCCTTTTTTTCGATGTCAATGGAGCAAACCTGGATCTGATTTTCTCGCTTAAAAATACGGGCAACACTCCCGCAATAACTATCCGAATTGAAGGTGGTCCGCGCATTGACGTAAAAACTAATGACCGGATGATGGAGCTTGAGCAAATTTGCGATCAAGCAAAAACTGGATTGGCAAGTCGACGAGGTCTCGGATATACCATTTTTCCCGGCGATATCTTGCAGATATCTATGACTTATATCTTTGTCGATAAACAGACCCTCGAACGAGTGACTGCCGCTCAGTATGGATTTATCCTGCCAATGGTTATAGGCTGCGTTGATTATCTCCTCACCTATGGTGAACCTATTCATCACCAAAGCAGATTTGCTTACGACCTCCGTTGTTTGAGCCCAACAGGAACAGCGCTTGCCATACGCGCTGCCGATGGAGATAAGGGGACGAATAGCCTAACCCTTATCCCTGGGTTTGAAGCTGGCAGCTTCCAAGCAGACTAAAATTCCTTTTCTCATTTTCAAGATTTTTGTTTTGGAGCAACCCCCTCAAAAGAAGATACTGATGTTTTTGGCGAGCAGCACGTTCTGGTCGAGGGTGAGCTTGCGGCGGGCGATCTTCCAGCCAGTGTCGTGGCGGCGCAGCACATCGCGGCGGGAGCCGACATAGAAATCCTGCTCGGTTTCCGACCGGCTCTTGTAGACGATAAAGTTGCAATGGACCGCGATCTCCGTTGCATCGGCAGCGGGCGATACCTCGATATTGGCGATGAAGTGCCGGGTGCGCGACGGCGGGTCCTCGGCCCAGGCCATGCCGGTTTCGAGACGCACCACGCGACCGGCCAAGGTCGCCTTGGTCTCGTCGAGGACCGCCAGCCTATCCTCGTCGGCGCTCTCGTCGTTGGGTAGGCGCGCCGGGTCGAGCACCGCGACCGCCTTGCTCGACAACGGGTAGCGGTTGGCGCGCGTCGCCATCGAATAGCGCAGATCGTCGGTCAAGAGGTCGAGCCACTCGCGAAACCGCCGCTCGTCGAGCAGCCGCGCCTCGCGGTAGAGGAATTGCTCGATCTCGCGGATCGCCGCGTCAGTCATTGGCGGCCTGGGCATCGGCGGCCTGGGCGTTGCGCGCCCGCAGATCGCTCCAGCCATTGGCGGCCATCAATTCGGCCCAGCGGCGGTAGAAGTGGCGGTGGTTGTTTTCGCTGATGCGCCCTTCGCTGGCCCAGCCGCCGAGCCCGGCATCGAAGCGGTCGTGCCCGATGCCCATCTGATAGTTGAGGGGCATCTGCCGCGAGACGACGCCGCGGCAGGTCGTCGTGCATTCCTGCCAATTGTCCATGTCGTCCTGCTCGAAGGTGCCGGACGGGCTGAAGCCGCGCACCGCGGCGAGGCGCACCTCCTCCTTGACTTCGCTGGGCGCCGCCTTGTCGCAAAACACCCAGGACCAGACCTCGGTCTTGTCCGGGCCGCGCGGCTGCCAGACCCGGAAGGTGCGCGAGGTGCTGCGCAGGATCGAGAAATGCGGAAACACGGTGCCGACGATCGGGCTCACCAGCCGGGCGCGCGGCCCGAGCCGCTTTGCCACCTCGTCGCGGATTTCGCGCTCATAGGCCTGGATCGCCGGCACCGGCGGGTCGCCGACATCGTCGGGGCCGACGCAGATCAGCATATGACCGTTGCCGGGCGACACCATGCTGCCTTGCGACCGCGGATTGGCGGTGACGCCGCTGCTGAACGCGGTGGTGATCGCCGACAGATGCGTCCATTGCACGTGATAGGCGTCGCCGCCAAAATTTTCCGCCGGAAACTTCCAGTTGCACGGCATGATCCATTTATGGCTGGCCAAGACCTCGACCCCGCCCTCGCGCCGGTCGAAGAACACATCGAGATACCACGCCATCTCACCCAAATATTCGCGCAGCGACGGCGCATCCTTGTCGAAGGTGGCGAAGATCAGCCCGCGATGGCTGTCCAATTGCGCCACCGGTACCAGCCCCCACTGCGTCCGGTCGAGCGTGTCGTAATAAAAATCCTTCAGATGCGGAACACCGGTCAATGTCCCGTCGTTGCGGTAGGTCCAGCCATGATAGGCGCAGGTGAAGCTCGCGGCGTTGCCGCTGTCGGCGCGGCACAGCCGATTGCCGCGGTGGCGGCAAACATTCAGAAAGGCGTTGACCTTGCCGTGATTGTCGCGCACCACCAGGACCGGATCTTCGCCCATATAGGTCGTGTAAAAATCGCCGGGCCCGGGGATCTGGCTTTCGTGGCATAGAAACAGCCAGCAGCGGGCAAAGATGCGCTTCTGCTCCTCCTCGTAGATTTCCGGCTCGATAAAGATGCGCCGGCTGACGAGCCCGTGCTCGCTATCCACCAGCTCGGAGATATTTGTCGCCATCGCTACCTCCCTTAGTCCCATCGGGACCGGCCCCTCACCCCCTCCCTTTCCCTGCGCGCGGGGAGAGGGAGGGAACCGCGCAGCAGGCGTGGGAGGGCGAGAGACGACGCCCAGCCCGCTTCAGTCCTTGCCCTTATCTCGGGCGCATCATCCGCAAGGTCGAGCCGGCGTCGACCGAAAGGATGCTGCCGGTGATCCCGCGGGCATTGCTGCGCGACGCCAGAAACACATACGCGCCGGCGAGATCGCCGGGCTCCATCGCCAATTGCAGCGGGTTGCCGGCGGCGATCCGCTCCCTTGTGCCGGGGACCGCAAATTGCGAACGGTCCTCCAGCTGCAACGCGGCGACACTTCTGAGATCGGTCATCGTGCCACCGGGCGCTACCCCGTTGACCCGGATCTGCGGCCCGAGCTCGACCGCCAATTGGCGCACGATCCCGACCACGGCATGCTTCGAGGCGGTATAGATCACGCCGCCGCCAGCCGAGGTGAACCCCGCGCCCGAGGCGGTAAAGATCATGCAGCCCTGGGTCTTGTTCAGCGCGGCGAGCACCGCCTTGGCGCCGAGGATGCAGCCCTTGACATTGACCGCGAAAAGCTCGTCGCAGGCCGCCGCGAGCCTGTCCTCCTGCATCTCGGCCAAAGGGATGAAGCCATCGAGCAACCCGGCGTTGCCGACAAAGATGTCCAGTCGGCCAAAGGCGGCGACGGTTTCCGCAACCGCCCGCTGATTGTGGTCGAGCCGGCTGACATCGCCGGAGACCGCCGCAACCCTGTCGCCGAATTTCGCGCGCAGCTCTTCACCGCGCTGCGGCAGGCGGTCCATGACCGCGACGCGCGCGCCTTCCTCGAGGTAGCGTTCGACGACCGCCCGCCCGATCCCCGAGCCGCCGCCGGTCACCAGCGCCACCTGCCCGTCGAGCCAGCCCATTGGCGCCTCCCGTTCGTGCGCAGACGCGTTCAGCGGGTGCGCTGGTAGTCGTAATCCTCGCGCTCACCGCTGCCGACCCGGAGATCCGGAGAGAGCGGCGGACGTGTCTGGTTGAGCTTGGCGTGGACGTCGAGTGCCGCCTGGTCGGCCCAGCGTTCGAGCAGCGCCAGCTTGTCGGGGTTGACCACGCTCTGAAACACCTCGAACTGCTCGCAGCCCGGCTCCTTCATGACCTCGGCGCAACGCCCCTTATAGGCCCGCGCCAGCTCGCCGCCTTTGCCCGGCGCCGCAGTGATCGTGACGACCAGTCGCACCGACATGATCTCCCTCCCATTTGCCCGGTCGAGATCATATCGGATTCTCAGCAGACTCGGCGAGCGCCATGCGCCCCCGGCATCGAGGCGCGCACAGCCTCGCCGCCTGCCGCGATCAGTTGAGCCCGTAAAAGCCCATTGCCCCGCCGGCCATGACCTGGTGCCTGGTCTCGGCCGACAGCCCCCGCATGCGCTCCTCGATCATCTTTGGGGCGCCTGGGAAGAAGCCGTCCGGGTGCGGATAATCGGTCGCCCACAGGATCTTGTGCGGGCCGATATAGTCCGCCAGCACCTTGATGCTGCCCTCGACCGGCTCGAACGAGATCCAGCAATTGCGCTGGAAGATCTCGGAGGGCCGCATCGACAAACCGGAATCGTTGAACCCCTGATCGTCGAAATGGCGGTCCATGCGGTCGAGCCAGGGTGCGATCCAGCCGCCGCCCGATTCCAGGAAGCCGACCCGCAATTTCGGATGGCGGTCGGCGATGCCACCCCAGATCACACTCATGCAGGCGAGCATCATCTCCATCGTGTGGCTGATGATGTGCCGCGCACCGCGGCCGTCGAAGCGATCCACGCCAACCGTCGGCATGCCGCTCGACGCGCCCTCGTGAAAGCCGATCGCGAAATCGAGCTCCTCGGCCGTTTGCCAGAAGGGCTCGTAGCGCTCCTCGTGGATCATCTTGTCGCTGTACGGGTTGGGGCGGATAAAGCCGCCGCGAAACCCCAATTCCTTGCGCGCGAACTTCATCTCGTCGATGGCGAGCTCAACCGATTGCAGCGGCAGCATCGCCACCCCGAACAGCCGGTCCGGATAGGGCCGGCAGTAATCGGCGAGCCAGCGATTGTAGGCGCGGCATACCGCGGCGGCGAGCTCGGGATCGTGGATCGCACCCGAGAACAGCCCGAGACTCGGATAGAGAAATGCCGCGTCGATGCCGTCGGCATCCATATCGGGGATGCGCTTGTGCGGATCGAACCCGCCGGGCTTGCCGTCCTTGTATTCCATCGTATCGCCGGCGACGACCCCCTGCCGAGCTCCGACGGCGCCGATCCGGCCGATGCCGCGGCTGCCGTCGCCAACCGGCGTCTCGTCCATGACGAGCCGCTCCTTGCCATTCTCGCCCTTGACCAGCCGTGGTGCGCGGTTGCGGAACTTCGGATCGATATAGCGGTCCCAGAGATCGAGCGGTTCGAGAATGTGACCATCGGCGTCGATAACATTGTATTGGTTGCGCATGACCCGTTTCCCAGTCAGCTGTGGAGAGGAACCGCCGCGAGCACGGCCACCAAACGATCGTTTGGTACCGCTACGCTACCCTCCGGCCGCGCTCTTGTCAAAGCCGCGCACCTCGGCGCCGGATGTCAACCGCTTGCGACCGCGTGCCGCGGACCGCCGTGCCGCGGGTGGTGCAGTGGCGAGACCGGCAAGCGCCAGCGCAGTGAATTCCCGGGCCACCTCCTGCACCTTCAGACGGCCCTGTGGGTCATACCATTTATAGGCCCAGTTGAGCATTCCGAGCAGCCCGTACGAGGTGACTTCGATATCGAGATCATGGCGGAATTCGCCGCTTTCCACACCTTGGCGCAGGATCTGCTGCCAGCAGCGCTCGTACTCCTTTGGTGAGAAGCCGATCATTTCACGAAAGCGGCGTTTGACCGATTCGCGCTCGCGCAGATAGACGAACAAATGCGGGTAATGCCGGTCAAAGGCTTCGAGATGAGCAAGGATCGCCCGGCGCAGCTTCTCGGTTGCCGGTGCATCAGCTTCGTCAATCGCGGCGATCGCCCGATACATCTCCGCGATCGGCTCCTTGACGACGAGGTATAGCAGCGCCTCCTTGCTCTCGAAATGGTGGTAGAGGCTGCCCTTCAATATGCCGACGGCTTCGGCGATGTCGCGCACCGTTGCGGCATGATAGCCCTTGTCGCGGAACACCTTCGCCGCCGCCGCCACGATCTCGTCGCGTGTCGCCATCAATGGTCCTTTTGTCGCGGTCGCCCGTCCCGCACTTCTTGAAATGGAAACGGACCATGAACACATGACCCGCCGCCCCTTATACGCCGATCGGAGGTCGTATGACCATTGCGTTTGCCCGTCCCTATCGCCTGGTGCGGCGCGGCGAGCCCGGGCTTGCCTGTGACGCTGACGGGGTGGCGCTCGGCCCGATGCGCCTGGTCGAGGCCGTCGCCGAACCCGCCGGCCGACGGGTTTGTCGGATGCGCCCCGCAGCGGAGATCGGGCAGGCACTGCGTCTCGCCTACGCGGCCCCACCCGACGCGATCGAACGCTGTCAGCGCGGGCTCGCCGCCATCGCACGGCTGATGAATGCCGGCGAGCAGGCGCAGGCCGCGATCCGCGCGGTGCAGCTCGCTGTCCCGGAGATCGCGCCCAAGGCGATGGTCAAGCTGGCGCAGGCCGCATCATTGCAAAAAGACAACCTCAACCGGGCCGATGAGCCGCGCGTGCCGGCCGCCAACCCCGATGGCGGCGAATGGACGGATGATGGCGGCGCTGGCGGCGGCGACGCGAATATCCGGCCGGCGTCAGCCCCGCTGAACCCGATCCAGGAGAAAAAGGAACGCTTTGCCCACGCCCATCTGGCCGACACGCAAAAGGCCGCCGACCAGCTCGGCATCCCGGTCGAGAACATCCTCGGATTGTCGGCCCTGGAGTCGGGTTGGGGAAGCCGCCCGTTTGCCGCCCAAGGCAGCAACTATTTCGGGATCCATTATCTCGCGCCGTACGCGACCGGCTACATGCAAGCCAAGAGAGGCCCGGCCAAGATCGCTACCTTCGCGAGCTATGCCGACAGCCTGAAGTCGTTCATCACGCTCTCAGAGTCTATTGTTCGGGCAAGAGCGATCCGCAGGCGTTCGCCACCGCTTTGCAAAACAGCGGCAAGTTCGGAGCCTACCAGAACGGGGCTAAGGTCCGCACCTATGTTCCCAAGGTCACCGCAACCATCCGCGGGCTTCATGCGATCATCGCGCGGAGTAAACGTTGATGGCGATCCCTCGATCCGCCCTGTTTTTCCTGAGGCTGATTGGCGCCGCGATAATTTGTTGTGACGGCATTACGCATCAAACCAAAACCCCCTGGAAAATCGACCAGCCGACCGCCCAGCACCTGGCAGCTGAAGCCGTTTACGGAGGAGTTAAGTATCTGGGGTTCTTCGATTACGACAGCGATGTCACCGACAACTTCACTCCCCCGTTTATAGTCTTTGACGGTCTCAGCAAGTCGCCGGCGGAAGGCAGCTTCGGCTTTTTTGCGGTCAATCCGTGGACCGGCGACGTGTGGAGCCTGTGGGACTGCAATCGTTTGTCGACGCCGGCTTTGCGCAAATCGCAGGCAGCGATCCGCCGGCGTTTTCACCGCGCGCACACGAACCAATACGGCCGGCTGCGTCGCCTGAAGCCGGAACGCATCGTCGAGGATTGAACTCTATCGACAGCGCAGTCCCGCCTTGGGAGAATGCCGGCGCCAACCGGAGAGGCCGATGACGATTGCCGCAATCCGCCGCACCGCCATACCCGACCCGGCGGAGCTGATCGGCCGCGCCCGCGACCTGGTGCCGGAGATCCGCGCTTTGGCCGAGGAGACCGAGCGCAGCCGCCGCGTCTCGCCGCGGATCATCGCGAAGATCCGCGAAGCCGAACTGCTGCGCACCACCCGGCCAAAGGAATTCGGCGGCTTTGAATGCGATGCCGTCGTCGCCCTCGAAATCGCGCTGATCATCTCCGCCGCCTGCGCCTCCACCGGCTGGGCGGTCAACGGCGCCTTGTCGAACGGCATCTCATTCGGCCACTACCCGATCGAAGCGCAGCGCGAATTATGGGGCGACGGCGCCGACCCGTTCACCTGCGCCTGCTTCGCGCCCACCGGCACCGCGATCCCGGTCACGGGCGGCTATGTGCTCAATGGCAGATGGTCGTTTGCCAGCGGCGTCGACCATGCGAGCTGGATCCGGCTCGGTGCGTTCATCAAATCGCCCGATGCCGCTGCAGCAGAGGCACCCGGTGACGGCGCGTTCTTCCTGCTGCCGGTCGGCGATGTCGAGATCGAGGACAACTGGTTCGTCTATGGCCTTGCCGGAACTGGCAGCAAGAACATCATCGCGCATGAGGTGTCTGTTCCGGCCCACCGCGTGCTGCGGTTCGCCGATACCCGCTCCGGCCACACTCCCGGCGCACACCATCACCAGAACCCGGTCTATCGGCTGCCTTTGCTGGTGCTGGGTGCCTCGATGCTGGCCGCGACCGCGGTCGGCGCCGCCAAGGGCGCGCTCGCCGATTATCTCGAGATGACCACCGGCCGCAAAACCCGTGGTGCGCTCACCGGCGGCGGGCTCGCGATGGCCGAGTTCGCCACCGTGCAATTGCGCTTTGCCGAAGCCGCGGCCGCGGTGGAAGCCGCCGAGCTGATCCTCTTGACCAATCTGCGCAATGCGATGACGAAACTGCGTGACGGCGCAGAGATCACGGTCGCCGACCGCATCCACGCTCGCCGCGACCAGGCCTATGCGACCAAGCTCGCGCTGCAGGCGGTCGAGCTCTTGAACGCCGCGACCGGCGGCGCCGGCCTTCTGCTGTCGAACCCGATCCAGCGTGCCTGGCGCGACGTCAACGCCGTCGCCCGCCATGTCAGCCTCAACTGGGACGCGGTCGGCACGATGTACGGCCAGCACGCCTTTGGCCTCGAACCGCGCGGACAATACTAGCGGGCGTGGCCTCATCGCGCGCGAGCGGCACGCTGGGTGAAATGACCCCACCGCTGCTCCGCTGTGCTAGGCTGCGGCGAGCTTGCCGGTTCCGGATTGCTTGAACGCACGCGTCACTCAGAGGAGAGGATCGTCATGAAGGTCGTCACACTGAAGAATATCCCCGACCTCCCGGTCGAAGGCGCCAGCCGGATCGAGGGCTGGACCGGGCCGGTCTCCCGCTCGCGGCAGACGATCATCCAGCCCGGGGATTCAGCCAACTACAATTGCAGCGTCGTGAATTTCAGCCAGGGCTGCACGACCGGCTGGCATACGCATAATTGCGACCAGGTGCTGGTCGTGACCTCGGGCTCCGGCATGGTGGCGAACGAGCACGAGCAGCACGAGATCAATGTCGGCGATGTCGTGCACATCAAGGCCGGCGAACGCCACTGGCACGGCGCCAAGGCCAACACCACCATGGGCCACATCACGATCACCGCTATCGGCAGCCAGGCGACCTGGGGCTAATTCGCAGCGGGGACGAGCCGGCCGGGTCGTGCCGGCTCACCCATCCCCCTGCTCACCCATGGGGACGAACCCGCACGAAGCTTCGGCGTTTGCTGTTAGCGCATGCCGAGGATCGAGCCGGTCACGGCGCGCGGATCGCGGCGCGGCCAGCGTCCGCTCTCCACCTGGTGAAAGAACTCGTCGAGGCTGCGGTTGAACAAATCGGGCTCTTCGAGGTTCAGCGCGTGGCCGGTGTTCGGGAAGACGACGAGCGCTGCCGACGGGATCGTGCGCTTCATCAGCAAACCGGGTTCGAGGCACGGATCGTCCTCGTCGCCGGTCATGATCAATGTCGGCACTTCGAGGCGGCGCATCGGCTCGACCAGATCCCACAAGGACGGGCGCCGCGCCTGAACGCCGCGCATCGTCAGGGCGGAGCCGCGCGTCGAATGACCGGCGAGGTTCGCCGCAAACTCGGCCCAGCCGCGCCGGTCCTTGTTCTGGAGCTGCACCCGGCTCGGGCCGAGCGCATAGCTCTTGCTCGCCTCGCCCATGCCCTGGCCCTCGATCAGGGCGATCGTCTTTGCGGTCTCGTCGTGAAATTGCTGGCGCTTGCCCGGTTCGGCGCCATAGCCGCAGCCAGCCACCACCAGCGACAGCGCGCGGCCGGGATAGGCGAGCCCGAAATGCAGCACCGCAAACCCGCCCATCGAGATGCCGACGATGTGCGCCTTTTCGATCGCGAGCGCATCGAGCACGGCACGGATATCGTCGCGCGCCCGCTCCTGCGAGTAGCGCGCCGGGTCGTCCGGCACCTCGGAGGGCGGATACCCGCGGGCGTTGTAGGCGATGCAGCGATAGCGCCGTCCGAAATACCGCATCTGCCCTTCATAGCCGCGGTAATCATCGGCAAATTCGTGGACGAAGACGACCGGCTTCCCCGACCCGGTCTCTTCGTAATGGAGGCGGACCCCATCATCAGTGGTCAGTTGCGGCATCATTCCTCCTGCGAGTGCCTGGCCTCAGGTCGGCCTGGCCTCAGCATTGCCCGTGGCGCCCGCCTCACCATTTGTTGCGCAATTCGCGCAGCCGCAAAAATACGGTCTTCGCATCGGGATGGTCGGGCAGGTCCGGAAAGGCCTCGCGCAGACGGTGGATCACACTCGGGCTCGACAGCCGGAAGAAGGTATTGATCTGGTACTCCTGCGCCAGGGTCGTGACCAGCGCGCGGTTGGTGTCCTGCTGCTCGATCTGCGGCAATAGTGCCTTGGCGCGCGCGTTATCCGGCTCGCGGTCGAGGGTGAAGCCGAGATTGCGGGCGATATAGTCGTGGCCCGGGTAGATCAGCGTCTCTTCCGGCAATTTGGCGAGCTGGCTGACAAAGGTGTTGTAGAGCTCGTTCGGGTGGCCGCCATTATGGCAGTTGCCGGCGCCGGCATTGAACAGCGTGTCGCCGCAGAACAAGGCCGGCGTGTCGCCGCGAGCCATGACGCAAATATGCGACATCGTGTGGCCGGGGGTGTCGAGGCATTCGAGCTCGACACTCTTGCCGACCCGGATCACGTCGCCGGCCCGCAGCCCTTGGTTCATCTCGGCGATCTTGTCCTTGGCATTGGCGTGGGCCAGCACCTGGGCGCCGGTCGCCGCCACCATCTGGGGATTGCCGCCGGTATGGTCGCGGTGCTCGTGCGTATTGAGGATCTGCGTGATGTTCCAGCCCCGTGCCTTGGCAGCGGCGAGGCATTTTTGATGATCGAGCGGATCGACCGCCAGCGCCTCTCCGGTCTCGCCGCAAGCGATCAGGTAATTGAAGTTGCGGCCGGCATTCGCGGTCCAGATCTGCTCGACGATCATTGCTCGCTCCCGCGGTGTTGACCGGAAGAGTGTAGAGATTCCCCGCGGGCTTCGCCATCCTTTGCGGTGGCGGCGTTGCCGAGGATTGTCAGCCATGCCAGATGCCGTGAACTCGCCCGGCCCCGTTGCGCCACCACCGGCTCGGGTCCCAGCCGCGACCGGACCAAGCGGGTCGGGCCAGGCCATCGTCGTGGCGGTGGTCATCGTCGCCGCCCTCTATCTTGGGCGCGAGGTGCTGATCCCGATTACGCTCGCGATCCTGCTGAGCTTTCTGCTGAGCCCGCTGGTCGAGCTGCTGCGCCGGGCGTGGCTGGGCCGCATCCTGTCGGTGGTTGTCGCCGTGCTGCTGGCGCTCGGCATCATTATCGCCATTGGCACCGCGATCGGCTCCCAGGTGGCGGAGCTGGCCGGCAACGTCCCGCAATACGAGACCACGATCGAGCAAAAGATCGCAAAGCTTCGCGGTGCGACGCTCGGCCGCGTGTCGCAGGAGATCAAAGGCCTCGGCAACCGGCTCTTTGGCGCGGGCTCCGCTGCATCGCCGGCGCCGCCATCAACCCCGGCCACCGGCGGATCCGCAACCCAGCAAAAGCCGGTCCCGGTGGTGGTCACCCAACCGACGATGTCGGCGCTGCAGATCGGCGAGAAGGTGGTCTCGCCGGTTTTGAGCCCGCTGGCGACGACCGGGATCATCCTGGTCGTTACCATTTTCACGCTGCTGCAGAAGGAGGATCTGCGCGACCGCGCGATCCGGCTGTTCGGCGCGCGCGATCTCGAGCGCACAACGGTGGCGATGACCGACGCCGGACGCCGGCTCAGCCGCTATTTCCTGACCCAGCTCGGCATCAATACGAGCTTTGGCGTGATTGTCGGTATCGGCCTCTATTTCATTGGTGTCCCCAACCCGGTGCTGTGGGGGGTGCTCGGCACCCTGCTGCGGTTCATCCCTTATATCGGGTCGTGGATTGCCGCCGCCCTGCCGATCGCGCTCGCCGCCGCGGTCGCCCCTGGCTGGTCCCTGGTGATCTGGACCGCCGCGCTCTACATCGTAACCGAACTGGTCATGGGGCAGGCGGTCGAGCCGCTGGTCTATGGTCACAGCACCGGTCTGTCGCCGTTGGCCGTGATCATCGCGGCGATTTTCTGGACCTGGATCTGGGGCCCGATCGGGCTGATCATCTCGACCCCGCTCACCTTGTGCCTGGTGCTGGTCGGGCGGTATGTCGAGCGGCTGGAGTTTCTCGACGTGCTGCTCGGCGACCGTCCGCCGCTGACGCCGGTCGAGAGCTTTTATCAGCGCATGCTCGCCAGCGACCCGGACGAGGCCGAGGAGCAGGCCGAGCGCTTCCTTGCCGACCATCCGCTTTCGGCTTATTACGACGAGGTCGCGCTGCCGGGCTTAGAGCTCGCGGCCAACGATATCGCGCGAGGATCATTGACGGGGACAAAGTTCGAGCGCTTCAAGGATTCGATCGACGAGCTTATTCGCGGTCTGGGAAGACATGACGACCAAGCAGCGGTCGATGACGGCAAGACCGTCGCCGGACCGACCGCCGATCAAAGGGCAGTGGCGAAGGAAGCATCGCCAGCCGGGGACGCTTTCGACAAGGACCGGCTGGCGCCGCAATGGCAGGGCGACGCCCCTGTTCTGTGCGTGGCCGGACGCGGGCCGCTCGACGCGGCGGCGGCGAGCATACTGGCCCAGCTGCTGGGCAAGCAGGGGCTGGGCGCTCGAGTGGTCCCGCATGACGCGGTTTCGCGCGCAAAAATCACCTCGCTCGACGCTCGCCATGTCGCGGCCGCGTGCATCCTCTATCTCGGCATCCGCGGCACGCCCGCTCACCTCCGCTTTTTGCTGCAGCGGCTGCATGCGCACCTGCCCGGCGCAATCCTTCTGGTCGGGCTGTGGCCCGAGCAAGACCCGATCCTGACGGATCGGGCGCTGGGGCGGATGGTGGGTGCGGACCATTATGTCGGCAGCTTGCGCGACGCGGTTGACACCTGTCTCGGCGCCGCACGCCAGTCGACACCGTCCTCGCCGCGCGCCGTGGTGGCTGATGCCCAGTTCCCGTGATTGACAGGACGAGGTGCTAGGGGACCGGGCTGTGACAATTTGTGTCGCGGCCTTTACCAGGCGGGGATGCCGGCCCGCCAATGGCAGCATAATCGGTCGTTGTCGATCGCCTCGCCGTGACGTCTTTCGGACGGCCGGCATTCTAGTCTGCAGGGATGGGCTCGCTGTTTCGCACCGTAGTCATTACCGGGGCTTCGAGCGGGCTCGGCGCCGCCCTGGCCGAGGCCTATGCCGGGCCGGGAATGACGCTGGGCCTGTTGGGGCGTGACCGCGGCCGACTGGCGGCGACGGCCGACACTTGCGAAGCCAAGGGGGCAAGCGTGCGGATTGGGGCGATCGACGTCGTCGATGGACCGGCGATGGCGCTGTGGCTGACCCGATTCGACAATGACCATCCGGTCGATCTTCTTGTCGCCAACGCCGGCACATCAGCCGGTCCCGACCCCGACAGCCCGTCCGAGGGGGTGGACTGTGCGACGCGGCAGATCAGCGTCAATCTGCTCGGCGCGATCAACACGGTCGAGCCGCTGCTGCCGGCGCTGTGCGGGCGCGGGCGCGGGCGGGTCGCGCTGGTGGCCTCGATCGCGGCCTATCGCGGGCTGCCCTACAGCCCCGGCTACTGCGCCAGCAAGGCCGGGCTGCGCGCCTATGCCGAGGCCTTGCGCCCGCGGCTGGCGCCGCGTGGCATTGGGGTCACCAGCATCTGCCCCGGCTTTTTCGATTCGCCGATGACCGACCGGTTCGACGGTCCGACCCCATTTTTGCGCGAGGGGGGTGCCGCGGCTCGGATCGTCAAGCGCGGCATCGATCGCGGCCGCCGGCGGGTCGCTTTTCCGTGGCCGCTGGTGCTCGGGCTGCAATTCTGCGACATCGCGCCTGCCGTCATCGGCGATGCGATCCTGCGCCGCTTTCACTTTCACATCCGCCCCGGCTGAACCGATGACAAACCCGATCGTCGAGTTCGCGGCCGGCGCCGCGCTGGCCCTGGCGGCATGGTTAATCCCACGCCGCGTCGCCGGCACTCGCCTCGCTGCCCGGCCCGCCCTGCTGATCGATCTCGCCCCGGTGCTGCTTGCCGCCCTGCTGCTGATGATCGTCAGCCGGCGCCCGATCTTTTCCGGCCTCGTGCTGCTGTCGCTCGGCGCCGGGTTTGCGCTGGCCGATCAGACCAAGCGCGAGGCGGTGCGCGAGCCGGTCGTATTCTCCGACATGTCGGAGCTGCCGCATGTCTTCACCCACCCGCAGCTCTACCTGCCGTTTGCCGGACCGGGTCTGGTGATCGGCGGGGCGTTCGCCGCCTTCGCATTCGCCGTCGCGCTATTGTGCCTCGAAACGCCATTGTGGCCAGCCGATCCGCTCGCCGCCCTCTTCGTAACCCTCTTCGCCGGTGCTGCGGTGTGGGCATTGTCGCGCGAGCCGGGGCTCGGTTTGGCCGCGGCGACGCTGCGCCGGCTCGGTGCGATCGGTGAGCCGTTCGCCGACGCGGCACGGCTCGGCCCGTTCGCCAGCCTTCTCGTTTACGGCATCATCGCCCGCGCCGAGCGCACCATCCGTCGTGCCCGCCACGCGGTTTTGCCGACTCCGGCGGTCATCACCGCGGCCCCGGCGGTTCCGCTTGTGCTGGTGCAGTGCGAATCGTTCTTCGACGCACGGCGCCTGTCGCCGTCGGTGCCGGCCGATCTGTTGCCCGGCTTCGACGCCTGCCGCCGCGCCGGGGCGACCTATGGCCGGCTCGATGTCGCCGGCTGGGGCGCCAATACGATGCGGGCCGAGTTCGCGGTGCTGACCGGCATCTCCGACAACGGGCTCGGTTACGACCGCTTCAACCCGTACCACGCTTTTGCTCGCGCCCCACTCGCGTCATTGGCCCGGCGCTTGCGGGCCGAGGGCTATCGCACATTGTGCCTGCACCCGTTCGATCGAGGCTTTTTTCGCCGCGACCTGACAATCCCGGCGCTCGGCTTCGAGCAGTTTCTCGATCGCCAGACGCTCGGCGGGTCGAGCCGGCCACCTTACTGCTCCGACCCCGATCTCGCCCACCAGGTGCTGCGTGTGCTCGGCGAGACCGGCCCGCGCAGCTTCATCTTCGTGATCACGATGGGCAATCATGGGCCGTGGCGCGAAACCGGACCGGAGATCGACCCTGCGCTGCGGCGGCGCTTCGATGCGGCGAACGTGCCGCAAGGCGGCGCGCTGCTGCGCTATCTCGACGGGCTCGCCCGTTCGGATGCGATGCTGCAAATCCTGCTGGACGGTCTGGGCTCGCACCGGCCCGAATGTCTGCTCGGTTTTTACGGCGACCATGTGCCGAGCCTGCCACAGGCGTTCCGGCATTTCGGCTTCGACGAATGGGCGAGCGATTATCTGCTGCTCGACGGCGTGATGCGCCCGGCACAGCGGCTCGATCTGCCGGCATACCGGCTGCCGCAACTGATCCTCGATCGGCTGCACCAGCGGGGGGCGATCGGCGGGCGGGCGCAGCTGGCGCTCGGCGCGGCTTGACACCGGCCGCCGGCAGCGCCGAACATCGCCGCCGCCCAGGCATGGGCTCAGCACAGCCGAGATCAGCGCAACCGATATCAGTGATGGATCTGCAAGGACGCACCGTCATCGTCACCGGCGGCGCCTCGGGTA